>NZ_JAUOQC010000012.1:0-124735 GCF_030547495.1 Neptuniibacter sp. 2_MG-2023 | reverse complement strand
CCACATACTAGAATCGCGCCATCCATCTGTGCAGCACCTGTGATCATGTTTTTCACATAATCCGCGTGTCCTGGGCAGTCAACGTGTGCGTAATGACGCTCTGGAGAATCATACTCAACGTGTGAAGTCGCGATTGTGATACCACGCTCACGCTCTTCTGGAGCATTATCGATACCATCGAATGCAACTGCAGCACCACCCCAAACCTCAGCGCATACGCGAGTCAGAGCAGCAGTAAGTGTAGTTTTACCGTGGTCAACGTGGCCGATTGTACCAACGTTAACATGCGGTTTTGAGCGTTCAAATTGTTCTTTAGCCATCGGTCTCTACCAGTACAATTAATTTACAAAGCGCCAAATATAACAAAGGGCAGATATATTTCTATATCTACCCTAAAATAAATTCTGGAGCTCAAGAGCGGAATTGAACCGCCGACCTCACCCTTACCAAGGGTGTGCTCTACCCCTGAGCTACTTGAGCAATAGGTCATTGGAGCGGGTAGCGGGAATCGAACCCGCCTCTTCAGCTTGGAAGGCTGAGGTAATAGCCACTATACCATACCCGCCTTGCAATGAATGGTGGTGGGGGGTGGATTCGAACCACCGAAGCTTTCGCGTCAGATTTACAGTCTGATCCCTTTGGCCACTCGGGAACCCCACCAACAATTTCAATACTTCGTCTGGCCTGAGATGGTGCCGGCACGAGGAGTCGAACCCCGGACCTACTGATTACAAGTCAGTTGCTCTACCAACTGAGCTATACCGGCTTCTCAACAACGAAGTGGCGCGTATATTACTCAGTAGACCTTATGCTTGCAACCCTTTGACACACTTTTTTTTCATTTTTTTCTACAGAATAGCTTTCTACCACTACTTCTTTGATTTCATTGGATAATTTTCGATCAATATACTCAAAAACACGCACCCTAAAACGTAACTCGCTTACCCGCTCAAACTCAATGCGCGCCTTTATTTTAGCGGCTTTCAGCTGCATCAGCTTCTCTTCAGCCTCTGCCCTACCTTTAAAACCTGCGATCACATACTCAAAATCAAACATCTCTTCCGATTCCAAGCCTTCTGAACTTTCTAAGTAATCTATAACTTCCATGCGCTTATTTAATTCAGCCGGCAGCACCACAATCACTTTATGATTACGTTCAACTTGAACTCGAACTTCGTCTATTTCAGAAGCAAACCCCTGCTCATAAACAAATCGCTTTACAGCACCAGCCTTGACCCGACTTTTAAAACCATCAAACTCTACACATGATGAAACGTCAGAATCCCCACTCAGCCAAACCAATGATAGAGGATTAATCTCACCGACAAGACGTAATGTATCAATATCGCTAGAGTGGCTTTCGAGACGCGGGACCGTACGCGGAGCCTGTACCGAATACCACAACAAAAGAAGCGCATTTGCCAATAAGGCAAACAGACAAATCCAACGTAGCATTACGGACTTAGACTCCAAGCAAGACCATCAAGCACAAGATCAGAGAAATATTCAGCCCCCTCAACAAGGGAAGCAAACAACTGCCCATCCCCACCCGTGACAAATAACTGATATGACTCCATAGGTGTATTAATATCTCTGGCGACCTTTTCAACCAAAGAAAGAAACAGGTAATTAATACCATGATCAACCGCCGCAGACGTATCTCTACCCGGCTCAAGATCAAAAGAAGACATAGATCGATCAACTTGGATTTCAGCTGTATTAGACAACAAACCCTGTTTCATCAACCTAAGTCCCGGTAAAATATACCCACCTTGGTGCTCACCGGCGGCATCAATGAAATCGATCGTGATAGCGCTACCACAGTCCACAACACAGCAAGCGCGTTTGACGTTATTGTAGGCAGCCAGCATTGCCAACCAACGATCAACTCCCATGCGTTCTGCTTGTGCATAGCTATTTTTCACACCGGCACAGACATATGTAGTTTGCGCAAACTGTATTTCTATGGCGTGATAACCAGAGAGAACGGATCCTATCTGCTGATTGACATCCTTACCAGCCACGGAGGCAACTCTAATCTCAGTAACTGGCGCCTGCCATTCAACGGGTATACTTCGATTTAACTGTTCTGTTAAAAAGCGCCCACGCTTCACTACATCTAAGTGATTGAGCAAGCGCCACTTAACAAAGGTATTACCTGCATCAATCTCTAAAATCATACTGGACGTCTAACACTAATTTCACCACCATGATAAGCCTTGATACCGGCAGCAGACTGAAGCAACAAAGCACCAGAGCCATCAACACCCCGACATACCCCTTCCACAAACTCATCACCTATTTGCAGAATAACCGCCTCGTTTTGCATAGCGTGACGAGATTGCCACTCATCAACCAACCCCACAAAGCCTTCCTTATCAAAACGCTCCAAACAAACCACTAACTCATTAAGGATAACCGCTAGTAATTGATTACGGCTTACCACTCCACCAGTTATAGTCTTCAGATCGGTCCATGGTTGATCTATAGCCTCACTTACTGCTTTCGGCATCTCAACATTAATACCGACACCAATAACAACCTGGCACTGACCGGAAGCCTCACCATGAACTTCGAGCAAGATTCCAGCAAGTTTTTTACCTTGATGTAAAAGATCATTCGGCCATTTAAGCTCGACACCTTGGATCTCCATCTTTTCCAAGGCTCGCACAATAGCAAGACCCACTAAAAGACTTAAACCTTCAAGTGCAGCAACACCTTGCTCAAAACGCCAAACCAAAGAGAAATACAGGTTACGAGCAAACGGACTTACCCACTCACGACCTCTACGTCCGCGGCCAGCTAATTGCTGCTCAGCCAAGAACAAGCGACCATGACAATCACCACGCTGACTGGCCTCCATCGCTAATTCATTAGTGGATTCGATACTCAGCCGCAAATCAGGATCCCTGATCAACAATTTAACCTCAGGCAATAACCCCTGCTGAATACGCTCTACATCGAGTAGTTCAAGACCACCTGGGACTCGATATCCACGCCCTTTAACACTGAAAATCTCTAAACCACCGTCTTCAAAACGACGTACATGCTTCCAGATCGCACTACGACTAACACCAACCTCATCTCCCAGCTCTCGCCCTGAATGAAACTTGCCATCAGCCAAAATAGACAACAACGAACGGACCGTCATACTACTTAGCCTTTTTTTGATTAAATTCGATCTAACACGATAAAACTATAATTATAGGGATTTGGCCCTTCAGCCAAAAAGTCTTCCCGTCCGAGCTCATTCCAAGCAGAACGATCAAACTCTGGAAACCATGCATCACCATTAATCTCTGCATCGACTTCCGTTAAGTATAAACGATCAGCTCTATCAATCGCCTGAGCATATATCTGCGCACCACCGATAATCATTGCTTCATCGGCGCCATCAATTAGACAGATACTTTCAGCTAATTCAGCTGCATCATCCAAACTATTAACAACTCTCACCCCTTCTGGGGCATAATTTTCCTGACGCGATATAACAATATTCACCCTACCCGGCAATGGCCGCCCGATAGACTCGAATGTTTTTCTCCCCATAATAATTGGTTTACCCATGGTCACCTGCTTAAAATAGCGAAGATCCTCTGGTAGATGCCAAGGCAACTTATTATTAATACCGATTGCCCGATTTTTATCTTGAGCAACAATGATGGCTAACTTCACGCCCACTCCTTCTACCGTAATTTTAAAAAACTGCTAACATGGCATTCTTTTTTATCGTTATCATAAACTAGTCTCAAATCGAATTCAGGTTAATAACAAAGCCATGAAGCAATATCTAGATCTTTGCCAAAGAATAGTCGATCAAGGTATCTGGGTTGACAACAAGCGAACAGGCAAGAAGTGCCTAACCATTATCGACGCTGATCTTACCTATAACGTAAAAGATGGGGAATTCCCTCTTGTTACAACCCGTAAAAGCTTTTACAAAGCTGCCATAGCAGAGATTATCGGTTATATCCGAGGCTACGATAACGCGGCTGATTTTCGCAAAATCGGCACCAAAACTTGGGATGCTAACGCAAACGATAATTCAGACTGGCTTGCCAATCCATATCGCAAAGGAACTGATGATTGTGGATTAATCTATGGCAAGATCGGACGTAACTTTCCTAAAGTCGATGGCGGAAAAATTGATCTACTTCGCAAAATTGTAGATGACCTTTCCAACGGCATTGATGATCGCGGCGAAATTTTCACTTTCTATCACCCTGGCGCGTTCCACATGGGATGTTTACGTCCCTGTATGTACAGCCATCATTTTTCCCTACTCGGCGATACTTTATACTTGAACAGCACGCAAAGAAGCTGTGATGTACCGCTGGGGTTAAATTTCAATATGGTTCAGGTTTATTTCTTCTTGGCCATCATGGCACAAATTACCGGCAACAAGCCCGGACAGGCTTTTCATAAAATTGTGAATGCACATATTTATGAAGACCAGTTGGAATTAATGAAAAATGTACAGCTCAAACGCGAGCCATTAGCCTCACCAAAACTGATCATCAACCCTGATATCAAATCACTAGAAGATCTAGAAACATGGGTCACACTCGATGACTTTGAAATCGAAGGCTATGAGCATCACCCCGCCATACAATATCCATTTTCAGTGTAATTCTACTATCCCATCGCCCTGCATTCAGTCTAAAAGACTGTATGCAGGGATATAGAAAGTCATATTAACGACAATCTATACCTTTCTCCCTTAACAATAATTCATCGAGCAACAGGTTCTACACCCTCCGATCTTTTTGACCAAAGAAGAAGAAACGCACCCAAGATAATCATAGGCAAGGATAGCAATTGCCCCATTGTCAGCCAGTCAAATGCCAAAAACATTATGTGCTCATCAGGCTCACGCACGAACTCCACCATCGAACGAAAAATCCCATACAACAGGAGAAATAGTCCTGATACAGCCATTCGAGGTCTAGGCTTAGACGAGAACCACCACAACAACACAAACAGCACCACACCCTCAAGCACAAATTCATATAACTGGGAAGGATGTCGCGGCAAATTTCCTGCCCGAGGGAAAACAACCCCCCAAGGCTGATCCGTCACTCGTCCCCATAGTTCGCCACCGATAAAGTTACCTATACGGCCAGCCCCTAAACCTACGGGTATTAAAGGCGCAATAAAGTCGGTCATTTGAAATAAGGTTTTTTTATGCTGGCGACCAAACAGATACATCACCACAATAACCCCGAGCAAGCCCCCATGAAACGACATGCCCCCTTCCCATACAGCAAACAACCATAGTGGATCAGATATAAACTTATCAAAATTATAAAAGATGACATAGCCAGCCCGACCGCCAAGCACAACACCCATTGCTCCCCAGAAAATAATGTCTGAGATCTGTTCTTCGCTCCAACCTGAACCCGCTCTGCGCGCACGCCTAACGCCCAGCCACCAAGCCGCAGCAAAACCCACTAAGTACATCAAACCGTACCAATGAATTTTCAAAGGGCCTAAAGCAACGGCAATAGGATCTATATCATGCACCCACATCTGTATCTCCTTATAGCAAATTAGTCAGTAAAAAACGCAAACCTACGCAAAGCAAAAACACTGCAAAAATTCGCTTTAATACAGGTCCAGGCAGGCTGTGCGCAAGCTTAGCTCCCACCTTGGCAAATAAGGTACTTGTAAGCACAATTCCCAAAAAAGCAGGAAGGTAGATATACCCAGCACTCCACTCAGGCATATCAGCGTGCCCCCAACCTTCCCAAATATTAGTCAATGCACCCATCACCGCGATGGGCAAACCACAAGCAGCAGAGGTAGCAACCGCTTGCTGCATCTGTACTCGTCCCCAGGTTAGATAAGGCACAGTCAATGTGCCACCACCAATACCAAAAATACTCGACAACCAGCCAATTAGACCTCCAGAGATAACAAATACCCCCTTCGAAACGTCTTTTTCACCAGCCGACGGTTTTAAGTTCAAAGACATCTGAAAGGCCACTGCAATAGCAAAACAACCGATAGCAATCTGGAGCCATTCACCCTTCATCTGTCCTGCCGTTTTTACACCGAGCACCGCACCAACCAATATACCTAACGCTAACGGCTTAAAAATATCCCAACGCACAGCACCTTTACGGTGATGGGCCAATGTAGAGCTAACCGATGTTGCAACAATAGTAGCTAACGAGGTCGCAACCGCAGCATGAGTTAACACCTCCGATGACATACCTTGCAATTCAAAACAAAAAATAAGCACAGGCACGATCAAAAGACCGCCCCCAATCCCAAATAGGCCAGCAACAACACCCGCAGCTGCACCAAGAACAAGATAGGTCAAAATGGTCACTAACATCACGCAAACCTTTACTGGTATGAATTTTTATTCCTGAACACTTAGAATCGACAGTGTACAGTTAGATTTTAAATAGGATCGCTATCTTACCCATTTAACGGATATTTACTATGTGTCTAATCGCTTTTGCCTATAACTCCCATCCTAAATATTCGCTTATTCTAATCGCAAACAGAGATGAGTTTTACCAGCGCCCGAGTGATTTATTAAGTTTTTGGCAAGATGAGCCAAAAGTGCTTGCTGGCCGAGACTGCGAAAAATCAGGAACATGGCTAGGCATCACAACAACAGGGCGTTTCTCCGCCGTAACAAACTATCGAGATGGCCATAAGACAACGAATAAGAGTTTACGTTCACGGGGCGAGCTAACACGTAATTTTCTCTGCACGAACATATCAGCCCAACACTATCTACAACAATTAGCATCCGAACAAATGGAATTTAGTGATTTTAATCTACTACTCGGTGACCAATCCGGTTTTTACTACGCTTCAAACAAAAGGACCGAGACCCAAAAGCTCGAACCAGGCCTATATGCACTAAGCAATGCATTGCTCGATACTCCTTGGCCTAAAGTCCGGCATGTAAAAACACAACTTTCACACGCAATAAAAAATAAGAACTTAGATATTGAGTCGCTCATTGGGATTATGAGTGATCAGACACAAGCAGCGATCGAACAGCTACCAGATACAGGCGTAAGCCCCGAATGGGAAAAGATACTCTCATCAATCTTTATAAAAACCAGCAACTACGGAACAAGAGCAACGACAGTATTACTACAGGAGAAAGATGGCACCACCCAAATACTAGAACAAAGCTACGGAGCAGATGGAAAAATTAGCCGCCAAGAACAGCTAATTCAAGTTCCCCCAATTGGATAGCCGACGACTATATAGCTAATACTGGCTGAGCAGGTAGCGCTATACCAAGTTGCTCTAAGCGCTCATTCATAAACGTTTGTATGCGATCAGCATCATCCATAGCCATAACTTCTTTTAGCAACTTATCCGCATCCGCTTTACTAACAGAACGAATAGCGGACTTCACCTTAGGCAAGTTCGTTGCATTCATAGAGAGCACATCGTATTCCATCGCCATTAAGAGTAAAGCACCGCCGGGCTCTGAAGCCATTTCACCACAAATAGATACATGGACCCCTTCTTTATGGGCTTCGCGAGCAATATGCTGTAACGCTTTAAGTACCGCAGGATGATAACTGACATACAATCCTGCTACGCGTGGATTATTTCGATCAACCGCCAGCAGGTACTGGGTTAAATCATTTGAGCCCACAGAGATAAAATCAACACGCCGTGCAAACCTACGTACTTGGTACACTGCGGCAGGCACCTCTACCATCACGCCAACAAGCGGACGTTTGATCGCATAACCTTCATCCTGAAGTTCCTGAACCGCACGATCAATTTGACGACTTGCCTCTTCGACCTCACCCACACTAGTAACCATTGGCAGCATGATCCTTAGATTGTCATAACCTTCACCTGCTTTTAGCATGGCTCGCACTTGAACTAGAAAAATCTCAGGATGATCTAAAGTAACTCGGATACCGCGCCAACCAAGAAATGGATTCTCTTCACTGATAGGAAAATAGGGAAGCGCCTTATCTCCACCTATATCCAGTGTTCGCATAGTCACAGGGCGAGGAGAAAAAGCTTCGATCTGCTTACGATAGGTATCAGCCTGCTCTTGTTCGCTAGGAAAAAACTCACGAATCATAAAAGGCACTTCAGTACGATACAAACCAATACCTTCCGCGCCACGATCTAGAGAACGAGCGACATCAGCCACCAGTCCCGTATTCACCCACAACGGCATAACATATCCATCGCTGGTTTCTGCAGGAAGATCTTTTAAGGCTTCTAGCTCAGTCGCTTGCTCCTGTTCACAGCGCGCAATATCACTGTATGCCGTCAGTAATTTTTCACTCGGTTGAACATAGATACGGCCAGAATAACCGTCAAGAATCAATTGACGCCCATCAATGCGTGTAAGCGGCAGATCAACGGCCCCCATAATGGTTGGAATACCCATTGAGCGAGCTAGAATAGCAACATGGGAATTACTAGAGCCGTGAACCGAAACAAGCCCTACTAACTTCTCACTAGGCACTTCACCCAGCATCGCAGGGGTAAGTTCATCTGCAACGAGGATAGTCTCATCAGTAAATTCCAATAGTGCAGGGGAAGCTTCCTGTAAATAGGCTAAAACTCTGCGTCCAAGATCTTTTATATCTGTCGCACGCTCTCTTAAATAGGGATCACCCATCATAGAAAACTGATGCACATGCTCACTTACAACTTCTCGTAGTGCACCTTGGGCCCAATTACCTTGCTCAATACGCGAGACCACTTCACCGGCGAGCGCATTATCATCCAACATGCGCAAATAGACATCAAACAACGCTTGCTCTTCCGATCTTAAACGCTGCGCCAAGCTTCGACCGACCACTTTGATATCACGGCGCACGAGCTTAAGCGCCTCTTGGAAGTTAGCGATCTCTTTAGCAATATTCTTCGCTGTTTTATCCGGTACTGAACCTAGATCGGCTGGCGGCGAGATAACCGTAGCGGAACCGATAGCCACACCCGCGACACCGGCAACACCCTCAAACTTAAGGTCAATCACATCGGTTAACTGTGCACCGATGGCACCTAAAGAGCCCGTTGCTTCAGCGTGGGCAATCGCGCCGGCTAGCTGGGCAGAAAGTGTAACAAGAAAGGCCTCTTCACTTTCATCAAAGCGGCGTATCTCTCTTTGCTGCACAACAAGCACACCCAATACATCACGATGACGAATAATGGGGACGCCTAAGAAGGAGCTTAATCGCTCCTCTCCTGTCGCCTCAACATACTTATATGCAGGGTGATCAGCAGCATTCTCAAGGTTGATTGGCTCTGCACGCTTTACCACCGTACCAACCAAACCTTCATCGATTGACAGACGCACACTGCCAATCGCCTCTTCGTTTAACCCCTCTGACGCCATCAGCACATAGCACTGATCACTCGGGTCAAACAGATAAACAGAACAAACCTGCGTATGCATTGAGCGCTGAATTCTCTGCACAATGAGGTTAAGCACAGTCTCTAAATCAGGAGCTACACTTACCTCTTGCACAATTTTTCTTAATACATTCAGCACTCAATTTCTCCACTCAGGTCTTTTTATCATTAATACGCGATAGCTTTGGAGATAACTCTCGCATTGCCTTTCGGTAAACCTCTCGCTTAAAAGACACAACTTGGCCAAGCGGATACCAGTAGCTCACCCATTTCCAACCATCAAACTCTGGCGAATCAGTGTGATCGATAGCAACAGCACTATCTGTACTTAACATCCTCAACAAAAACCATTTTTGCTTCTGGCCGACACACACTGGATGTGAATTGCGCCGGATCATTCGTTTGGGCAACCTATATCTGAGCCAACCGCGCGTCACCGCGACAATTTCGACATCTGATACTTTAAGTCCTATCTCTTCCCGCAACTCTCTATACATTGCATCTTCAGGTGTTTCATCTTCGTTGATACCACCCTGCGGGAATTGCCAAGCATCTTGGCCTATTCGTCTTGCCCAAAGGACCTGACCCAGCGAGTTTGCCAGAATGATACCGACATTCGGCCTGAACCCATCTGAATCAATCACTGTACAATCCCTAAATTCTTTTCAGCTATTGTTCCACACTTCTTTCATACTCAGCAAATCCTCAGACAAAATATTACCCCTGAATACGACTATTAAGCACAAGAACAGCCTGTTTTAGGCGAAAAAATTATAAAAAGCATATAACCCTCACAAGCTTATACAATGGCGATTGCATTCATTTGCGTTCCTCCCTATGCTCTCGAACTGACATCGTGTTCATCTAATACAGATAGGAGATACCCCATTGAGCTTAGCTATTTTTGATTTAGACAACACCTTATTGGGTGGTGATAGTGATCACGCTTGGGGAGAGTTTTTATGTGAAAAAGGAATCGTCGACAGTGATGAATACCGCCGCGCTAATGACTATTTCTATGACCAGTATAAAAATGGCGGTTTAGATATTTATGAGTTCCTAGATTTTGCACTCCGTCCTCTAGCAACACTCAATAAAGAAAAGCTAAATACACTACATCAGCAATTTATGGCAGAAAAAATAGAGCCCATTATCTTACCAAAAGCCCTAGAACTACTGAAAAACCACAGGGAACGCGATGATTATCTATTAATTATTACAGCAACTAATCATTTTGTTACTGGCCCCATTGCGAACAGATTAGGCGTTGATGCCATTATCGCGACAGATCCTGAGATGATTGATGGCAATTACACGGGCAAAGTAACAGGCATCCCATGCTTCCAAGAGGGAAAAGTCACTCGACTTAATGACTGGCTATCAGCAAATCCCTATACGTTAGAAGATAGCTATTTTTATAGCGATTCCCATAACGATCTACCTTTACTCCAACTAGTCACTAATCCGATTGCTGTTAATCCAGATGAAACTCTAGAAGCCCATGCCAACGAACACCTATGGCCGGTATTAGATCTACGTTAGATCTATTTAAAGCATACTCTGCTTCTTAGCGGAGTATGCTCAGCCTAGATAAACATCACGCTACCGCATTACACTGCTTCAGAGCCTCGTTTAACGTCTTCATCAGCATACTTCGCGTTATTACACCTAGCAATTTACCTTGTTCCACAACCGCATAAACCTTAGGTTTATCTAGAGCCATCTGCTGGGCAAGATCAACAATACTCATAGTCGGCGACACCACTAGCGGATTTTTCTGCATTAACGTCTCAACCGTCACATGACTATCGCAGTGGTAGCTATCCCTTAACAGATGGGGCAGACAGTCAAATTCAGACAAAAAACCCACGACTATTGAATCAACATCCACCACCGGCAACCCCAGATAGCCCGATTCAAGTATCGTCTCTACAGCATAAACCAACGACATATCAGTTCTAAGTGGGCGACTAACGGGATACATAGCGTCTTTTACTTGCAACATAAGATCACCTTATTTGTCTTATCACTAAACAAAGTCTGGCAAAAAACTTACAAATGGCAATAAAAAAGAGATTAGAGCAACAGGACGTTGCTCTAAGATAACCTAACAACTATGGGCAAGGGTTAGGGAAACGAACATTAATTTCCTCAATGGCAGCAAGTAATTCACTGCTTAGATCAACGTCGATAGAATCAATATTATTTTTTAGCTGCGCTATATTGCTCGCCCCTATAATATTGCTCGATACAAAATCGCGACTGTTTACCCAAGCTAGAGCCATAGTGGCCGGATCAAGATCATACTGGCGCGCTAAATCAACGTAGGCCTGCGTTGCTAACTGCCCTTGCTCATTCAAATAACGGGCAAACACAGGATAACGGGTCAACCTTGCCTCTTCAGGACGGGCATTTCCAAGATATTTACCACTCAACACACCAAAACCTAATGGCGAATATGGTAATAGGGACACCTCCTCTCGATGTAGCACCTCAGTCAGACCTACTTCAACACTGCGATTAAGTAGATTAAAAGGGTTCTGTACCGACACACACTTAGGCAGGCCATGCTGTTCAGCTAACTGCAAAAACTTCATAGTTCCCCACGCAGTTTCATTAGATAAACCAACATGACGAATCAAACCCTCTTTCACCAATTCGCTCATCACGTCCAATGTTTCGAGCAACGGCGTACCATCTTTTTCTGGCTGATGCTTATAATTCAACTGACCAAAAAAATTAGCGGCTCGATCAGGCCAGTGAATCTGGTAAAGATCGATATAATCCGTTTGTAAACGTTTAAGGCTATTCGTGACTGCTTCGCGGATATTACGGCTATCTAGCGCCATATCAGGACGGAGATAACTCACCATATCACCCGGGCCGGTCACTTTAGTAGCAACAACCATTTGTTCACGGTTTTGACGAGCTTTCAGCCAGCTCCCAATAATCTCCTCATTACGTCCCTGATATTGAGGTGAGGTTGGAATGGGATACATTTCCGCGCCATCAAGAAAGTTAACACCTTTCTCAAAGGCATAATCCATCTGCTCAAACGCTTCAGCTTCGCTTTGATCACTGCCAAATGTCATAGTACCTAGACAGATAGCACTCACATTGAGATCCGTATTTCCTAATCGGTTATAACGCAAAGCCTATACCCCTTTGATTTATGAAGATGGTAAAACCCGAACAAAGAAAGATTTCAGGTAATCAGTTTCAGGAATTGCAGGATGCACAGGATGATCAGCGCCTTGATGGCCCTGATCAAAAATCTGTGCATTACGATCCAGTTCACGACTGTTACTACGAATAATCTCAACTAAGCGCTGACGTTCAAGGTGCATAGAGCAAGATGCAGACACTAAGATTCCATCTTTTTTCAGCAAACGCATCGCAAAATTATTCATTCGCGCATAAGCACGCTCACCATTACGTATATCCTTTTTCTTCTGGATAAACGCAGGAGGATCAAGAACAACCATATCAAATTTTTCTTTATCGGCGATCAGCGACTTACAAATATCAAATGCATCACCATGGAAACCTTCAAAACGATCCGCTGCATTATTTATACGTGCATTTTCTGCCGCAACTTCCAACGCAAAATGAGAAGCATCAACACAAATCGCTTGGGATGCACCCGCTGCAAGCGCTTGCGCTCCCCAGCCGCCAACGTAACTGAACAGGTCAAGCACACGTTTGCCCTCAACATGACGCTGCATCTGCGCACGGTTGTTACGATGATCATAAAACCAGCCTGTTTTTTGCCCTTTCTGTAGTGGCGCTAAAAGAGAGACCGAGTTCTCCATCAGAGGGCACAACTCAGGAATATCCCCTTGTACAACCTCCGTGTAGGTTTCAAGACCTTCCATATCGCGCATTTTGCCATCATTTCGCAGCAAAATAGCTTTAGGCGTAAACACCTTATTGAGCGACTCTATGATCTCATCCAATACCGCTTCCATCCCCGCTGTGGATATCTGCACAACAAAAATGTCATAGAAACGATCAATAACTAAACCCGGTAAGCCATCACTGTCGCCAAAAACCAGACGATAACAGTCATCGCTAAAACAACTTTCACGCAAGGAAAGTGCAACTTTTAAACGATGGATGATCAAAGATCGGTCCAGCTTATATTTCAAATCACGACTAACAATACGGCCACAAATCAACGTATTTGGATTCACATAAGCCACACCTAAGGGCTTACCTTTATCCGTTTCAACAATCACCTGTTCGCCTGGAGCAAAGCTTTTTAAAGGTGTAGCACGATTATCTACCTCGTTACTGTAGATCCAAAGATGACCACCCCGAAGACGACGCTCAGCGCCACTATTAAGTTTTAGTGTTTGCAGTGACATGTTTTTCCAGCATTTATGGACAGTTTTTATAAACAATTATCCCGGCATAGAGCCGGGACAATAATTTAACTTGTACAGAACCTAAGGTTCCGTAGGCTTATAGGGCTATACGCTTAGGCTTCTGATTCACAAAGACCTGTATAACCTTCCGCATCTAATAGATCATTTAATTCTTCAGTATCGCTTAGCTTGATCTTAAAGAACCAGCCATCACCATAAGGATCGGAATTAACAAGCTCTGGCGAGTCTTCTAACTCTTCATTGATAGCAACAATTTCACCGCTTAATGGTGCATATACATCAGAAGCAGCTTTAACGGACTCAACAACACCCGCTTCGTCACCACCCGCAAGCTCAGCGCCTACCTCAGGTAGTTCAACAAAAACCACATCACCCAGCAAATCCTGAGCGTGGTCAGTTACACCAATAGTAACGATACCGTCACCTTCGACGCGGATCCATTCATGACTAGCAACGTATTTCAGTTCAGATGGGATGTTACTCATGTTTATTTCCTACCCTTGAGGTCTTAGTTCTTATCTAATTTCTTAATCGAAAACTTTCTTGCCGTTTCGAACAAATGATGGTCTTAACACACGAACAGGTACTCGTTTTCCACGAATTTCCACATCCGCCTGCTCTCCTGTTGCGGCTGGCACTCGCGCCATAGCAACAGAAAAACCTAAGGTTGGAGAGAAAGAACCACTTGTGATCTCACCTTCCCCTACACCATCAACAATAACTTTTTGATGGGCTCTCAATACACCTCTAGACTCCATAACTAAGCCAACAAGTTTATCAGTTACGCCGCTCGCTTTTTGTGCTTCAAGGGCTTCTCGACCGATAAATTTGCGATCTTCAGGTTCCCACGCGATCGTCCAACCCATATTAGCCGCTAATGGAGAGATCGTCTCATCCATATCTGAGCCATATAGATTCATGCCAGCTTCTAGACGCAGCGTATCACGTGCGCCTAAACCACAAGGCTTTACACCATTATCCGACAACGCCTGCCAAAATTTGGCTGCTTCATCTTCTGGCAACATGATTTCCAATCCATCTTCACCAGTGTAGCCTGTTCTCGCAATAAACCAGCCTTCAGATTCGAGTCCCTGAAACACACTCAATTGGTCAATCAATTTAGCGCGCGATTCCCCTACGGTCTGTTTACTAAGCTCTATCGCTTTAGGGCCTTGAATGGCAATCATAGCAAGATCTGGTTGCTCAGTTAACGCAACATCATCGAATCCCGCTGTATGATCAGCCATCCAACGCAGATCTTTCTCTCGAGTTGCACAGTTAACAACAATGCGGAACCATTCACCTGAAACACCTGGCTCAGTCATAAGGTAAACAATAAGGTCATCAATAACACCACCATTATCATTTAACATACCGCTATATAGCGCTTTGCCTTTTTCCTGTAGCTTCACAACATCGTTAGCAAGTAGGTAACGCAAATATTCTTTAGCATCAGTTCCGGTAACGTCTACAACCGTCATATGGGAAACGTCAAACATACCTGATGCAGTTCTCACCTGATGATGCTCATCAACCTGAGAACCATAATGGATGGGCATATCCCAACCACCAAAATCAACAAGTTTAGCACCCATTTCCTGATGCTTTTCGTATAGTGCTGTTTTACTACCCATTCTATTAACTCTTATTAAGGGCTTGGCACATCAATCAAATCGCTCTATAGCCTGGCGATGACCAATACCGCTCTTTAATGTTCATTGCATTTTCAAGCATAGATAAATATCAAAAGAGCTTAAAAAGCAAAAAAGGGATGACAATTTATAGGGATTTTCACTTTAGTTCAATCTTTGGGCTAAAAACATCTCTGCAACTATAGTAGAGACCTCCTCACAACCATCTCACAGTCTATACATTTACTCTTTAATTGGCCGTTTTGCCAGTGTAGGTAGATTCCCAGATAATCCCATAGCATCCTGAACAATATGGTTTTTTATAGGAGCTAACTGATCTAGAAGATTCATCCCCATATTTCGTGCCAATCGCAATAAAGGCTGCTCGTTATCAAACAAGCGCTTAAAGCCCTCCATTGCAGCGGACATTTGAAGATTTTCTGTACGTCTCGCACGCTGAAAACGCTTTAAAACGTTTTCACTGCCAATACTCTCGCCTCGATTTTTCGCCTCAAGCAACGTATCCACCAGCTGAGCAGCATCCATTAAACCTAAATTCACTCCCTGCCCAGCTAACGGATGTATAGTATGTGCAGCGTCACCAATAGCCGCAAAATTTTGTTCCACATAGCGCTTAGCATGGCGCTGCTTTAACGGAAAAGAAAAACGTTTATCCACAGATAGAATCTGACCTAAACGCTGCTCAAAGGCCCGCTCAAGCTCAACACAAAAATCTTTATCATCTAATGCCATCAGTGTTTTTGCATGAAGAGGCGATGTTGACCAAACAATAGAGCAGTAATGTTCACGATCATCACTACTTAAAGGCAAGAAGGCCAAAGGCCCATCCTCAGTAAAACGTTGCCAAGCCGTTTCGCCATGCTGCCTTTCTGTTTTGACTGTAGTCACAATTGCATCATGGCCATAATCCCATTCCCACATAGGAATCCCAGCCATTTGACGTGTTTTGGATAGCGCTCCATCAGCAGCAACCACTAGCGAAGCCTTAATAACGCGCCCATCATCCAAACTAATACTTCGACAACCATCTTCACTATTGGAAAGTTCAACAACACTTACACCCAGTTCAAGCTCAATATTATTAGCTTGCTTTATAACCTTATGGAGCGCAGCAAGTGTTACACGGTTCTCGACTATGTGTCCGAGTACAGGCTCATGTAGGTCTTGAGCGGAAAAATGTATATGCCCAGTGCCTTCTCCATCCCATACATCCATAAATTCATAGGGGCTGATGCGACAATCTTGCATATATTGCCAAGCACCTACAGAGGTCAAAATCTGCTGAGATGCGCAAGTCAAGGCACTCACTCTTGGGTCGAAACCTTGTGTCTGCGCATGCAGTACTGCATCGATATCTAACAAGCTATCTATGCGTTGCTCAAGGATAAGAATATTCAGATCATTCGATGCAAGTCCCGCCGCTAAGGTCAAACCGACCATGCCCGCTCCAACAATCACTACATCCACTTGAATCTGTTCTGACATCGACATATTCCTATTTCAGCTTTGGAGCCGGTATATCAAGCCCCATCGCACTGCGGGCAAATAAGGTTTTTGCTGCGGGGCATATATCTAACAGCTGGAGCGCTACACTCCTACCGGTCGCTAACAACGGGTTATGATTAGAGAACAGCTTCATCGTTTGGTCACTAAAAACTACCGTACGTGTCTGATCTAATCGTTGTTGCTCATAAAACGTTTGCAAAAGCGCTAAATCACCCAAGTTCTGTTTGTCTTTTCGAGCTTGAATTAATTTATCCGCCAAAGCAGCAACACCCCGTAATGCGAGATTATAACCTTGCCCTGCTATAGGGTGCAGTGCATGGGCAGCATTACCTAATACTACGAGGCCTCGCCTTACCTGTTCATCCGCTAAGGTCAACTTCAAAGGATAGGAAGATCGCTGACCGACTTTAATAAAATTACCAGCTCGGTAACCGAATCGCTCGTGTAAGCGCTCAATGAAGCTTTGGTCATCTAAACCAAGCAACTCTTCAATCATATCATCCGGTACAGTCCACACTAATGCGCTGCGGTTATCCCCATCATCATTATTCAAGGGCAACAATGCCATCGGCCCACTATCAGTGAAACGCTCATAAGCAACACCTCCATTGGGCTGATCGGCGCTAATATTGGTGACGATCGCATGCTGATCATAAGCCTTTTGAGTATAACTAACCCCCATAGACTCGCGTAACGAAGAACGTCCACCATCCGCCATGACAACCAATTCACAGCTCAGCTCTATACTCTGTTCTTGATAAAGTACAGTGACCCCCATTATTTCTGCGCCACTGCGAACATTGGTCACTTCAGCGGGGCAAATGAAATCAATGTTAGACTGATCCGCTTGCTGCAAATGCTCAAGCAGCACATGGCCTAGCCATTGGTTTTCAACAACATAACCTAATGCAGGCACACCTTCTTGCTGGGCATTCAACCGAGTGATACCAAAACGGCCTTTATCTGAAACATGAATATCACTTATCGGCGATACATGCTTTTTTAAGCGATCCCAGACACCCATTGCCTCATAAATTGAACGGCTGCCATAAGCCAAAGCTGTAGACCTTGCATCATAACTAGGCTGATAAGTGAGAGAACCTTTTGCAGGCAAAGGTGTACTCTCAACAACAGCTATATTGAGATCCAGCTCCTCTGCAACAGACAGTAGAGAGCAAGCTAAGCTCGCACCCACCATCCCGCCACCGATTATCACTATGTCGTAATGCTGCTTCATGCAGAGGCCATCAACGCTTCAATTTCATCAATTTCTTTAGGTACTGACGCCGTTAAAATTTCACAACCTTGTTCGGTAATCAGCACATCATCTTCAATGCGTATCCCAATACCGCGCCAACGGGGCTCAACCTTCTCATTATCAGCCGCTACATAGATACCCGGCTCAACGGTCATCACCATACCCGACTGCAGAGGTCGCCATTGTCCATCAACTTTGTAATCCCCTACATCATGTACATCCATACCTAACCAATGCCCTACACGATGCATGTAAAAATCTCGGTAGCCGCCCCCGTCTATCTCGTCTTCTAAAGAGCCTTTTAATAGCCCTAGATCAATCAATCCCTGCGTTAAAACTTGAACCGATTTCTCATGTACCTCATCCCAAAGCGTTCCCGGCTTTGCAAGATCTATACACGCTTTTTGTGCATCTAAAACCAACTGATAAAGCGCTTTCTGCTCTGCATTGAAACGCCCATTTACAGGGAAAGTACGCGTAATATCACCGGCATAACAATCTAGTTCGCAGCCTGCATCAATAAGAACAAGGTCGCCATCATTAAGAACTTGATCATTCTCTATATAATGCAACACACACGCATTAGTACCGCCACCAACAATGGTTGAATAAGCAGGTTGACGACAACCTTGCATAGCGAAGCTATGTAAAATTTCAGCCTCTAGCTGATACTCCATCATCCCAGGCTTACAGATCTGCATCGCCTTAATATGCCCTTGAGCCGAGATCTCTCCCGCTTCACGCATTACAGCTTGCTCTGCATCAGTTTTTATCAACCGCATCTCATTTAACAGCTGGTCAATCATCACTAATTCAGAAGGCGCTACAGCGCCTTTACGTACATTTTGACGAATAAGGTTTAACCAGTGCCTAACCTGCTGATCTAAATCCTCATCTCGACCAATGGAGTAATAGATACGTGAGATGCCATCAAGAAGCGCAGGCAACAGCGTGTCGATCTCGTCAATGGTATGTGCTTCAGCAATATTATAATCCGCCACAACCCCTTCAGGGCCAGCACGATAACCATTCCAAATTTCCATCAACTTGTCGCGCCCACGACAAAACATGACCGATTCACCGGCGGTACGCCCTGGAATTAACAGCAAAACTGCATCAGGCTCATTAAAACCGGTTAGGTAATAAAAATGACTATCCTGCCGAAAAGGATATTCAACATCACTATTTCGCTGCTTCATCTGCGCTGCAGGAATAATGGCGATGCTACCTGGTAGCATCTTATCCATCAGCTGCTCTCGTCGCTGAGCAAACTGTTCCAAACTAATTTTCATTTAGTGCAACCTGCTATTTTCCGGCTGAACTTGCGCGAACGCTTTTTCTTTATTTTCAACCGCTTGATTACATTCAGTGAAAAGCATAAGCACAGCCATTCGGACATACTCCTGCACTTCCATCAGATCAGACTCATTCTCGTCCAACTCTTCAACATCAATCGAGATTTGAGCAATCTGCCCTAAATCATTCAACGTTTCTTTAGCCTCAGTGGATAATGAAGCATCAGTGTGCTTACCGTACAAACCAAATCCACCTAGAAAACTCTGACACCAACGACCTAAAGCATCAGCACGTTGGGATATTTCATTTTCGTCGTCAGGAAGCAACATTTCGAAATCTAGATCCAAACTTTCTAATGCCTCACATGTCGCCGAATACAAATTAACTAAGGTTACTTTACTACTCTCCTGAGACAGTGAGTCAAGATCCAACAACTCACACGCAGTCTGCAGCAACATGGTCGGTTGTAAACGAGCCCCAGCAGCTAAGTGCCCAGAGATCAAACCATGTAATTCTGAGGGTGAAACAACACGTACACCCTCCTCAACAAACATATTAGCCACAAGCTCAAAATCAGGCAGATCTACCGGTACATTTTCTAAAGACATGAATAAAGTCCATCAATATTAACATGATGCTAATCCTAGCATTTCCGTGAATCAGGTGCAGCGTCATTGACCCATAGGCAACGGCTGATTATAGTCCTGCAGAGAAGAATAAAGCTGCGCTTCTAAAGAATTAACATTTACCGACGAAAAAAGCAGGTTTAAAAAGGTTTAGGAGTCTCGATTCTGCATGGCCGAGCATTATTTTGACGCGCTAGAAAAGAAAGTTGATCAGATACTTGAGCGCTGTACAACACTCGAGCGGGAAAACGCTCAACTACGTGAGCGCGAGCAAACGCTGAAGGAAGAGCGCGCGCAGCTAACTCAAATTAACGAACAAACCCAGAGCAAAATCAAAGCAATGATTGTTCGCCTTAAAGCCTTGGAGCAAAATAGATGAGTCATGCAGATTCTCAAACCGTATCCATTAGCTTATTAGACAAAGAGTTCAGCTTTAACTGCCCAGCTGACGCAGAAGCCGAACTTCTCGCTTCTGCTGACTTGCTCAATGAGAAAATGCGGGACATCCGAAAATCTGGGAAAGTACTAGGACTAGAGCGAATAGCTGTGATGGCAGCCTTAAACCTTGCCCATGAGTTGCTACAATCTCGTCAAGAGGTCAATAGTAACGTTGAACAACGGATTCGCCATTTAGGTAACAAAATTGATGCTGCATTACAGAACAGCAGTAACGCCTTAAACACAGATGAAACACCCTAAACCATAAAGGCACGCTTGAATTTTTTTCATATTTCGTCATTTTGCTTAAAATACATACAGTTACATAGCAGCTAACATAAATTAATTTTATTACAAGACCTGACAGTCAAACTAGAAGGCGTATAATGAACATATGCCCTGGGGTGTTCGGTTGTTAGTTACGTCCCTCGAGCCGATAACCACACTTTTGGAGGTTACTCGTAGTTTCTGGTGTGCATGTCCGATTTATCGGGAAGCCTAACGTTACTCAGTAACCCCCTCCTTGAACCTTCGGGTTCAGGGCCATAACCGACGTCGGCACCTTGGGGATCTTCTTTATTTAGTGATGAATAACCGCAAACAACTTCGCCAGCACATTCGCACCTTAAGGCGATCACTCACCCTCCGCCAACAGCAACAAGCTTCACAGCTATTGCTAACAAATATTCGCCATAGAACTGATTTCCGTCGCGCCAAAAATATTGCCATGTATTTACCTAATGATGGCGAAATCAATCCTGAACCTCTCATTCGCTTATGCTGGAAACTAGGTAAACGCGTATATCTGCCAGTATTACATCCGGTCTTACATAACCGCTTATGGTTTGTGCCTTACACACCAAAGACAGAGATGATCAAAAATATTTATGGCATTAAAGAACCTAAACTTATCCCTCATCATAGACGGGCTGCCTGGGCTTTAGATTTGGTTCTACTACCGCTGGTAGCGTTCGACGAAAAAGGCAATCGGATGGGGATGGGCGGCGGCTATTATGACCGTACTTTTAGCTTTAAGGCATCCAGAAAAGGACTAACAGGACCCAAACTAATAGGGCTGGCTCATGAAATTCAGAAAGTGAAAGAGCTACCCACGGAAAACTGGGATATCCCTTTGTCCTCAATTATCACAGATACTAACAACTACCCATAATGGGTTATTAGCTATTAAATACTTGTTGAAATAATGACGCGAGCTCGAAATCAGCATGTGATACACCGGTCATAACTGACCCTAGCACAAACACAACAACTAATATCAATACGAGATCTGGACCTTTTTTCATTACTCTGCCTATAAAGGTTTAGCGTGCATAAAATAAACGCCCGTTTATCTTATGACTGGCGCGTAGTCTTTCACATTTCAAATATTTTGCAACTATTCGCGAAATATCACTTAAATTAGCGTTTCGGCAAGTTACGTCTTAACTTTAATCCAAAAAGATAGAAAGTACCAATTACTTACTGATTTATAATGATTTTTGCAAAAAAGACAAGAAAATTAATATAAATGGTATGGAAATCATCGAAATTAACGTCTGCCCAGTAATAATAGCGGCCATCATCGGTGCATCACCGCCTAACTGGCGTGCCAATATATAAGACGAAGTTGCCGTTGGTAACGCAGCGTACAACCAAATAATCTCCGCGCTCTCCAGATCTAAAGCCAAAACAAAACACAGCGCAAACGCAATTAACGGCATGAGGCCTAACTTGATAATAGATGCCCAAGCGATCTCTTTACCGCTTTTGACCAGCACTCTAAAACTCAATCCAGCACCAACGGATAGCAAACCTAAAGGCAAGGCCATCCGGCTCAACAATTCAGCTACAGGCTCTAAAATAAGAGGGAAACCTAACCCTGTTTGGTTAAGCAGTAACCCTAACAAGCTACTTATAATCAGAGGGTTCTTAATAATGGCAAGAAAAATAGAGCTTATGTTTCCACTTTTATGTGTAAAAACAGAGAAAACCAACACACAACAAAGGTTCAATAACGGGATCATGATCGCCATCACTACAGCACCTACAGCAAGACCTAAGCTCCCATAAAGCGTTGCAGAGGCGGCTAAACCTACATAAACATTGAACCGGACAGAGCCTTGATAAAGGGAAGTGAAACCCGCCGCATCAAACTGAGTAAAGAGCCTGACTAAAAATGCTAACGCACTCGCGATCAACACCATTAACAATATAGTTAGGCCAACGGCGCCCAAGTCCACCACCGACATATCCGTTGTTGATAACCGCGTAACCAACAAGGTAGGGAAAAGAATAAAGTAGGTCGCTTTTTCGGCCTGTCGCCAAAAATCCTCCCCTGGAAATTGCGCCTTTTTGGCAGCATACCCCAATAGAATCAACGCAAATACGGGCCATAAGGCACTGATTATTTCAAGCATAGTGGTATAGTACTTTTTAAAATAAATAATGATGTAATAGAGTGGAGCAGAATTATGATGACATCTCTTGTATTAACAGTCATCGGCCCTGATAAACCTGGGTTGGTAGAGATGCTAGCACAAACCATCGCAAATAATAGCGGCAACTGGCTTGAATCAGGCATGTCGCGCTTAGCGGGAAAGTTTGCAGGCATTCTAATTACAGAAGTTCCAAAGCAAAACATTGAGCAGTTAATCAATGACTTATCAGCATTAGAGTCTCAAGGGCTTAAAGTTACGGCAGAGCGCTCCGACGCACAAGAAAATACCGTTCCCACGCAGCAGTTCACCTTAGAACTTGTCGGTCACGATAAACCCGGTATCGTACGTGATATATCCAGCGTGCTAGCAAAACATCATGTCAACGTTGAACGCCTCACTACCGAACTCGTATCTGGCTCAATGTCTGCTGAACTGCTCTTTAAAGCAGAAGCCGAACTATTAGCAAGCACTGACTTAGATCTTGATGAGCTTCAAACATCTATTGAAAACATTGCCAACGACTTAATGGTCGATATTGTCTTTAACAAATAGGCGAAACCGTCTGGCTAGGAACACTCACCCTTTTTTCACTAAGGGCAGAGTATGTAAACAATCAGACGAAATTTCAAAAAAAACGCACTTTAAAAGGTGCGTTTTTTTGACTGATCCATCGACTAAAAGCTCTTAACTATTAAAAGCATTTAGCTACGCTGGTCCAGCTTAGCCTGGCCACGCTTAACCGCCGCACGAACTTGATCAGGAGCAGTGCCACCAATATGGTCACGGGCTGCAACAGAACCTTCTAGACTCAGCACTTCAAATACATCCTGCTCAATCGTATCAGAGAACTGTACTAACTCTTCTAAGCTCATTTCACCTAGATCTTTGTTCTGCTCAATACCATAAGCAACGGATTTACCCACGACCTCATGGGCATCACGGAACGGCATACCTTTACGAACAAGATAGTCAGCTAAATCAGTGGCTGTAGAAAAACCACGGAGCGCGGCTTCCCTCATACTCTCTTTCTTCGATTCTAATGCCGGCACCATATCGGCAAACGCACGCAAACAACCTTTCACTGTATCTATAGTGTCAAACAGAGGCTCTTTATCTTCTTGATTATCTTTATTGTACGCCAACGGCTGAGACTTCATTAAAGTTAACAAACTCATTAAATGACCATAAACTCGACCACTCTTACCACGTACTAACTCAGGTACATCAGGATTTTTCTTCTGCGGCATAATAGAAGAGCCCGTGCAGAAACGATCCGGCAAGTTAATGAAGTTAAACTGCGCCGATGTCCATAACACTAACTCTTCAGACATACGTGTCATATGCATTAACAGCACACTAGAAGCGGCACAGAATTCAATCGCAAAGTCCCGATCGGATACAGCATCTAAAGAGTTTTCAGCCGGTGCACTAAAGCCAAGCAGCTCACAGGTTAAATCACGCTGAATAGGGTAAGTAGTGCCCGCTAAAGCAGCAGCACCTAAAGGCATAATATTGACACGCTCACGGCAATCAACAAAACGACTGTAATCGCGGCTTAACATTTCAAACCATGCTAGCAGGTGATGACCAAATGTGACCGGCTGAGCCGTCTGTAAGTGCGTAAAGCCAGGCATAATGGTGTCAGCCTCGCCTTCGGCCAAGGTCAACAAGCCTTGCTGTAAACGCGTAATCTCCGGCAAGATAAGATCGATCTCATCGCGTAGATAAAGACGAATATCTGTAGCCACCTGATCATTACGCGAACGGCCCGTATGTAGCTTTTTACCTGTAATACCGATTTTAGCAGTTAGAGCAGCTTCTATGTTCATGTGCACATCTTCCAGCGCAATAGACCACTCAAACTCACCCCGCTCAATCTCAACGCGAATTTCACCTAAACCACGAATAATGTCATCACGCTCTTGCTCTGTTAACACGCCCGCTTGGGTCAGCATTTTTGCATGAGCAATAGAACCGCGAATATCCTGCAGATACATGCGCTGATCAAACTCTACCGATGCTGTAAAACGTGCTACAAACGCATCAGTTGGCTCATTAAAACGACCACCCCACTGCTGGTTGGTTTTATCACTCATGGGAAAACCTCTACTAACTCAGTTTATGCTGCAACCTAATTCAGGCCAACTCTGTAAATTTGCGCAACATTATATCACGCCCTTTGACTTCACGCGGCTATATCAAGCACGCCAATCTGATACAATTGACCATAAATATTCCAAATGTCGTACTAGAGACAACTTTTATGAGCAGAACAATCCGCATCGCGACCCGAAAAAGCCCTCTTGCCCTTTGGCAGGCAGAGTATGTTAAAGCTGAACTTGAACGCCACCATGCTGACATCAATGTTGAAATTTTAGGCATAGTTTCTAAAGGCGACAAAATACTCGATGCTCCATTAGCAAAGGTAGGCGGCAAAGGCCTTTTTGTTAAAGAGCTAGAAGAAGCTATGCTATCGGGCGAAGCGGATATTGCTGTTCACTCCATGAAAGATGTACCGATGGAATTTCCTCAGGGTTTAGGTTTGGCCGTTATCTGCCCACGCGAACGCCCTACCGATGCCTTTGTATCTAATAACTACAACAGTATTGATGAACTTCCTGAAGGGGCTATCGTTGGCACATCTTCCCTTAGACGCGAAGCACAGATCAGGGAAAGACGTCCAGACCTTAAGATCAACTGGCTACGCGGCAATGTGAATACTCGCTTACGTAAGTTAGATGACGGAGAGTATGATGCAATCATTCTGGCAACCGCAGGACTTCTACGTCTAAAAATGCCAGAACGTATCCGCACGGAAATCTCTGTAGATGTGAGCCTGCCAGCCGGAGGACAGGGCGCCGTTGGCATTGAGTGCCGCACGGATGATGCCGAGTTAATACAGCTACTTCAAGCTCTACACGACCAAGAAACCACATGGAGAGTAACCGCTGAGCGCGCTATGAACCGACGCTTAGAAGGTGGCTGCCAAGTACCCATCGCCTGCTATGCCACTCTTAATGATGATAACAGCGAGCTTTATTTACGTGGTTTAGTGGCAAAACCTGATGGCACACTTATTCTCAGAGAAGAAGAAACAGGCAAACCGGAAGACGCGGAAGCTATGGGTATCGCAGTCGCCGAGCGCTTATTAACTGCAGGCGCTAAAGAGATTTTAGACGCTGTTTATAACGCTTCTAATGCTTAAACTATGCAAAAAGAGCATCTAACTGGCTTGAGAGTACTCGTTACTCGACCACTACATCAGGCCCAACATTTAATTCAAGCGCTCCGCAGCCATGGCGCGGAGCCTATCGCTTTCCCTCTGCTCAAAATTAGCCCGATCACAGAATCTGACACTAACTACTCTGCTCTAAAACAGAAAATATTAGATTTAGATAACTTTCAGCATTTAATATTTGTTAGTCCAAATGCAGTACATAACGGCTATGATTGGATTGATCAGTATTGGCCACAGCTCCCGATAGGCATAAAATGGTTAGCTATAGGCAAGCAAAGCGCTAACGCCCTAAGCAACTATGGTATAGATGCCTATCACAGCCCATTAGGCTACGATTCAGAGACACTGCTTGCCTCTCCAGCACTCGACAACATTCGCGGAGACAAGGTGCTTATCATGCGCGGAGAAGGCGGTCGTGAAAAATTGGCCGAAGAACTACGTGCACGAGGCGCCGAGGTTAGCTATGCTGAACTCTACCGCCGTGAACAACCAACATACAATGATGGCGAGGTTGCTGAAGCCTTATATAACAATGAGCTTGATGCCATTCTTATCAGTAGTGGAGAAGGTTTACACAACTTGATGAGCATAGGTAAAGGAAGCCAACAACAATTCAGCACTGATTCACTATTAAAATGCCATCTTATAGTGCCAAGTGAACGTATTAAGCACGACGCTGAATCAGCAGGATTCACAAGAATAACCACAGCAGCAGGCCCTGATGATCAATCAATGATCACCACCTTGTTGCAGTAACTGACTTTTGCGGAAATCGACAGATGAGCGACAAGAAGAAAACGCCACAGGAAGAGAGCACTGAAGCGCCAGAAACTAACACTCCTGAAGTGTTAGACGAGGCCGCTAAAGAGACAACAAAGGATACAACCGAAGAGGTTGTAGCAGTGGAATCAAAGGACCAGGTCAAAACGACTCCTTCTGCTGAAGACGCTGAGGTCAAAGAGGCGATCGATGAAGCCGTCAAAAGTGCTGAAGTAAACAAAACAGCTGCAGCCAATGAAGCCGCCGCCGAAAAGCTCACAAAAAAAGAGAAACAGCGAGCGACATGGCCGGGTAAATTAGCCCTTCCTCTATCGATTATTGCTCTCGGGGCCGCAGGCTATCTTTACTGGTTATCCCTTCAACAAACGAACAACGTTGAACAAAATAACGCTGCCATTGAAGCCCAAGTAAGCGCTTCACTCAGTGCTGCACAAGGTTCAATCGATCAATCTCTTGCCAGCATGAATCAAAAACTTGGCCAGTTACAAGCACAAAGCCAAGCTGACAAGAATAATATTGATGAGCTTCAAGCCCGCTTAACGAAAAGCATCCAGCAAGTTACCGCAACACAAAGCACCTCCCGTAAAGATTGGTTACTTGCCGAAGTGGAATACCTTTTGCGCTTAGCGAACCAGCGCGTATTGATGGAACAAACGACTGATGGTGCCATCAAGCTATTAAAATCTGCGGATAAAATACTCAAAGAGACGGATGACGTTTCGATCTATGAAGTTCGCAAAGCCCTCGCCTCTGATATCGCGGCTTTAGAAGCCGTACCCGCACTGGATACTGAAGGGGTATTTTTAAAATTAGACGCCCTTAACCAGCAAGTGCCCAACCTACGCCTAATTCCTATTTCCGAGCAGCGCAAGCTACCTGACTTACTGGAAGAAGTCACACCCGATTCTGTTTCTGAATCTTGGACGGCTGGCCTAGAAGCATCATGGGGTAAAGCTGTCGATAAACTTGATAAGTTGGTTGTGATTCAACATAGAGACGAGCCAATTGAGCCACTACTCTCACCTGAGCAATCCTACTATCTGCAACAAAACCTGCATCTAATGCTGGAACAGGCACAACTCGCGCTACTGCAACGTAAACAAGCCTCTTATGACGCGAGCTTAGCAAAAGCACAGGACTGGATCTCTACCTATTTTGAAGCGAAAGACAGTACAACCCAAAGCCTTCTAAAGAACATTACTGAACTACAAAGCGTCAAAGTTACCGCTGAGATGCCTGACATCTCAGGCTCGCTACGCACACTTAAAGGCTACTTAGCCCAGATGGCTAAACTGAAGGAACAGGGAGCATCCTAATGAAGATTTTGTTCCTTATTCTATTAGTTATTTTAGGGGCCGGCGCCTTTGTCGGAGAACTGATGATTCAGGACTCCGGTTATGTCTTGATCGCCTATAATCAGACCACCATAGAAACCAGCTTATGGGTGCTACTGGTAGCCCTGCTCATTACCTTTATCCTCTTGCATTGGATAATCAATGTATTGACCCATACAAAATTACCTACAGCTAAACTAAAAGCGTGGAAAGATCATCGCAACCACCTAATTAGCCGCCGTAAAACGCTGAAAGGACTGACCTCTTTATCGGAAGGAAACTGGGCTCAAGCCCAGAAACAGCTAGCGCAAGCAGCAGAGCGCTCGGATCTACCTTTAGTCAACTATTTAGCTGCCGCACGTGCAGCCCATGAACAAAATAATGAACAAGCAACGGACGAGTTGTTACAAAAAGCACGCAACTCAACGCCCGAAGCAGAAGTGACTGTTGCTATATCTCAAGCAGAGATACAGCTATCACGCGGCCAGCTAGAACCTTGCTTAGCCACTCTTCTACGCCTGCGTACTTTAGCGCCGAAGAATACCTATGTAATGAAGCTCCTAAAAGATATCTACCTACGCCTGAATGACTGGCAGGCACTATCTAAGCTCATTCCAGTATTACGCAAGCATCAAGCGCTAAATGATGAAAAGCTCACTCAGCTTAGCCGTGAGTGCTATAGCCAGTTACTAGATGAAAGCGTCAGCAAGCTCCCTGTTGAAACGAGCAATGACGATCGTCTCAAAGCATTAGGGAAAGCATGGAGCGATCTTCCCAGTGAGCTTTCACGAGATGGAGACTTAGTCCAACGCTACACAGAACTACTTGTCTCCCTTGGGGCAGAGGGGCGTGCTGAACAGAACCTTAGAGATCTTATTAAGCGTAACTGGAATGAACAATTAGTGAACCTCTATGGACGCCTCAGCGGTGAAAACGCGAAGAAACAATTAGATACCGCACGTGGTTGGCTAAAATCTCATGATGATAGTCCAAGCTTACAACTAACCTTAGGGCGACTGTCTATGCGGAATCAACATTGGGGGCAAGCGGTTAAGTATTTTGAGCACAGTCTTGAACTTAGCCCCAGCTCGGAAACCTTAGCTGAATTAGCCCGTCTACTGCGTCATTTAGGTGATGGAGAACGTGCCCAAGCCCTATTACAACAGAACCTTAATCTAGTTGCATCGGGACTACCTGAACTGCCTATGCCAGAACAGGAAAAAGCTTAGCGATTAAAATAGCGCATATAAAAAAAGGGATGCTTTGCATCCCTTTTTTTATAGTGGATAACAAATATCCCGAACTCTTACTTACTTCTTGGCGCGTAAGCAAAAACATCCGAGTGCATATGCTCTTCCTTAAAACCTTTCGCTTCACAAGCTTCAAGTAAGGCATAAACCATCGCCGGCGAACCACTGGCAAAGATCTCTACATTATCAAAATCATTAAAGTCATCCAAAATAGCTTCAGGCAACAGGCCAACCCGCCCGGCCCAATTTGGACTATTTTCAGATTCACTCACAACCCGCTCAAAATGCACATTGGTATGCTCTGCTGCCCACTGCAAAGGAAGATTACCTAAATAGATATCATCCTCTACTCGAGCCCCCCAATAAATATAGATAGGGTTACTAAACTGATTAGCTAAAAGGTGTTCAACCACACTCTTCACTTGTGCAAAACCGGTACTTGCTGCCGCAAAAATTAATCGCGTATCAGGACTGATCTTATGCGCCTGTAAATAACAATCACCCTTAGGGATTTCAACTTCCACCGTACTAGCGCTTTGTAGATGCTGAATAATATCATTAGACATCTCACCACTAGGTACGTGGCGAATATGAAGCTCTAAGTTACGGCCCTGATCAGGTGCAGAACCTATTGAGAACGATGCTTGCTTCCCATTAGGTAGGATTAAATCTAAATATTGACCTGCATAAAACTCAGCAGACATAGATGCTGTAGCAGGTAACTGAAGGCGCACCCGATAAACATCTGCATTCAGTTTTTCAATCGCTGTAATATCACATTGCAGTTTTTTCACTAGTAGCTCTCCAGGGCATTGCAGCCCCTCTATTTTCACCCTAACGTCGCTTAAAGGCCGACATGTACAAGCAAGCACTTCCTCTGACATCTGATTTATTGTTTTATTTAATTTCAGATGCTTTTCAGGGTAATGTTGAATAATCTCGCCATCTATCAGCCTAACTTCACATATTTCACAAACGCCATTTCTACAACCCACTCGAAGTTGATAGCCATGCCGCCAGAGACTCTCCAATAAAGTTTCGCCGGATTGACCCATAAGTATACGGCCAATATTTTCGATCTCTATCTTATGAACCATCAATCAATCCAGAATGCCTAGGTCATCCCACAGGTCATCGACTTTTTTCTGTACTTCAGAATCCATTTCAATCGGCACGCCCCACTCACGAGTGGTTTCACCTTCCCATTTATTGGTGGCATCCATACCCATCTTTGAGCCTAACCCCGAAACGGGCGATGCAAAATCAAGATAATCTATAGGTGTATTATCAATCATCACTGTATCGCGCTGGGGATCCATACGTGTAGTAATCGCCCAGATCACATCATTCCAATCTCGTGCATTCACATCATCATCACAAACAATGACAAATTTTGTATACATAAATTGGCGTAAGAAAGACCAAACTCCTAACATAATACGCTTTGCGTGCCCTGGGTATTGCTTCTTGATCGTCACAACTGCCATACGATACGAACAGCCTTCTGGTGGCAGATAGAAATCGACAATCTCAGGAAACTGTTTTTGCAAAATAGGCACAAAAACTTCGTTCAATGCCACCCCCAAGATAGCGGGTTCATCTGGCGGCCGTCCTGTATAGGTACTGTGATAGATAGGATTACTACGATGAGTAATACGCTCAACAGTAAAAACAGGGAAACTATCTACCTCATTATAATACCCAGTATGGTCACCAAACGGGCCTTCATCAGCCATTTCATCTGGCTGAATATAACCTTCTAAAATAAACTCTGCACTTGCGGGCACCTGCAAGTCACTGCCTAAGCACTTAACCACTTCAGTTTTACCACCGCGCAATAAACCGGCAAAACCGTATTCTGATAAGGTATCAGGCACCGGCGTTACTGCACCAAGAATAGTAGCTGGGTCAGCGCCTAAAGCCACCGCGATAGGAAACGGTTCACCAGGGTGCTCCTGTTTCCATTCACGAAAATCTAACGCCCCGCCGCGATGAGCCAACCAACGCATGATCAACTTATTTTTCGCAATCAGCTGCTGACGGTAAATACCTAAGTTTTGACGCTCTTTATTAGGCCCACGGGTAATAACCAATGGCCATGTAACTAAAGGTGCGGCATCGCCAGGCCAGCAGGTTTGAATAGGTAATTTATTCAGATCCACATCATCGCCTTCGATAACATGTTTCTGACAAGCCGCTGTTTTCACGACTTTAGGGCCCATATTCAAAACCTGTTTAAATATAGGCAATTTATCCCACGCGTCCTTCATTCCTTTTGGAGGCTCAGGCTCTTTCAATTGCGCTAAAAGCTTTCCAACCTCTCGCAAAGCTACAACACTGTCTTCACCCATGCCCATAGCAACCCGTTCCGGCGTGCCGAAAAGGTTAGTCAACACGGGGTAATCATAGCCCTTAGGGTTTTCAAACAAGAGCGCAGGACCACCCGCTTTTAGAGTCCGGTCACTAATCTCTGTCATTTCAAGATTAGGATCAATCTCCTGTTTAATCCGCTTAAGTTCGCCACGCTCTTCCAGCATGTGGATAAAGTCGCGTAGATCTTTGTATTTTGGAGTTGCCATATATAGAACCTAGTAAAAACAAAAAAGGGCAAGCATAAGCTCACCCTTTTATACGTAAACTGGTTTATTTCCGTTTCATCGACAAGAAGAATTCATCATTTGTTTTAAAGTCTTTCAACTTATCAATCACAAACTCTGTTGCTGCCGTATCTTCCATTGGGTCAAGCAGCTTGCGTAGAATCCACATACGCTGCAGCTCTTCTTCAGAAGTCAGCAAGTCTTCACGACGAGTACCCGAACGACGGATATTAATGGCAGGGAACACTCGTTTCTCAGCAATCTTACGATCGAGGTGAACCTCAGAGTTACCTGTACCTTTAAACTCTTCGAAAATAACTTCGTCCATTTTGGAACCTGTATCAACCAACGCTGTAGCGATAATTGTCAGACTTCCACCCTCTTCGATATTACGTGCAGCACCGAAGAAACGTTTAGGACGTTCAAGTGCATGAGCATCAACACCACCTGTTAACACTTTACCCGATGAAGGAATAACTGTGTTGTAAGCACGCGCTAAACGTGTGATCGAATCCAGCAGGATCACTACATCTTTTTTATGCTCAGTCAGGCGTTTTGCCTTCTCAATAACCATCTCAGCTACTTGAACGTGACGTGATGGAGGCTCGTCAAACGTTGATGCAACAACTTCACCACGAACGGTGCGCTGCATCTCAGTTACTTCCTCTGGACGCTCATCAATTAGCAAAACGATTAGATGGGTTTCAGGGTTGTTACGCGTAATGCTGTTAGCAATATTCTGTAACATTAAGGTCTTACCCGCTTTAGGTGGAGATACCACCAATGCACGCTGACCTTTACCCATAGGGCAAACAAGATCGATAACACGGGCAGTCAGATCTTCTGTACTACCATTCCCGATCTCCATTCTCAGACGATCCTGCGCAAATAGCGGCGTCAGGTTTTCGAATAGAATTTTGTTCTTGGCGTTGTCTGGTTTGTCGTAGTTAATCTCATTAACTTTCAACAGAGCAAAATAACGCTCACCATCCTTCGGCGGACGAATCTTGCCTTCAATCGTATCACCCGTGCGCAGATTAAAACGACGGATCTGGCTTGGTGATACATAAATATCATCAGGACCGGCTAGATATGAGGAGTCAGCTGAACGTAGAAAGCCAAAGCCATCCTGTAAAATTTCAAGGACACCGTTGCCATAAATATCTTCGCCACCTTTAGCATGGCGTTTCAGGATAGCAAAAATAACATCCTGCTTACGGGACCGTGCCAAGTTATCCATTCCCATGCCTTTGGCAATATCAAGTAGCTCGGGAACGCTTTTAGTTTTTAATTCGGTAAGATTCATAGTTTGAAGGAAATAAGCACTAAGCTGATTTTTTTATTTGGATGGAATTTAGGAAGAAATACGAAAATGGCCTTTAGGCACAACGCTAAAAAAAATTAAAGAAGGATAAAATTCTAGCGGGCTGGCCAAACTTTAGACACTATAGAAGGAAGAAAACCGCCTGTCTATAGTAAACGTTAAGAAAGTGTAATGTTTTATAAAACATCACACTTTACTAAGCTTACTTGCTTACAAATTAGCTTCGATGAAAGCCGCTAATTGTGATTTTGACAAAGCACCAACTTTAGTTGCTTCGACATTACCACCTTTAAACAACATCAGAGTTGGAATACCACGAATACCAAACTTTGGCGGTGTTTCGCTGTTTTCATCAATATTCAGCTTACAAATTTTAAGCTGATCACCATACTCTTTTGCAATCTCTTCAAGAACTGGAGCAATCATTTTACAAGGACCGCACCACTCAGCCCAATAATCCACTAAGACTGCACATTCAGCCTTGAGAACATCTTCGTCGAAGGAAGCATCTGTAACATTTACAATGTTTTCACTCATGGGAACTATTCTCCGCTGCGCCCAACACTTTAATCAGACCGCCGATAATAACACCCAACAGGCCATTGTGTAACGGGGTTGTAGCCAATTAGCGACCATTTTCTCACTCAAAAACATGTTTGACGCCAATAAACTGTTTCAAAACAAGCATCTACTACACCGTCACATTATGTTAACGAAAAGCGACTGCAGCCAAAGCCTTCTTTTGGTACTCTACTCTCCAATTCCTCTCTACTATCATCTATGAGGCTTTTTTGTAATGACCGAGCAGAATACTGCTAGCGAGAACATTGAAGAGCAATTTCTCGCCGCCATAGACCTTGGCTCCAATAGTTTCCACATCGTTGTAGCACAACTCAGCCAAGGCGAATTACGAACGGTTGACGTAATGTCTGATAAAGTTCAACTCGCGGCTGGCATTAATGACAAACGCTACCTAACCGATGAGGCAAAGCAAAGAGGCCTTGAATGTTTAAGTCGGTTTGCTCAACGCATCAAAGATCTACCAAGAGATGCCGTACGGGTAGTCGGTACAAACGCACTACGCGAAGCCAAAAATAGCCGAGAATTTATAGAAGAAGCTGAGAGCATCCTTGGCACCCCACTTGAGATTATTGCAGGACGAGAGGAAGCGCGCCTCATATACTTAGGCGTGGCCCATACATTAGCAGATGACAAAGGCGCTCGTTTAGTCGTTGATATAGGCGGTGGCAGCACCGAATTTATCATTGGGGAACGTTTTGAGCCTAACATGATGGAAAGCCTGCATATGGGTTGTGTTAGCTTCACTCAACGCTATTTTCCTGATGACATCATTAGTGCAAAAAACTTCAAACGCGCCCAAACCGCAGCACTTCAAGAGCTACAGTCAATCAAGTTTTCCTATAAAGACCATGGCTGGAATAGCACAGTAGGTTCATCCGGTACAATAAAAGCGGTTCGTAACGCTTGTATCAGCAACAGATGGAGTGATGACCGCATTACCAAAGATGCGCTACACACACTTAAAGATAAAATCTTAAGTTTTGACAACAGCAATGATATAGATATTGAAGATCTAAAGCCTGAGCGAAGAAAAGTCTTTCCAGCCGGAGTTGCGATCCTTTGTGCCGCATTTGAAGCGCTTGATATTGAAGAGATGCACTTCTCAGAAGGCGCACTCCGCGAAGGGCTGCTTTATGATATGGCCGGGCGCTTACGTCATGAGGACGTTCGAGACCGAACCATCAATGCCATTATGCAGCGCTACCACGTAGATCAAGAGCAAGCAGATAGAGTCGAACAAACTGCGCTGATCGCTTGGGCTCAAGTAAAAGAGGAGTGGCAGCTATCGCGTAAACACTACGACATGCTTAGCTGGGCTGCAAAAACCCATGAAATTGGCCTAACCATTGCTCATAGCCAGTTCCACAAGCACAGTGCCTACTTACTAACCCACGCAGACCTACCTGGCTTTACGACACAGGAACAGCTTCAACTAGCAACCTTAGTTCGAGGTCACCGTCGAAAATTCCCAAAAGATGACTTTAAAGCCTTACCAAAACGCTTACAGGAGCCCTACACCCGCCTTTGCGTACTACTACGCATTGCGGTCGTACTCCATCGGAGTCGCTCAAAAGACAGGCTTCCTGCTATCTCTTTTTCTATCGATAACAAAAAGCTGATTATCGAATTCCCTGAAGGCTGGCTAGAACACCATCCCCTAACGCTTGCTGATTTAGAGCAAGAGACTGAATATCTGAACAGTGCCGATATAAAGCTCCGCGTACAGTAAACAGGCTCCAAATAAGCAACGCAGATACAAAAAAGCCCCTGCATTTCTACAGGGGCTTTTCTTTTACCGACGAAAACTAATTAAAGCTTAGGACCCGCAGCAATAATATCTTCAGATACACCATCGAACTTTTTAAAGTTCTCAACAAACTGACCTATCAGGTCTTTTGCTGCTGCATCATAGGTTGATTTATCAGACCAAGTTTCACGTGGATTCAACAAAGAAGAATCTACACCTGGAACAGAAACAGGAACGTTAAGGTTCAAACCATCTAACTTAACAGTCTCAGCATCCGTCAGGGCACCATTCTGTATAGCACTAATAATACCGCGCGTAGTTGGAATACTGAAACGCTCACCAGTACCGTAAGAACCGCCAGTCCAACCTGTATTAACAAGATAAACTTTAGAACCGAACTCTTCGATACGCTTCATTAGCAATTCAGCGTAAACATGCGCTGGACGCGGGAAGAAAGGAGCACCAAAACAAGTAGAGAAGGTAGATTTAATACCACCACCAGAACCCATCTCAGTAGAACCTACAAGTGCTGTATAACCAGAAAGGAAGTGGTACGCAGCCGCTTCTTTAGTTAATACAGAAACAGGTGGCAATACACCGGTTAAATCACATGTAAGAAATACGATAGAATCAGGCTCATCACCCATATTCAGCTCGGTACGTTTCTCAACATGCTCTAGTGGGTATGCGCAGCGACCATTTTCAGTCAGTGACGTATCATCATAATCAGCAGTACGCTTCTCATTCAATGTTACGTTCTCAACGATGGCACCAAAACGAATCGCATCCCAAATGATTGGCTCATTTTTCTGGCTTAGGTTGATAGTCTTCGCGTAGCAACCACCTTCAAGGTTAAATACAACGCCTTTACCCCAACCATGCTCATCATCACCAATAAGGTAACGATCTGGATCGGCAGAAAGTGTCGTTTTACCTGTACCTGAAAGGCCGAAGAACAATGTAGTGCTGTTATCTTCACCTACGTTTGCAGAACAGTGCATAGGAAGCACATCTTTTTCTGGTAGCAGGAAGTTCTGAACAGAGAACATCGCTTTCTTCATCTCGCCCGCATAACGCATGCCCACAAGCAATACTTTACGCTTAGCGAAGTTAAGAATGACACAACCGTCACTGTTCGTACCATCACGCTCTGGCTCACATTCGAACCCAGCCACGTTTAGTACTTGCCACTCTTCTTTCGCTTTTGGATTGTATTCCGCAGGGCGAATGAACAGGTTTTGACCAAACAGATTCTGCCACGCAGTCTGAGTTGTCATTTTAACAGCAAGATAGTGACTTGGATCAGAACCGACATGTACGTTAGATACAAAGTGTTCTTTATCCGCTACAAACTCTTCTACACGAGTCCATAGGGCATCAAACTTATCAGCATCGAAAGGACGATTAATATTACCCCAATCGATTGAATCTGAAGTACTTGGCTCATCAACGATGTAACGATCCATCGGAGAACGGCCTGTACGTTTACCTGTTGTTACTACTAAGGCGCCTGAATCAGCTAATATCCCTTCACCATTTAAAATGGCTTTTTCTACTAGCTCAGCTGGGCTTAAATTTTGGTGTGCAATGTTCAATGAATCTTTGGTCATTACTGGGTTCCCTTGGCATAGGCGCCAATAACGTTTCCTAAATAAGGCGTAAGGTATATGTATATATCGTATTTATAAGGACGCGTATTATGCACAAAAATCGCACGAAACGCCATTACAGAAAGCGATTCTAAGTTGACTTAACGCAAATTTGAGCTAAGGACGACATAATTAATGTACATTTTGTGAATTATCTGTCGTCCCTGCTTCAGAAAATAGCGCCTCAACATCAGTTTGATCAAAGATGTAATGGTGATTACAAAACTGACAACTCACATCAATACACCCCTCTTCCTCGATCAATGATAACAAATCAGCCTTACCCACCAGCTTCAAAGAACTTAAACTCCGCTCTCTTGAACAAGTACACTTAAACTGCACACTGTCTGGTTCATAAAGCCGACATGTTTCTTCATGAAACAAACGGTATAGCAAGGTTTCGTTATCCAACTCAAGTAATTCGATACTTTTCAAAGTAGAAGCTAAAAAACTGATACGCTCCCAATCATCTTGACCTGAACCTTCCGCCGGTAGAACTTGCAACATTAAGCCTGCCGCTGTCTCGCCATCGGAAGCCAACTGCACATAAGTAGGTAACTGCTCAGAACTGACGAAATAACTCTCTAGGCATTTTGCCAAGTTCTCACCATCTAAAGGCACTACACCCTGATAACGTTGCCCATTTTCTGGTTCAATCGTTAACACTACCTGACCTTGAGGCAACAATTCAGTAAAAGTCGCATTATCAGGAACATCCCCTTCCAAGCGGGCAATCGCTCTAACATCACGATGCTGATTAGTTTCAGCCATCAAAAGACGCACATTCCCCTGCCCTTGGGCTTGAAGGATTAGACGGCCTTCAAACTTCAGATTAGAACTAAGCAAGCTAACGGCAGCCAACATCTCACCTAGCACCTGCTTTATAACTGGAGGGTAGTTGTGGTTTTCAAAACAGTCACTACAGGTTTTCTTTAAACCTGAAACGACACCTCTTATATCCAGCTCATCAAACATAATGCGTTGGATCTGATCAGGATTGCTCATATAAATAAAATCTATTCACTTGTTCGGAATAAACTTGAACACCTAAATTGATATTCAAGACAGGGAACTTATTTTATCATACCCTCCCTACTATTCGAGCCGACTACAGACACAAATATAACAATGACAAATATTAGCGTTTTTAATACTCAGTGGAATTTCAAAGCCCTAATCATAAGCCACCTACTGGCCGCGCTTTGGCTAGGTTTTTTCCTAACGGATACAGGTTTTGCTTTCTGGCGAAGCATTGATCAAAACATCTTTTTTCTATTGAACGGCACTTTAGCTGAAGATAATGGCTGGACACGTTTCTGGGCTTGGGCCAATGTTCGTATCTTCGATATTATTCCACTCCTCATTATTTTAGTTAGTGTTACTTTCCCTGGTATGGGGATAAAGCGCGATCGGCTACAGCAAAGCTTTATTGGCTTTGTTCTCTTACTGGTATTGATGTTTCCTATACGCGAATCCGTTTACGAATATGCACGAGCTATAGATTTAAGCGGTAACAGCCCTTCATTAATGCTTGAACCTGCGTTTAGATTTAGTCAGATTGTGCCTGATATACCAGCCAAAGATTCTGCAGGTCATAGCTTCCCTGGGGATCACGCTGCAGTGGTATTAACATGGGCGGGATATATTATATTGAATGCGAGAAATGCACTTTCAATAGGCGCGTTACTTTTAGCCCTATTATTTATGTTGCCCCGTATAGTGGGCGGTGCTCACTGGGCCAGCGATAATTTGGTAGGGGGCGCTTTCTCGGCAGCCATTACATTGAGCTGGGCATTTTGCACGCCACTTATGCACTACTTAACACTCGGCGCACATAAGCTATTAAGCCCTTTGATTCGTTTGTTTGGAAAAATCCCACTACTGAATCAATTACCCATTCTAAAACAACCCAATTAAAGCGCATGCTGAATGCGTTAGTCGTCCTCTAAAAGAACGTCACGGCTAACGCAGTAATTCCAAGTACTACTTATCAAAAATACCGCGCCCTTCATCTTTAAAAGATATGATCTGGCGACGTTCTTTCTTATTAGGGCGATTTCGCGGATTCAAACCACTTCCCATAGCCTTACGTTGGGCTGCATTTTCTTCCCGCTTTTTAATACTCGCTTCGGTTTCTTTATAAAGCTTTTGCGCATCAGGAGCGCCTCCTCGACGATCAGACAGCTCCACAACAACGATCTCTTTTTCATCGAAGCCTTGGCGAATCGTTAAGGTGGCCCCCACCTCAACATGACGACTACACTTAGTTCGCTGCCCGTTATAGTGTACTTTGCCACCATCAATCATCTGCTTAGCAACTGCTCTGGTTTTATAAAACCTAGCGGCCCATAGCCATTTATCTAAACGAACCTTATCTTCAGGCTGTGTCATTCTCTTCCGTTCTATTTCGGTGTAATTTCATTGAAATGATCGATTGCAGAAAAACCATCGATCTCTCTTTTTGGCTGCTGACTATCCGGCTGAAAGATTGAGAGCAGATAGCGAATTCCATATTCACGAGCACTTTCAAGTACCGCAAAACTATCATCCACCAGCAACGTTCGATCTTTATTAAACGGCTCTACCTCTTGCAGTCTATCCCAAAAACCAAATGTTTCCTTAGCCAAGCCAAAGTCATGTGAGCAGATCACATGATCAACCAACTGGTCTAAATTGGTTGTTTCAGCCTTAAGAGATAAACTATCCTGATGAGCGTTAGTCACTATGACAGTACGGATACCCTGCTGCTTTAAAGACAAAAGGAAGTCCTGCACATGGGGTCTGAAAGCTATCTTTTGTGCCACCTCTTTTTTTAATTCGGCAACAGGTACATTAAGTTCTCGCGTCCAAAAATCTAAGCAATACCAATTGAGCGAGCCCTGCTCCTCTATGATACGCTCATGAAGCCACTGACGAGCTTCTTCTATCTCCATGGAGTGTATCTGCGCATAGCGTAAAGGGAGATGCTCAAGCCAAAAAAACGTGTCAAAGTGTAGGTCAAGAAGCGTGCCGTCCATATCTAACAACACGGTATCGATATTTTGCCAATCAAACATTACTCAGGCCATTTGTAGGAGGAAACTTCAGTATGCCGATTAAACCTGAGATTTTAAAGATTACGAACACGGCCAACAGCCGATTATTTAAGATAGAAGAGATTGAGCTCCGTTTTTCCAATGGAGCAGAACGCATTTATGAGCGTCTAGCCAATCGTGGCCATGGTGCGGTTATGATCATCCCCATCACAAATAACAATGAAGTATTACTGATCCGAGAGTATGCGGTCGGCATAGAGGATTACACCTTAACCCTACCTAAAGGCTTAATTGATCCCGGCGAAGATGAACATACGGCTGCAGATCGAGAGCTAAAAGAGGAGGCAGGCTTCGGTAGTAATCGCTTACATACACTGAAAGTCATGTCCTCTGCACCAAACTACATGGGTCATACTGTCACCGCCGTTGTAGCACAGGATCTCTATCCATGTAGATTAGAAGGCGACGAACCTGAAGAGATGGAAGTTGTCTGCTGGCCACTAGATAAGCTAGAGCAATTAATTGAAGACCCTGACTTTACCGAAGCACGCGCAATAGCCGCTTTATATATGGTTAGAGACTTTTTGACTAAACAATCGACAAAAGGCGACTAATATAAATACAGAGATAGGTCTATGCTGGTCTTATAACTAGAAGAAAGGGCCATAATGATGAATCATCAAAAACTCATCAAATCGCTTCTCCCTCTATGTGAGCAGGCGGGCGCAGCGATCATGCAAGTCTATAAACATAAAGACTTTGCAATTGATACTAAGCAGGATCAATCCCCCGTGACCTCCGCAGACCTTGCAGCGCATGAAATCATCCAGCAAGGACTACTTGCTCTTACCCCCGATATTCCACAGTTGAGCGAGGAAGGTAAAACCGTTTCCTTTGAACAACGCCAGCAATGGGATAGGTTTTGGTGTATAGACCCATTGGACGGCACTAAAGAATTTATTCAAGGTAACGATGAGTTCACTGTCAATATTGCGCTCATTGAAAACAATAAACCTGTGCTTGGCATCATCTATGTTCCTGTATCAAAAACCTGTTACTGGGGCAGTACACAGCTACAAGCGAAAAAGCAAATAGATGGCCAACATTCTGTTCATATTCGTAGCCGACCACTTGGACAAGAGCTAGTGATCACAGCCAGCCGTAGGCATGGTCAGGACAATAATGACAGACTACTCAAACAGCTATACAAGCATTTTAGACATGTACACAATCACGCGATGGGAAGTTCTTTGAAGATGTGCCTTATTGCTGAAGGTGTCGCAGACTTTTATCCCCGATTATATCCAACGTCCGAATGGGATACCGCCGCTGCCCAAGCCATCGTTGAAGCCGCTGGCGGGCGTTTAGTTAATGCGACTAACTTGCAGCCTCTTGCCTACAATGAGCAGGAATCATTGGAGAACCCTTTCTTCTACGTGTGTGGCGACCCACAGTTTCCACTCGAAGAGATCACTCTACGTGATAAAACAATGTCGATCTAAACCTTAGATATACACTAGATCGTGCTTGGAGGTAGGCAGGAATATGCATTTATCCGCATATTCCTGTCCATAGGACTTCACTCGTAGCGAGACCCCGGCTTAACCCCACTCAAAAAAGAAAGCTTTTTACTTAAAAATTATTCTGCAGCACAAGCAATTGAGCCACTGTTGACCACTTCCTCAACCTTCAGTTTAAAATCTGGATCGCTAAGCTGATTAGACATGATCAATTTCACTTCGTTATCACTAAAATGCTTATGAACATATTTTGCCAAACAATCACAACGTTCCTCTGTTGCTCCCTCCCCTTGCATGCAGCCCTCTTTAAAAGGCTCAAAAGTGTCAGAGGTTAAAAACTGTGTTTTAACAGCCAAAATACCCAATGCAACAAACGCAATCCAAATAAGAACTTTATACATTGTTAAATAATCACTTTTTTATCGTTATATAAAATAAAACAGCCGTCATTCTAGGGCTAATAAGCAACAGTTTCAGCAAACTTTAGTCGCAGGACAACCCTGAGCATCGACATTTGATAGCAAATGAACGATTAAACACACTTTTTGTACCATGAAATATAGAGTATTGAGTGCTATCATTCACCCGAATTAGTTTTTACTGGCTGCCATATCATAGTGAGAGTACTAAAATGATGAGCAGCTGCCTGATAATCTGTCTAAATATAGACTGACAAAATAAGGTGACACTTATGAGCTTTGAACTTCCGCCGCTACCTTATGCTAAGGATGCTCTGGAACCACACATTTCTGCAGAAACTCTGGACTTCCACCACGGCAAGCACCACAACACATACGTTGTTAAGCTAAACGGCCTTGTTCCAGGTACTGAATTTGAAGGCAAAACGCTAGAAGAGATCATCACTTCTGCGCCTGCTGGCGGCGTATTCAACAACGCAGCACAGATCTGGAACCACACATTCTACTGGAACTGCCTAGCACCAAATGCAGGTGGCGAACCAACAGGCGCTATTGCAGATGCAATTAACGCTAAATGGGGTTCTTTCGCTGCGTTCCAAGAAGCACTTAACGACAAAGCCGTTAACAACTTCGGCTCTAGCTGGACTTGGTTAGTTAAAAACGCTGACGGTTCTCTAGAAATCGTTAACACTAGCAATGCTGGCTGCCCACTTACAACAGGTCAGACACCTTTGCTGACTGTTGACCTTTGGGAACATGCTTACTACATCGATTACCGTAACGTTCGTCCTGATTACCTAAAAGGTTTCTGGGCGCTGGTTAATTGGGATTTCGTAAACGCAAACTTCGCATAAGTTTTCGTTTTACTATAAAAAAGGCACCTAAGTTAGGTGCCTTTTTTTTGCCGTAGCTCATCGCTCTATGAATAACTAAACACTGAAAGCCCTAATCTATATTTTCCAGTAAAGCTTCAAGGTGAGGCCAAACAGTCTCTAACAAGTAAGGCTGCCCTTTAGCATTAGGGTGAATGCCATCAGCCTGCATACGTTCTGGCACAAGCGCAACCTGCTCCATAAAAAAGGGAACGAACACAGCGTCTGTCTCGTCTGCAATATCAGGATAGATCTCTCTAAACGCTTCCGTATATGCAGCACCATAATTAGCTGGTAGTTGAATACCCAACAGGACAACATCCGCTTCAGCATCTTCAACCATATCGATCAGCCGCAGTAGATTGTTACGAATAGCAAAAGGTGGTGTACCCCTTAAGCCGTCATTACCACCCAATTCAATAATAACAATATCTGCATCAATCTTTTGCAATAGCAATTTGAGACGCGCTATTCCATTTTGCGTAGTATCTCCACTAACACTGGCATTAATAACATCTAATGCATAGCCTTCACGCTGTATACGTTGCTCTAAAAGATGCACCCAACCTTGTTCTGGTTTCATGTTGTGTGCAGAGGATAAACTATCCCCTAAAACAACAAGGGAACCTGCACTAGCCGGTAACGTCAAAGCAAAATGACCTAGAATGAAAAGTAGTGAAAGTAGAATTCGCACAGGGACACCTAATGAATCACAAAAAAGACACAGTTATCAGTGCTCAGCATCTCGCAAAACAGTTTAAGACTCAAGCAGGGAATTTAGAGTTATTTAAAGATCTTAATCTCGACATTCAGCGAGGAGAAACGGTAGCTATTATTGGTCCATCAGGTACAGGGAAATCATCCTTGCTGGCTATCTTAGCGGGATTAGATCAGCCCAGCGCAGGCTCGATACTGCTCAATGATACAAATCTAGAACATTTAAGCGACAAAGAGCGCGCCGAATTTCGTAACCAACATATTAGTTTTGTTTTCCAAGCCTTCCATCTACTACCCGATTTAACTGCATTACAAAATGTCATGCTCCCATTACAGATACGCAACAGTAGAAATGCAGAACAGGAAGCTACCCGTTGGTTAGAAAAAGTGGAATTAGGGGCTCGTCTACATCACAAACCCGCTGAGCTGTCTGGGGGGGAACAGCAGCGCGTTGCTATTGCCCGTAGCTTTGCTACACAACCGACTCTATTATTTGCAGATGAGCCTACAGGCAACTTAGATGAGCAAACTGGAGAGCAAATTATCCAGCAGCTATTCTCATTAAATACAGAACAAAATACGACGCTGATTTTAATCACCCATGACCCCTCCCTCGCTAAACGTTGCCAACGGGCTTTACGATTACACAATGGCGAGCTAACTGAGATAAGTCTATGAGTGCAACAACACCTATTAAATTAGCCGCCCAACAAAGTATAAGCTGTCTTAAACTCAGCGAATGGCGCTCCCTAATTATCGCATTAGTCTTAGCTATTACTATCGCAAGCCTAATGGCTGTTTTAGGCGAACGTATTGAACGGACATTACTGCGCCAAGGTAGCGACATATTAGGCGCAGATCTCATTCTTAGTAGTAGCCGCGAGCTTACGGATAACTCAGCGCTTGTCGCCGAAGAAATGGGAATAACGTCAAGTGAAGTCGTTCAACTCGGTACTATGGCCAGTAGCGGGGGAAACTTTTTATTAGTCACTATACGCGCACTTCAAAACACTTACCCCCGTGGCACAATCGTTCTAGACCCTCCCCTAGATAGCGAAATACCCAATCTAGGAGAGGCTTGGGCTGAGCAAAGTGCATTAGATCGGCTAAACCTTAAACTAGGCGATCAAGTCACTTTAGGGAGCACTGCTTTTACTATCAGCGCCGTTATTAAATCAGCGCCCGACCGCGGGCGAGGTTTTATTAGCTTTAACCCGCAATTAATCATTAACCGGCAACAATTAGAGCAAACAGGCTTGCTTGGCCCCGGCGCTAGATTAAGATATAGCCAACTTTTCGCGGGTACACCTGAGCAGATTAACGCGCTAGAACAAAGCTTAGAACAACACCTAAAAACCGGCGAGAAGCTCACCTCTATAGCCTCGGAAGAGGGTCAGCAGAATAGCGCTCTAAGCAAAGCATCCTCCTACCTACGACTCGGGGCTCTCTTTGCACTGCTGATCTCGGCAATGACCATTTTTCTCAGCCTTCGGCGCTTTACTCAGAGTCAATACAAACGTGCAGCATTACTAAAAACCTTAGGCGTAAGCGACCATCAAATACTGCTGCTGTATATCACACAGTTTATCTTCGCTTGGGCCTTATGCTCTATAGCGGGAGTCTCCCTTGCACTCCTATTAGAAAATCTAGGTCTGACCCTTTTACAAGGTGTTCTTCCTCAACCAGTTCCAGCAGCGTCCTCTTTTACCTATTTATCGGGCCCCTTGCTGGGGATAAGCATCTTGCTATGCTTAGGTCTGCCCTCCCTCTTTAAGCTACAAAAAAGTAATCCACTGCAACTTATTCAAGATCAAACGGCCTCGCTTAGCTGGGGGAGCAAGCTGCCTTACCTGATCGCTATTGGCCTACTGATCATTTCGACCACTTGGTATCTCAACAATATTCTATTAACGATCAGCTTAATTCTTTGCTTGCTCCTAATTGGAGGGCTCCTTGGTAGCTTTGGTGCTTATATCAGCAAACAGATTACCAAGAAATTGGCTCCTCACCATCCTATGGGGAATTTGCTTCTTAGCCGTGTGCAACAGCAGCAGCGCTGGTATAGAGTACAGATCCCCGTGATCTGTCTATTATTCTCCCTGCTAAGTATTAACCTTATCGCTTTAAACGATTTACTCAGTCGTTGGCAGGATCAACTGCCAGAAGACACCCCTAATCATTTTTTAATTAACATTCAGGAGTGGGAGAAGGACGACCTACAAGTATTGTTACAGCAAAATAAGATTGATAATCCGCTGTGGCCTATCTATCGCGGCCGTTTAAACAGTATTAATGATCTGCCGCTGTCAGAAGCCCTAACAAAAAAACAGCAAGATCACCCCTCACTTAATCGCGAGCTCAATTTAACCTCTACCGCTACGATGCCCGCCCACAACACCTTAATAAAAGGGCAATGGGACACCCAGACTAAAGCAGCTGAGACACAGGATACTCAACCAGCCTCTGTTTCCATAGAGGAGAAAATCGCCTCGGAGTTAGGACTAAAATTAGGTGATATTGTCGGTTTTAATATTGGGGGAATCGAACGTAAGGCTGAAGTCCAAAGCATACGTAGAGTTCAATGGGATTCATTCCAGCCCAACTTCTATTTTATCTTCTCTCCAGGGCTGCTAGAAGACCTATCCGCCAGCTATTTAACCAGCTTTCATTTAGGCAAAGATGACGCTTCAGTTAGCCGACAGTTAATGGAAACCTTTCCAACCTTAACGCTAATTGATGTACGGCAAATACTGGAACAACTGCAACACCTGCTAACTCGGTTATCAATGCTATCAAGTTTATTAATGCTACTGACGACAAGTGCAGGACTCATACTACTGTATGTCACGCTCACCCAAGAGCTTGAACAACGCCGCTATGAAAATGCACTTTTACAAACACTCGGTGCAAGCCAGCAGCAATGTAGGCAACTTGATCGTATGGAGATGGGATTAATTGGTTTAATTAGTGGATTTTTAGCGGTGGTTATTACCGAAGTTAGCTTATGGCCAATTCATCAACAACTCTTAAAACTTGATCCAGTCCTGCATCCTTACCTGTGGATAAGTTTGCCTCTATTGAGCTGTGCACTGTTTATGCTGATTAGCAAACTGAGTCATCGTCAACAAAGCTTAGCCAAAAGTTACAACACTCTGATCAGTCGCTAAGTCAGTAACCTGTTAGTTTTTATCACAGCCCCACAGTTCAAATACCTAACTATTTGAACTGTGGGGCGCTTACTCTAAGCTTTATAATCCTAAAGTTACTTGTGGCTTCTCTTTAGTTTGCAGATCAACTTTAGGGTAACAGCTAAATAATCGCTCTATATCAACCCCCTGTTTATCTGAAAGCTCGCTCTTAACCGCATCGCTACGCTCCTGCGCTAAAGCTTGCAAAGCGGGTTCTAACTCAAGTAACAAGATCTCCTCATCTACAGGCTTATCCCGTTCTTTATTCTCAGCCTGTAACTGCTCCCATATTGCAGGCTTATCCGCAATAACAGCTAAACCGCAAATATTCATACGCATCCCTTTACGCTCATTCATCATCTCAGCCAATTTAGCCATATAAAGTTTTGATTCGGATGATAGCGTCGTTTGCGCAGGGGAGAAAAAGACAGGCTGCAGCTTAATAAATGAACCTTTATCTTGAGCATCCATCACCATCTGGCTAATAGAAATCAACGCGCCAAAAGGTTGAAGTGCTTTAGTTAGATAACCCATAGCTGCATTTTTAAGCCCTTTTCCTGCCAGCTTATTAATAACCGTCTGATAACCAAATTTAGGGTCATCCAAAGAGCCATCTAAAGGTATTTGTAGATCAATATTATTATCATTATCTTGAAGAATCATGATGGCGGTGCCTAAAGGCATAGATACTTTTTTATCGAACTCTCCGCTACGTTTATTGTTACGTGCTTCCACCTCAAGCTTGTTTAGACGAATATCTGAATCTCCATCTAACTTCCGATCTTTAATTGAGCCTTTAGTGGTCAATGTTAGTTGACCACTTTGTAAATAATAACCGGTATATTCTAACGAATAAGGGCTAACTTCTGGTAACTCAAGCCCTTTAATCACCGCATCCCAATGACCACCGTAATTGCCACTAAAGAGCTCCATCGCCCCTTTTGCAGTAATCGTAGAAAACTTGCTTTTGGCTGCTAACTCAAAACTCGTTTCACCTTTCGACCCTGTATCTAAAGACCGCAGATTAATTTTGCTAATATCAAGTTTTGTTTTAAAAGCGGGTTTTACACCCTGATCAACAACACTGACCTGATTGTTGCCGGAGAGTAATACTTGATTAAGTTTAACGCGAAAAGGTTTGCCACCCGCTGCTGTACTTTTAGACTCGGAATCCCCTTTGCTTGATGGGACATGAGCCAACAACCAATCTAGATCCGACAAGCTACGCGTAGACGTTAAATGTAAGCGGGTTTGACTATCATTTAAAAGGAGCTGATTAATACTAAGGGTCTGTAATTGGTTTAGCTGGATTTTTTTCGCACGAATACCCTTCCACTGAGTGAACACCCCTCCATCCCCAGCCACTTTTAACTGTTCAGTGTTCAGTTCAGCTAATGTCATCTGATCTAAACCCTGTAAAGAAGCTGACGCCAGAGTTAACCCTTTTACTGAAACAAGCGAGTCACCGGATACTGATAGGTCAACATCTGTTACATCCAGTTTAGGTACAGATAGTTGCAACTCAGGTAAGTTTTCAGCTTCAGATCCAAGTTTATGCTGCAATGATGCCGATGCTAGCGCGACACCTTTAATCGAGATCAAAGCATCTGCCGCAGATAAACCAACATCCGTTAAATTTAAGCTGGGTACAGACACTTTCCAAACATCCATATCTGCTGTTTCAGCACTGGCAGTAAGATCTAGAGCATCTATATTTACAGCCTGATCCGCTTGTGAAAGCTTTAATTTACTCAGGTTAAGGGCTAAATCAGAGACGTTAAGTTGTTTTAAACCCTGCAGGTTAATCACTGAATTTAACTGCAGGTCATCTAATGACAACTGACTTCCAGCCTGAGTTAAATTTACCCCTTTAACTGCTAGTTTTCCCTTAGTATTTAAGGACTTTAATTCGCTTTTGAGTAACGCCAGATTAACGCTACCGCTCCACGCTAAACTTTGCTCATTGATCTTTAAATCGTCTTGCTCAAAGGCGAGGTTACGTACCCGTATAGATCCATTCTGCACAACATTAGTTAAATGGCTGCCTATATTACTCTGCGCTTTAATATTTAAATCAAGGTCTATATGGGCACGAAGTGTCGGTAAAAAGACCCCTGTAACACTGTGCAATGGGAAGTTTTCTAATTTAACTTTAAGCTCTGAGCTCTTCTCTTCAGGTAAAGGTAAAGAACTAGAAGAGAGAGTTATTGGTGCATTGTTTAACTTACCATCTAGATCAATAGAAACGAGCTGATTCTGATCCCATAGATAAAAGTCAGCAACACGACCCGTCTTTAATTGCAGCTGATGCTTCTGACCTGCTATATCAGCAGACCACTTAATATCAGTTAAGCGCAATTCAGCTAAACCAAAGCTCCAATTAGATGGTTCATCATCGGTTTCCTCTTCAGGCTCTGCAGGACTATCGCTCTGCGTTAATCCATTAAGATCAATAGGGCCCAACCACAGACTTTCACCCTGCTCACGAAGACCTAGATTAATACCCATTAGCTCAACAGCAGTTAATACTATCTTTTCATCTTTTAATTGCGAGTAATCTAAATCAACGCTGAGCTGATCAACCACTAACGCCGGTTTATCTGGCGCTGATGCTTTAAGTCCATCAATAAGGATATGACCGGTAAACCAGTTAACTTTAATTGCCTTTAATTCCGCTTGCTCTGCGCCATTATTTAACAACCAAACAACAACCTGATCTCTAACAAGATAAGGCACACTGTGAAACAGTAAAGCAAGAGTAACAATGGAGATAAGAAAGAAACGCAACATAATTATTTTTCACTCATTAATCTAACGCTAGTCTGTTCATCATAATAGAATTTTATGAATAGGAGCCTAACGTTCTATAAAAAAATCAATATATTAATCACTAACAGATCAGATCTTGTCAGCTAACGCAAAAACCTCACAAAAAGTAATGATATAGCACCACTATTAAGTGCTAATACACCAATATAAATAACCTATTAAATTTTAAACAATCCTGTTAAAATCCCGCGCAATTGGCGAATCTACTATAGACCACCAAGACAGTTCTATGCACATTAACACGGTTTTAGCCGTTCTCTACACCCTGCCAAAAGAGGCCCTTAAGGGCTCAGGCTTAAAATGGGTTGAAGTAATCTCTATTGATTTACTTCACAGAACAGGCTGGCATCGTTATATCTTAAATTAGGGGTGACTATCATGGCAGAACATAACGAAGATTTCCGCGACTCCTCTGGCTTCTCTTGGATCATTATTAACTTAATAGCTATGGCTTGGATTACTATGCCAGCAAGCATTGCTGTTAGCCGAATGACGTTCTAAGCATTATAAGCAACTGATAAAAAAAGCATTAGGCTGCTTTTAAGAAAGCAGCCTAATATTCCCGCCTTCGCTTATATATCCTTCTAAGCTCCACAGCTCTCTGTATATCCTTAGTATCTCAACACTAAAAGAGACGGATAGTTTGCTTAAAAGCAGCCAACAGTAAGTCCTATTTAACCTCACCGTAATAAAATCTTAATATCATCTGTAACCGGTTTATCGACCTTAACTATAGATTGAACCGAGCACTTTGGAGCCCCATGGAAAATATAACCCCTATTGCCATTTTACTGAGTTACTGGCTGACCATTGGCCTATTGGCAAAATGGTGCGTAAAAAAAGAACAACCAACTTACGTTGCTTTTGCCATAGGAGCGATTACCTGCGTTATCAGTGCGGGGCTAGTCTTGGGCATATCAAGCATCTATCACGAAAAACTGATGCTGATAAATAACAGCCTAGCAATGACCCTATTTCTTTTTGCAGGACTTGCGATTATGGGGGGTTGGCGCTGTACCGATAGAGTAAAAAAGGCAAGCCGATCAGAATAAGTTATCCATAACAAAAAGCCCCGCAGATGCGAGGCTTTGAGCTATATAAGAGTGCCAGCGAGTTATAGAGTAATTGTCTCTACACCCGTCTCTGTGCCCATCAAGACGACATCAGCACCACGATTCGCAAACAACCCGTTGGTCACTACGCCAACAATGTTATTTAGCTGCGTCTCTAGTTCTTTGGCATGCATAATTTCCATATCATGGACATCCAAAATCAAGTTGCCGTTATCAGTAACAAAACCTTCCCGCCACTCAGGCATACCATCTAATTTCACGATTTCACGTGCCACATAAGAACGCGCCATAGGGATAACTTCTACCGGCAACGGAAAAGCACCGAGCACTCCCACCTTCTTAGTACCATCCACAATACAAACAAACTCTTTCGCCACAGCAGCAACAATCTTCTCGCGAGTTAATGCGCCACCACCACCTTTAACAAGGTTTAAACCGGAGTCAAATTCATCCGCACCATCAACATAAACGTCCATTTCAGAAACAGAATTAAGATCAAACACCTCAATACCATGTCCTTTTAGGCGTTCAGCAGTCGCTTCTGAGCTTGCAACAGCGCCATCAAACATATGCTTTATTTCAGCGAGTGCATCAATAAAGAAATTTGCAGTAGAGCCTGTACCTACACCAACAATACTCTCTTTGCTTAGTTTAGGTTTGATGTATTCTACAGCAGCATCGGCAACTGCTTTTTTCATCTCATCCTGCGTCATGATTGGCACCTGTGCTTAACGGGCAGTTAAAACACCCGTATTTGCTAATAAATGTTAATTTCTGCGTAAATTATACGCTGCATCGCCTCCATCGTGTAGACGCAATACCGCTTTGCCTTTACCATTTCTACCCTATTTGGTTTTTCAGATGAAGTTATCCCTATGCCAGACCGTTATATAAAGAAAATTTTAGAAGCCCGCGTCTACGATGTAGCTATAGAAACCCCATTGGATGAAGCCAAAGGGCTCTCTGAACGTCTGGAAAATCGAATTCTACTTAAGCGTGAAGATAAGCAACCCGTTTTCTCATTTAAGATTCGTGGCGCTTACAACAAAATGGCTCAGCTCTCTGAGAAACAAAAAGCATGCGGTGTTGTTGCCGCCTCCGCGGGCAATCATGCGCAAGGCTTGGCAATGTCAGCTAAATACCTCGGTGTTAAAGCAACCATCGTCATGCCAAAAACCACACCCGACGTAAAAGTAAATAATGTACGTCGCTTAGGTGGCAAAGTAGTTCTGCACGGAGATGCATACGACGATGCGGCCAGCTATGCCCAGAAACTCGTCAAAGAGAAGGGAATGACCTACGTCCATCCTTTTGATGACCCTGATGTGATCGCGGGCCAAGGCACCGTGGCAATGGAGATTCTGCGTCAAGAATCAGGCCCTATAGATGCGATCTTTGTTCCTGTAGGCGGGGGCGGTTTAATCGCAGGTATCGCTGCCTACGTTAAGTACCTTCGCCCAGAGACAAAAATCATTGGCGTCGAATCTGAAGACTCCGCTTGTCTAAAAGCTGCATTAGATGCCGGTAAGCGCGTTACACTGGATCAGGTAGGCATTTTTGCTGACGGTGTTGCTGTTGCCATCATTGGTGAAAATACCTTTGAGGTTGCCAAAAAGTATGTCGATGAAGTAATCACTGTATCGACCGATGAAATTTGCGCAGCGATTAAAGATATCTATGATGACACCCGCTCTATCTGCGAGCCGGCAGGCGCCTTAGGTGTCGCGGGTATGAAGAAATATGTTAACCGAGAGAAATGTTCAGATAAAACACTGATCGCTATAGATTCTGGTGCGAATGTTAACTTTGATCGTTTACGTCATATTGCAGAACGTTCTGAACTGGGCGAAAAACGTGAGGCGATTATTGCCGCCCGTATCCCTGAGCAAGCAGGAAGTTTTAAAAAGTTCTGTTCAGCCTTAGGTAAACGTAATATCACCGAATTCAACTACCGCTATAGCGATGATAGCAATGCGATTGTTTTCGCAGGAGTGCAGCTAACACCCAACAGCAATGACCGTACTGAACTCCTCACTGAACTCCGTGAACAAGCTTATGAAGTTGAAGACCTAACAGATAATGAGATCGCCAAACTCCACGTTCGTTATATGGTGGGAGGGCACTCACCTGACAGCCTTAATGACGAGGTTATTTATCGATTTGAGTTCCCGGAACGTCCTGGGGCACTGATGAATTTCCTTAGCAAACTAGGTGGTAAATGGAATATTTCCATGTTCCATTACCGTAACCATGGCGCAGCTTACGGACGCGTATTAGTTGGCATGCAAGTCCCCAACGCTGAACGCGACCAAGTGGGTAAATTCCTATCTAAAATCGGTTACAACTACTGGGAAGAAACGGACAACACTGCTTACAAACTATTCCTTGGCTAAATCAGGAGAATTAACTACAGGTGCGAATAGGCATCTGTAGTAATTTCCACCTTTTCGTCTGGTAGTGACAGAACAACCTTAACCGCTTCTAATCGCTGATAGGGACTGCTTAGACATTGATAATCCAATGCTGAAAGCCCCTCTGTTAATCGCTGAAGATAATACCGCCCTTGATGAGCATATATTTTATCACCCAAAATGGGATGACCTAAGTAGGCTAATTGAGCTCTAATTTGATGTTTACGCCCAGTACATAATTCACACTCAATCAGCGTATAGCCTGCTTTACGCTGCAACACTGTAAATATTGTCTTACTGTATTTAGGCTTTTTAAAAAGATCAGCACTATCTGGTTCAACAACGTATACCTGACTACGAATTAAGCTACCCTCTTTTTCTGATAACTCACACTCAAACCGATGAACATCCCAGCTTGGTTCACCACTTACCCACGCATGATAAATTTTTTTTATCATCAACTGATTAAGTTTAGGCTTCCACTTTCGATCAGCAGCCCGATCTTTAGCAAGCAGAATCACCCCCGCTGTTTCCGTATCCAAGCGATGTAGTAATTGGCACTGATCGTAGACTGTTTCACGCCGAGCCAAAGAGATAAGTGTGTGGTAAAGATTGCGCGTGGTACGACTTACAGGTAAAAGGTGAGGCTTATAAAGAGCAAGTAGCTCTGTATTTTCCCATAGTAGTTTCCAGCGAGTATCGACAACCTCCTCCTGATGCTCTGGCAGGAAAACGGTCACCTTTTGCCCAGCATCTAAAGCTTGATTTAAAGAAGCCGGTTGATTATCAATAAGAATACGATGAGAACTAAACAGATCGGCTAACTGTGCGCCGTGAGCATCAACTAAGCGGTGATGCAAAAACTGGAAAACTGAACGCTGAGCAGAAAAAACCCTGAACGTTAAGGAAAACTCATCAGATTCAGGAATCATGTTTGCCGTTAAGGCATCTCAGGCGAGTGCTCAAAACTCTGCCCAAAAAAAGCTTGTAAGGTAAACAGAAATAACGATGTCACGCCCCAAACTAAACCGGTAACAACGCCTAAATCGATAATCCCTCGCCAAGGCTGCTCAAGCTGATGAACAAGAAGAACCATCCCGACAATCCCTAACGTCAAGCAATAGGTCACTATCATCCTTTTACGCACAATGGAGAAAAAGCCCATACAAAACAACGGTGCTAAGAACACTCTCAAGGGAGAGACGTTCTGAGAAAGGTATAAAATACGTGCAGCCACCCGCGGAGCCCAAGCTTTTTGGAATCCACGATAACCTTCAGCAAACCCCATAAAAGCAATACAAACGGCCATCGCCAACCAATGATACCAATTCAGCTCATATGCAAAGGTTTGCCAACCTATCGAACTTAACCGATAAATCGCACTGCCTAACAATAAACTGATGCCGGTAATACCCCACAGCGCTGCTAAATAACCTAACACCCTAGTATCTCTTTTCTGCCGTAAATAGTTTGAACGGCGGATTATACCTGTTGCAACACGAACTGCCCAATAGTGCTAAATAACAAAGTAGCACTAAACAAAAAAAACCACCGCAAGCGGTGGTTAAATGCACTAATCAACAGATTAGAAATGGGAAGTTTTAAGGGAAACCTCCCAGGGACGAGATTAATTAATAACCATTTAATTGGTCGATATATTCTGGCAGGAATAATGATATCTGAGGAACATAAGTAATCAGCATCAAGAAACCTAAGAGCAAACACAACCAAGGTAGGCACGCCTTGATAACCCATATCATGTTTTCCCCGGTTATCCCGGCTGTGACAAAGAGATTGAGCCCCACCGGCGGGGTCAGCATCCCTATCTCCATATTCACCACCATAATGATGCCTAAATGGATAGGATCGATACCCAGCTTCATAGCAATCGGGAACAAGATAGGCGCCATAATCAACAAGATTGCTGAAGGCTCCATAAAGTTACCGGCAATCAATAACAAGATATTGACTACGATGAGGAAGCCCCAAGCAGGTAAGCCCCAAGCAATAATTTGCTCAGCAATAGTATGAGGAATACGTTCTGTCGTCAGTACATGAGCAAACAGCATTGCGTTGGCAATGATAAATAGCAGCATCATTGACACTTTAGACGCATCCAGCAGCACTTTACGCACTTCTGGATCACTGATGGACTTAGGAATGGCAATAATCATCTGCACAGAGTTACGTACCGCTGCAGCAATGATATTCTCTCCCGACTTCAGCCAAGGAATGCCTTTCATAGGACCTATATCTCGGTACCCCATCACAGCAATAAAATAGCCATAAACCGCCGCAACAGCCGCAGCTTCAGTTGGCGATGCCACACCACCGTATATAGAACCTAATACGATGATAATCAGCATTAAGCCGCCTAAAGCAATCAAACCCGATTTAGCCAGCGCTTTAAAACCAGGGAAAGGCTGAGAAGGCAACCCTTTAACTCTCGCTACAATATAGATAGCGATCATCAAAATAAGACCCATCATCAAACCTGGAAGAAAGCCCGCCATAAACATGCGCGATGCAGATACTTCTGTAGCTGCAGCATAAACCAGCATCACAATCGAAGGCGGTATCAAAATACCTAAAGTACCCGCATTGGCAATAACGCCCGCAGCAAATGCTTTTGGATAGCCGGAACGCACCATGCCTGCGATACAGATAGTACCTATAGCCGCCACAGTGGCAGGCGATGAACCTGATACGGCTGCAAACAGCATACAAGCCATAACCGATGCCATCGCTAAGCCGCCTCGAATATGACCAACAGTATCAACTGCAAAGTTAATCAATCGTTTAGCAACACCACCCGTTGATAGGAAGGATGAGGACAAAATAAAGAAAGGTATAGCGAGTAATGTATAGTGTTCTGATGTCGCTTCAAATAGCTTCAACGAGATTGAAGCAAGGGAATCATTTGAAAACAACAGAATCGTTGTTACAGAAGATAAACCTAGAGCAATAGCGATCGGCATACCGATCAACATGCAGCCAAAAAGCATGATAAATAACACGGCAATAGTCATTATTTATCCCCCTCTTTAGATACTTTCTGGGGCGGCTCATCACCAAGCGCTGTCTCTTTTAGCTCTTTAGCGATCTCCATAGACTCTTCCGCTTCATCAGCAAAATGAAAACCATCCGCTTGATTAGTCACAACCTTCCAGCCTAACTGCAAGAAACGAATAATTAGCAAAACAAAACCAATGACAAGAATACTCATAGGAATCCACTTAGGTATAGGTAGATCCTCCAACTCAATTCCGATCATTTTCATCTTGCTTAGGTAGATCCAAGAACCGTAGAGAAACAGCCCGCAATAAACCAAGCATAATGCTACGGCCACTAACGTAATAAAACGGTGTGTATTTTGAGGTAATAGTTTTACGAACACATCAACACCGATGTGAGCACCTACTTTAACGCCATAAGAGGCACCAAAAAGGACAAACCAAGCCGCAAGAAGAAGCGTTACTTCCTGCGCCCAGTGGATGCCTGCATTAAAACCAAAGCGAGCAATTACTTCAGCAAAAACAAGCAAGGTCATTGAAACTAGAAGCGCAGATAAAAAGCCCTCTTCCAGCTTAGTTACGAGATTACGTACCATAATGGCCCCCGTAGCGACTCACGTCGTTCGATTAGAATAGTTAGGTGAAACAACATTCACAGGACAACTCCAATAAATAATATTGGTCTGTCTGAAGCTCTCCTCTGAATGTGGGAGAGATAGATACCGGGTAGAAGGAGCGAGGTTCCTACCCGGTGAGAGTCCCAACTTATATTAGTTGTTAGACGCTTCGGCAGCTTTGATTAGATCGGCACCGATCTGATCTTCAAACTTTTTCCAAACTGGCTTCATCGCTTCAACCCACTGAGCGCGTTCAGCGTCAGAAAGTGTTAGCACTTCAGAGCGTTTAGAATCAATAATCTTCTGCTTATCAGAATCCGCTTTCTGAGCAGCAATAGTATTACCATGCAGAATTGCTTCATCTAGCGCTTTCTTAACTTCAACTTTCAGATTGCTATCCAAGCCCATCCAAAATTCAGCAGAAGTTACCACTAAGTAATCAAGAACACCGTGGTTCGATTCTGTGATGTACGGCTGTACTTCGAAGAATTTTTCGAGTAGATGTTAGACCATGTATTTTCTTGGCCATCAATCGCTTTAGTCTGAAGTAATGTGAATACTTCGGAGAATGGTTTTTTCAATGGTACGGCATCAACCGCTTCAAACTGCGCCTGAAGTACATCAGATGTCATGATGCGGAACTTTTTACCTGACGCATCACCTGGTACTTGTAACGGGTTGCTTGAAGAAAGCTGTTTCATACCATTATGCAGATAACCAAGACCGACAAGGCCCTTCTTCTGCAAAGCGTTCAATAATTTCTGGCCTTCTGGACCGTTCTGAAATTTCTCTACCGCTGCCATATCTTTAAATAGGAACGGAAGGTCAAAAATCTGAAGCGTTTTAGTGTACTTCTGGAATTTAGATAGTGAAGGCGCAGCCATCTGCACATCACCTAACAACATAGCTTCAAGTACTTTGTTATCACCAAAAAGCTGAGAGTTAGGGAATACTTTTACTTCAACCTTACCAGCAAGACGCTCATCAATAAGTTCTTTAAACTTAATTGCCATCTGGCCTTTAGGTGTGTTTTCAGCAACTACGTGTGAGAACTTAATCTCTACTGGAGCAGCGGAAACCGCTTGCGCTCCAAAAGTTAAAGCTAGGGTAGTGACTGCAGCAGTCAGTAAACGCATGTGAAATCTCCTGTTATGGGACTTTTATTTATCGTTTTTGTTTTTAAATTCAGCGCTATTCCGCTTTTTTTTACGCAGACTTGTCTGAATCTATACACCCAATACAGCAAAAAGAAGGCCAACTCAGGTAAAAAAGCATATCTCTAAGCTGGAGAACCCATAGTTACTAATATAAATAGATAATCTACGGTTTACCGAAAGCGCTACTCTTACGCCAAAAGTGGCGGATAATCACACATTCAAACAAATTTTAAGGCGGATACTGACCCTTTTTGTGAAACAATGGTGGGCGCAAAACCTTTTCCTATAGTTGTTTGATCTGCATCTATCTTATTGAGCTATAAGCGGTATACGAAAATATCACTTCACCTTAGTATAAATATGCAGCTAATATGATCCCTGAACCTATGAAAAACAGGAGCTAGAGTGTGAAACTAGATGGCCTTTCAATTCAAACAAAAGTAAACCTCTCATTAGCGGCTGTTTTTCTTATTATCTTAGTCAGCTCCCTAACCGCCATCTATAGAAGTGAATCGGGACTAGTTTCAGAAGTGGTAAAAAAGAACACCAGCGATACAGCAGATTCCTATTTTGACAGTATAAATATACTGATGCTCAGCGGCGCAATGTCGAATCGTGAAACACTTCAAAAAAAGATTTTAGCCAACCCCGATGTTTTAGAAGCACGAATTATTCGCGGAGATATAGTCGCCAATGTCTATGGTCCAGGCACTGCGGATTCAAAAATTGAAGATGAGCTTGATCGTAGGGCAATGGGTGGCGAACATATAGTTGAGGAGATCAATGACACGCAAGGACACCGTCTCACTATTATTACTCCCATGAAAGCCCTACCTGATTACAAAGGGACCAATTGCTTACTCTGCCATCAAACGGAAGAGGGTAATGTTTTAGGTGCAGTACGCGTAACCTATTCTTTTGAAAATTTAGACAACACCATTCGTAGCAATCTAATTAGCGTTGCCGTCACAGAACTAGTGCTCTTCATTGGCGGGCTCATCCTTATCAGTTTACTTTTGGGTCACCTGGTTATCCGCCCTGTACGCAAAATGGGTGACACTATTAATACCATCCATAAAGATTCTAACCTTAAGCTCAGAATCGAGGTCAATTCCAAAGATGAGATAGGCACGATGTCTAACTCTCTAAATGTCATGCTGGAAGATTTCCACGGCAGTTTAAGCAAAGTAAGTTCCACCGTTCACCAACTAAGTACATCAAGCACCTCGATTAATGATATTGCCGACTTAGCGAATAGCGCTGTTCATAGCCAACAGGTACAAACCGATGCGGTTGCGGTTGCAATGGAACAGATGGAAATATCCACCCAAAATGTAGATACGAATGCCAGCAACACAGTTTCAGCTTCTGATATGGCATTAAAACAAAGCCAAGAAGGCACCCTCATCACAGAGCAGGCACTGAATGCTATCGAGCAGCTAAAAAATAATATTGATCGAGCTCTCGAAGTTATCAATAAACTTGACCAACAAAGCCAAAGTGTCGGCACTGTTCTTGAGGTAATTCAAAAAATAGCAGAGCAAACCAACCTCCTCGCACTTAACGCCGCAATCGAAGCAGCACGCGCTGGTGAGCAAGGTCGTGGCTTCTCCGTAGTTGCAGATGAGGTGCGTACTTTAGCCAGTAAAACGCGCTCCTCCACGGAAGAGATCAATACCATTATCGAAGAACTGCAAGAAAATGCTAAAGACGCAGTAACGGTCATGGATCAAGCACATATTAGCGCTGAGGCGGGTGTCACAAAAGTACAAGAGACCTCTGTGGCTCTTACAAAGATCTCTGACGAGGTACGTAGGATCAACGATATGAACCATATGGTTTCATCTTCAGCAAAAGAGCAAACAGTGATGACGTCTAGCGTAGATACAAGCGTCCAAGAGATTGCTCGAACAGCTGCACAAACCTCATCCCGTGCTGGAAAACTAAATCAAGTGGCCCATGAACTGAATACTTTAGCTGGGCAGCTCGAATCTATGGTGCAAAAATTTAAACTTTAAAAATCCTACAAACCAAAAAGCCCCTAAATCTAAATGTTATAGGGGCTTTTTAGTATATGGGATCTCATAAGAGCAATCTAAGTCAGTACAAACAACTTAGTTTCACCTATTCGAGCTATTTAAAATCTTTCTTATCTAGGCCATATTTCTTCATTTTGTCGTACAGTGTTTTTCTTGGTAGGCCTAAACTGATTAATGTTTCTTTGATAGATCCTCCACAACGAGATAACTCAGCTTGGATCAACATACGTTCAAATTGATCTACTTTATCAGGCAAGGTCATATGGTTGCTTGCGTTAACATCAGTAATCGGCCTATTTTCAAAATCGAATGAACAGCTCTCCCCCAGTAATACATAGCGTTCAGCCAAATTACGCAACTCACGCACATTGCCGGGCCAATCATGCATCATTAAACTATGCATCCGTTCAGGGGATAATAAAGGTACCTCTCGGCCATATTGAGAAGATGCGATTAAGGCAAAGTGTTGAAATAACATGCCAACATCATCTCTACGCTCACGTAAGGCTGGAATATCAACCCGCACTACATTTAAGCGATAATACAGATCCTCTCTAAATTCACCTCGCTCCGCCGCTTCCTTTAAATCCACTTTAGTGGCCGCGATTACACGCAGATCCAGAGGGATAATCTCATTCGCGCCTAAGCGCTCTATCGACCTATCTTCCAATACCCTCAATAACTTAATCTGCAAAGTCATCGGCATGCTCTCTATCTCATCGAGAAATAGAGTACCTTCATTGGCATATTCAAATTTTCCGATCCGTCGAGCCTTGGCATCGGTAAACGCCCCTTTCTCATGCCCAAAAAGCTCAGACTCAATTAAGTTTTCAGGGACGGCTCCACAGTTAATCGCAACAAAATTTTTATCACTCCGATGGCTATGCTCATGGATATAGCGCGCGAGCAGATCTTTCCCTGTACCTGTTTCACCTAAAATCAAAATATCAGCAGGGGTATCCGCGATGGTATGCACTAAGTTTCGTACTTGGGCGATAGGTCCTGTTTTACCAATAATCCGAGGACCCGGTACACTTTGCGCTTCGAGTTCCTGCTTTAAACGACGGTTTTCAATAATAAGATGGCGCTTTTCTATAGCTCGACGCACCACATCAAGCAACAGCTCAGAGGAAAAAGGTTTTTCTATAAAGTCATAAGCACCATCGCGCATAGCACTAACGGCCATAGATATATCACCATGCCCAGTAATCAAAATAACGGGCAGCGTGGCATCTAAAGCCACCACTTGCTTCATCAAATCTAAACCATCTATACCGGGTAGATTGATATCGGTAATTAAAATCCCTGGCCAATCAGATGTAATAATACTCAACGCTTGCTCGGCTGTTTCTAGCGTCGTAACGTCATACCCTCCAAGCTCTAAAGCCTGCCCCGCTGCCAAACGGATATGCTTCTCATCATCAACAAGAATAATGGGCAGGGGACTCTGATCACTCATATAAGATTCCAACTATCTATTTTAAGAAATAACATTATCAGGTGCTTGAGCTATAGGTAAACAAATCTTAAAGACAGCACCACCTTGGGGATGATTCTCTACTGATAATTGCCCTCCCATACTTTCAATAATTCGGTAGGAGATTGATAGTCCTAAACCTAAACCTTGCCCTGCTTTTTTTGTTGTATAAAACGGTTCAAAAACTCGATTTAAATCATCTTCAGGAACCCCTGGTCCATGGTCTCTCACCAGTAGAACCGTCCACTTTGGTTCGTTATATAGTTCGATATCAACCACGGGGGCTTGCTCGCTTTCCATCGCCTGAAGTGCATTACTGATCAGGTTCACTAGCACTTGCTCTAAACGCACAGTATCACCCATTACATAACTATGATCTAAGTCATGTGGCCAGTTAACTTGGGCTTTAACCTTATTAAGGCGGCCATACATTATCGACATCGCCCCATCATGTACGTTTTTAAGACAAACAGGTTCAGCATTTCCTGACGTTTTTCGTGAGAACTCTTTCAATGGATGGATAATTTTAGCCATCCTTTCCGTTAATTTACTTATCTCATTCAAATTCTTTTCAGCCGTATCCATACGCCCGAGCTTAAGAAAAGCCTGCGCATTATCAGCATAAGTACGAATAGCCGTTAGCGGTTGGTTAAGCTCATGGTTAATACCTGCTGACATCTGCCCTAATACCGCCAGCTTTGCCGTCTGAATCAACTCATCTTGTGTATTCTGATGCTTTTCAACCTCTTCCAACAGCTTTCTATTCGCATCGGTTAGATCAGCCGTTCGCTCTTCAACGCGGTGTTCAAGAAGCTCTCGCGCATGCTTTAGCTCCTCTTCATACTGCTTACGTTGCGTAATATCGTGGATCGTGACAATAAACCGTTTAATCGCACCATAGTCCATATGCCCAATAATTAATTCAATTGGAAAGACCGAACCGTTTTTACGTAAACCCCGCGCCTCGGTGAATAACTCATCTTGGCGGTCCTCATCTGATGCGGTCAGATGTCGCCAGCAGATCGCTCTATCTTCTTGGGCTAAGAGTTTACTGATATATGCAGATCTAACATTGACCTCATCATATCCAAATAGCTTCTCACCCATAGAGTTCATGCTTTCAATCCGCCCTTGAGCATCTAAGGTAATCAAACCTGCTTGGGTATTATCAATTATTGCCCTAACTCTCGCTTCATTCTCCTCGAGTGCTTTTGTTTCAAGTAATTTAAAACGTGCCCGCTCCCGGGTAATACGCTGCCGAGTCAGTAATACCATGATCAACAAAACTAATGCGATAAAGATAAACCCTATAGTCAAAGCGGTATAAAACATTTTAACTTTGACAGATTTTGTACTCGCTAAGACAACAACCGTAAGACCGCTATCTTCTAAGTCTCGACTTTGTAGAAGAAATTCTTTCGCTTTAACCCCGTCTAAGGCTTCGTTATTGATCCTATCCCCATCCACCAGTGTGACGAGTGTACCGCCCTCTTCGCGCTCTTTTTTCTCAATAATATCTAGGGCTGTTAATTGATGATCTCCGTACCTTAAACTTTCGGCTATTCGCTGAATCGCTTGTTGAGATAAAGGTTTAAGAGTTCGAAACTTCCAGTCGGCCTGAGTTGATATAAAAATCACCCCATCTTCATCCGTCACTAAGATATCTAAATCAGGATCCGTCCAATCGGACTCAATCTCGTTTAAATCAATTTTGACAACAACGACACCTATAATTTGGTTATGTCTATAAGCGGGAAAAGAGAAGTAATAACCTCTTTTTTTCGAAACAGAACCTAACGCAAAATAACGCCCAGCCTTTCCTTCCATCGCATCTTTAAAGTAGGGCCTAAACGCATAGTTCTTCCCTACAAAAGAGCGCTCATTCGCCCAATTGCTTGCAGCAATAGTCATCCCGAGGTTATTCATCAAATACACATCTGCAGCATTGATCGATTGATTAACCTGTTCCAGATAGATATTAGCCCGCTGTGTCGATAAATTATCCGGCCACTGAAGCGCATCGGTCAAAGTAGAATGAGATGATAAAAGTTTAGGTAGGTCTTTATAGCGATCCAGTTTTTGCTGAAGGCTCAGGATATAACGATTTAAATCGGCACTAGAACGATGCTGCAGTTCATCCAGCCCCTGAGTACGACTGATTAACGTTGTTTGCACAACAACAACGACAAAAGTAGAAACCAGAAAGGTCACGAATAGTAATCGGTAACGACGCCAAGTTGTCGATAAAATATGAGACATAAATTTATGGCCAGTAAGGTTATCTGCTCGTTTATTAAAGCTCTTTTTATACTTAGTATCGAGAAATACTTAATTCGTACACTTAGTAGCACTATACTAGAGTCTAATGTTTCTCAAATACGGAGCAAATTTTTCTCATGTTGAAACGTACAAAAATTGTTGCCACTTTAGGCCCATCCACTGACCAGCCTGGTGTATTGGAAGAGATTCTTCGTAATGGAGTAAACACAGTCCGCCTAAATTTCTCCCATGGCAGCGCAGCAGATCACCGAAAAAGAGCCAGCGACGTTAGAAAAACTGCACGTAAATTGGGCTTATCCATCGCAATACTTGGTGATTTGCAAGGTCCGAAAATTCGTATTGCTCGTTTCAAAGATGATCGCATTACTCTTAAGAAAGGTGATCAATTCACATTAGATGCACAACTCGGCAACCAAGATGGCGACCAACAGCAAGTCGGAATAGATTATAAAGCGCTTCCAGAAGACAGTTCGGCTGGAGATATTCTGCTGCTAGATGATGGCCGCGTGCAGCTCAAAGTTTTGAGCATTGATGGAAGCCGAATTCTGACAGAAGTTATGATTGGCGGCCCTCTTTCAAATAATAAAGGCATCAACCGTCAAGGCGGAGGCCTTTCTGCGGCCGCCCTAACAGAAAAAGACCGCAGAGATATTAAAGTTGCTGGCGAAATCGATATGGACTACATCGCCGTATCTTTCCCTCGTAATGCAGAAGACCTACACGAAGCCCGTAGATTATTGGATGAAGCAGGAAGCCGTGCGGAGATAATTGCTAAAATTGAACGTGCAGAAACCGTTGCCAGCAATGAAGCGCTCGATCAAATTATCCTGGCTTGTGATGGGATTATGGTTGCGCGTGGTGACTTAGGGGTAGAAATTGGTGATGCGGAGCTTATCGGTGTACAAAAACATCTGATTCAACGCTCCAGGGAACTGAACCGCTTTGTCATTACAGCAACACAGATGATGGAGTCTATGATCGAAAACCCAATGCCTACCCGTGCAGAAGTTTTCGATGTTGCTAACGCTATTCTTGATGGAACCGATGCCGTCATGCTGTCAGCAGAGACCGCAGCAGGTAAACACCCTATAGAGGTCGTTAAATCAATGACCTCTATATGCCAAGGCGCGGAGAAACACCAAATAGCACGCCCAATGGAGACAAATATCTCCATGAAAATGGAACGTTTTGACGAAACTATCGCACGGTCTGCAATGTATACGGCCAACCATCTCATCGGTGTAAAAGCGATAATCTGCCTAACAGAATCAGGGTCTACTCCATTATGGATGTCACGTATCCGCTCGGGCCTACCTATATTTGCGCTGACTCGCAATGAAAGAACTATGCGCCGCACCGCACTTTATCGAGGTGTTGAACCTATCTTCTTTGATGCAACCCAGATCAGTGAAGATAAACTTAATACCGAGGTCCTTGCAGGCCTAAAAGCGCGTAATCTCCTCCAAACCGGCGACCTTGTTATCCTTACCCGTGGCGCAACCTTAGGGAAAGATGGCGGCACCAACTCAATGCAGGTATTAAGCGTATCCTGAGCAATTTTCATTGGAGCAGGTATTTTCTTTACCTGCTCTAATGAATTATTTCATTTAAATCCGGTCAATATTGCGAACAATTCGTTTCATTGCAGCAATTTAGCGTTTGCTCAATTATAATGCCCCCCTTCAATGAGTGACTTAAAGGATCAGCGTTTGTCTTCCACAACATCCTATTCCCAACTACAGCAGAAGCTCAGCTGGTTAAAAGAAAGCGGCCACGTTAATTTATTAACTCAGCTTCAGCATGGTTTAGAGAAAGAAGGTTTACGTGTAGATCTTGATAAAGAACTCGCACAAACTTCTCACCCTGTAGCCCTTGGGTCTGCTCTTACTCACGAGTATATAACTACGGATTATTCTGAGTCGTTACTGGAATTTATTACCCCAGTCTTTGAACAGTCATCTGATGCATTACAATTTTTGGCGGATCTACATCGCTACACCTACCAAAATTTGGACGAAGAGCTGATCTGGCCAGCCAGTATGCCATGCCACCTTTTAGATGAATCAATAATTCCAATTGCCCGTTACGGCGATTCCAATGTAGGGAAGATGAAATACATCTATCGCGTAGGTTTAGAAAACCGCTACGGTAAGATGATGCAAACCATTGCCGGTATTCACTATAACTTTTCAATGCCTACCGACTTTTGGCCGATACTCCAAACCTACATGGGCGATAGTGGCTCCCTGCAAGAGTTCAGATCAGCCTCCTATTTTAGCCTTATTAGAAACTTCCGCCGCTACTCTTGGTTGTTAATCTATTTATTTGGTGCATCACCTGCGCTTTGTAGCTCTTTCCTAAAAGGGAAGAAACACGCACTAGAGAGCTTATCAGGAGATACCCTCTATCTGCCTTATGCAACCTCTTTACGCATGAGTGATTTGGGTTATTCCAACAAAGCACAAGCAGGCCTTAATATCTGCTTTAACCACTTAAATACTTATGCAAGCTCACTGAACCGAGCGATCCGAACACCCTACAAACCTTATGAAAGCTTAGGTGTTAAGGTCGATGGGCAGTACAAACAGTTAAACGCTAACATACTGCAAATTGAGAATGAATATTACAGCGATATCCGTCCTAAGCGTGTTACACAATCTGGCGAAAAGCCTGTACACGCATTGATTGCTCGCGGCGTGGAATATATCGAAGTTCGTAATACCGATATAAATCCATTTTTACCTCTAGGTATAGATCAATGCCAAGCGGATTTCTTAGACACCTTCTTGCTAACCTGCCTTCTAATGGAAGAAAGAGAAATTAGCACCGAAGAGTGCGATCAGATTAGTGAAAACCACCAGCGCGTTGTTAGCCGAGGCAGAGAACCAGGATTAACTCTTCTCAAAGATGATCAGGAGATCGCTCTACACCAATGGGGTAGTGAACTATTGCTAGAGATGCAACAAACAGCCGCTCTATTGGATGAAGCTTACGGAAGTACGAACTACGTCCAATCAGTACAAGAGCAACAAAAGAAATTAGACAATCCAGAACTCACTCCTTCAGCACAAGTGCTAAAAGTAATGCGTGAGCAAAACCTAAGTCATAGCGAATTTGTTATGCAACAAGCCAAATTGCATAAACAAACGCTCTTATCTGACCTTATTGATCAGAACATGGAAGTTAAACTGAGAGATATGCAAGGTGACTCTCTGCAAGAACAGCGTGAGATTGAAGCAACTGACAGCCAAGATTTCGATAGTTACTTAGCTGAATACATGTCAAATTAAGGGGCTATATCTTGGAATAAAAAAATGCAGGCTTAGCCTGCATTTTTTATTCTAACGAACAATATATAAGCTTACTGAACAACAAAGCTGGTAAAAAACAGGTCAGACACAAAGCTCTCGCTTTCTTCTGCAATAAGAACATCCTGTACGACTTTCAACGCTTTTTTAGCCAATATATTTTGTGCTTCAATCGTCCCAACTGTTTCATCATTTTGAGAACTTAACAAAAAGACCAAATCATTTCTGATTTGCGGCATGTGAGCATTAACCGCATGGTGTGCCGATTCACTCGAAACTTGAATTGTTACTTCGCATTTAAGAAAACGAGGTTTACCTACACCATCCAAGTTCGTTGTGAATGACTTCAATTCGATATAGTTCACATAATCTTCAACTGTTTTCTCTGTATCACCTTCAGCCCAAGCCAACTGCACAGAAAAAACCAATACCATTAATAAAGCCAGTCGTTTAAACATTTATCGCCCCGTAAAATCCAACAATATTCCGAGTATAACCCGCTCAGGTAATGCCCAACAGCCGCTCTGGAGAATATTTTCACTCAAGTACAGAAAAATAGCACTGGAACATGAAGCGACTCAATAAAAATGCGTTTTTCAGACAACGGCTGTTGCGCCTTGAAACAGCTTAGGAATATGATGGTTAAACCAAAGAGCGAAAGTATTGTTACAAACTTATTCTTATATGACTGCCTAAATTAAAGGCAGCAAAGGAGCGCATAATGTTAGAAAAATGTAAGAGCGCTAAGGAACGTTGGGGCGGTGTCAGCGAAATTATTGATAATTGGTTAGAGGGACGGCAGCGATTGATCAGCCTATTTGTCCATCTACCTGAACAACCAATCGATGATGAACTCAATCTACGTGTTCAAACCTTCTGCCAAGTAATGATGGATTACCTCTCATCTGGACACTTTGAAGTTTATGAACAGCTACTACTTGAAGGCAGTGACTTCGCTGACGGTAGTTTAGAAGAGGGTCAAGAACTCTTACCTAAAATTCAGGTAAGTACGGATATTGCCCTAGACTTCAATGATGATTTTTCGACTTTATCTGAGCCAACCGTACAGACAATCAGAGAGTTCTCTGAGAATTTATCTAAACTCGGTGAAGCATTAGAGGAACGTTTTGAGCTAGAAGATAAGATGATCGCTGTACTGCATACTTCTCATCGAGATGCGGTAGTGACTGAGTAAGGATTAAATCATGCAGCCTGTCGTAAAATCTGTTCTAGTCGCTAGTGGTTTACTCGTCCTTGCAGGGTGTGACAGCGGCGATGCACCCTCAGCATGGAAAGAGTACGCCCTCCGAGGGGCGTACACGGCAAGCATATCCACAGAAGGAACCTACAGCGTGATCGGCTCATTCGATCACGGTGGAAGTTTATGGAAACTCGACAACCACGAGCGTCTCTACAATTGGAATCATCGGGCGAATACACCTTCTATTATTGCGGCGACCGCCTTCTCTCCTGAAGAGAGCTATGCCGCCACAGCGGACCAACAGAATCTTGTTCTTTGGAGCCTAAGCACAGGTCAGGCAGAAGGGTTCTGGAGCTCTCCAGCCGAAATCATGCAAATGGATCTATCACCCAATGGCAATTATGCTCTTTTAGGATTAGCTAACCATACTGCCGTTTATTTTGATGTAAAAAGAGGTGGGGTTAAACGAACATTTCGCCATGATGCAAGAGTAAGGAGCGTCGATCTAAGTGATGATGGTTCTTTAGCATTAACGGGATCAGACGCTTACAAAGTCAAACTCTGGAGTGTTGAAACTGGCGAACTACTACAAGAGTTAACCTTAGGAAATGTAGTCGATACCGTTGCTCTTTCACCTAATAAAAAAACCGCCTTTAGTTCAGGTAGTTTGGATAAAGCGATTATCTGGGATATTGATTCAGGTAATGAAATTCATACCCTGAGCAACATCGCTAGTTTTTCTCAAAAGAGAATCAGCTATCTCAGTGCCCGTTTTTCCCCTGACAGCCAGCAACTACTCACAGGCACCGCCTCAGGTTTAGTGCAATTATGGGATGTAAACACTGGGGAAGAGTTAAAAAGCTGGAGAGTTCACCGCAGAGACGCCTACGGCCCAGTGCAAGCTGGAGTCTATGCCGTTGGCTTTGGCCAAGGAAAATATTATGCCCTTGCCTCTAATGGCATAATGAACGAACTGAAATAACGGTTCAATAAAAACACCGCGCACTGCATAACAAAAAAGGCCGCAAACAATGTTGCGGCCTTTTTTATCTATCCAAAAAGAAGAGCTTACTTAGCTTCTTCTGTTGCTTCTTCAGCTTTCGGATTAATTTCAAGTAACTCAACTTCAAAGATCAGCGTTTCGTTCGGTCCAATTGCACCGCCCATACCACCGGGTCCATAAGCAAGTTCAGATGGAATAACTAAGCGTGCTTTACCACCCTCTTTAATAAGCTGTAGACCTTCAGTCCAGCCTGGGATAACACCATTCAGAGGGAAAGAAACGGGCTCATTACGGGAATAAGAGCTATCAAACTCAGTTCCATCAATCAACGTACCACGGTAATGAACTTTTACTATATCTTCAGCCGTTGGCGTTTTACCTTTACCTGCCGTTAGTTCTTGATACTGCAAACCAGACTTAGTTGTTACAACGCCTTTCTTTTTACCGTTCTCAGCTAGGTATTTTGTACCTTTATCTAGATTATCTTGGCTTAGCTGATCAAATTTCTTTTTCTGTTCTGCAACTTGACGCTCTTGGAAGGCTTTCATAACCTCTCCAACTTGATCAGGTGTCAGCTGTGGCTCTTCACCAGCATAAGTCGTTTTAGCTGCAGCGATGAAGGTATCAAAATCAAGATCAGAAATTGTTTTAAGTTGCTCGCCTACCATTAACCCAACACTGTAGCTAACTTTCTGCTCTTCAGTTTCTAGTTCTACTGCTGTAACAGCTGGAGAGATTAACGCGGCACTAAGAGCAACCGCTAATAAAGTTTGTTTCATCTGTTCTTATCCTTATTTATTATTCACTGGAAGTCCGTATTTATAGGCGACTTCCTAATAATCAAAACCATTCAAGGGCCAATGCAAACGTATTTCCAGTCCACTTCTGTGATGCTTAGTCCACGATTAAACCGCAAAGTTCACTCGCAAACCACCCCAAACAGCCCCATTTATTCATAAGTAGTGATTTAGTGCTGATAAAATAGGTCCAATTGCTAATTCAAGTTCAGGACTCACTTCAACATTTGCTGTTGCTATATAAGACTCAAGATTATTTCGGACTAAAGAGCGCGAGCCTTTAGACTGCATATAGACTCTCTTTTGCTGATATAACATAGCGAATTCAACCTGCTCACAGGCAAGTTCAGCTTGTTTCAATTTATCATAACATTCAGCTAATGCTCCACAATCTGCCTTCCGCTCTCGCACACGAAAGCGGATATCCCTCAATGCACCTGCGACCTCAAATTGCCACTGATCAGCATCATCACTTACACCAACCTCCGTTTTTTCACCTTGGCAGCCACACCAAACGGCATAAATAACCCGATTAATGCTCAAGCCAAATTGATCTTGTAGTAACAAACAAGCCGATTCAATACCGGGCTGTTGATAAAAATTGAGCGCAAAGTCCCATAGATCGTTTTTCAATTGCATCTGTATGTTAAAATCCGCCGCCATGATTCAATTACAAAAAGTAAGCTTACAACGCGGCCATAACATTTTGCTAGAGCAGGCCGATTTAACACTACATCCTGGCTGGAAAGTAGGGCTTGTGGGTGCCAATGGTGCAGGTAAAACCTCGCTATTCAAACTGATTCTAGGGGAACTCCACTGCGATAGTGGTGATTTAGAGCTACCAGGGGGATTACGTATGTCCCATATGGCTCAAGAAGTCCCTACATCCAATAGGTCAGCGCTTGAGTATGTGTTAGACGGTGATATTGAACTGCGTAAAGTCCAAAACCAATTAGCCCTCGCGGAACAAGAGCATCAACATGCCCGTATTGGCGAGTTACATGCAGAGCTAGACAATCTTGATGGTTATACAGCTGAATCTCGCGCAGCACAGCTACTGTCTGGACTTGGCTTTAGCCATACCGATATTACCCGCGGCGTAAAAGAGTTCTCAGGGGGTTGGAGAATCCGTTTAAATCTAGCTCAGGCTCTGATGTGTCCCTCCGACCTTTTGCTGCTAGATGAACCCACCAACCATTTAGACCTAGATGCCACAATCTGGCTAGAACAGTGGCTTCGACAGTACCCTGGGATGCTTATTCTTATCTCCCATGACCGCGACTTTCTGGATAATGTTGTCACTCATATTACCCATGTAGAACAGAAGAAGTTGCTGCTATATAAAGGCGGATACTCAGCGTTTGAACGCCAACGAGCAGAGCGCTTAGCCCAACAACAAGCGGCCTTCGTTAAACAGCAGCAGCGCATTAGCGAAGTAGAAGATTTTGTCCGCCGTTTTCGTGCAAAAGCGACAAAAGCAAAACAAGCACAAAGCCGTATAAAAGAGCTAGAGCGCATGGAGAAGATTGCACCTGCGCACATTGATAGTCCTTTCAGTTTTCAGTTTTGCTCTTCTGATAAGATGTCCTCACCCTTGCTCACATTATCCGATGCTGAATGTGGATATGATGGAAAAACCGTACTCAACAAAAGTTCGCTTTCTCTAACACCGGGAACACGTATTGGCCTGCTTGGCCCTAATGGCGCGGGCAAATCCACCTTAGTTAAAACCTTGGTTGGTGACTTAGCGCTCTGCAATGGGGAACGTCAGGAGAGTGATAATTTACAAATAGGCTATTTTGCCCAACATCAGCTTGAAGCTTTAGATATGGCGGCATCCCCTCTACTCCATATCAAACGGATAACGCCCAATGCTTCAGAACAAGAGATCCGTAACTTTTTGGGCTCCTTTGGTTTTATAGGCGACCGAGCATTGGAGCCTGTACAGAATTTCTCCGGCGGTGAAAAAGCACGGGTTGCCCTCTCTATGATCGCGTGGCAAAAGCCTAATCTATTATTAATGGATGAGCCTACCAACCATCTCGATCTTGAAGTTCGCCACGCGCTCACACTCGCCCTGCAATCATTTGAAGGGGTACTCATTTTAGTCTCCCATGATCGCCACCTACTTCGTAATACTGTTGACGAGTTCTTATTGGTCGCTAATGGACAAGTATCAGAATTTAAAGGTGATTTAGATGATTATCAAAACTGGCTATTAGAACAGAAACGCCAAGAACAAAAAGCTGAAGCCGATGCCTTCTCTAGCGCAAAAACGGACGAGAAAAAATCTCTCTCAGCAACTGAACGAAAAGAGCAAAAACGCTTAGCCGCGGAACGTAGAAATCAGCTGCGACCTATCAAGAAACGAATTGAAAAACTCGACGCTGATATGGAGAAACAACACGAACAGTTAACAGCAATAGAAGCGGCGCTCAGTGAAAGCTCAATCTACGAAGCGGTAAATAAAGACAAACTGAAAGAGTTGCTGCAGCAACAAGCCAGTTTAAAACAACAAGCAGAAATAACAGAACTTGAGTGGATAGAACAACAAGAAGCGCTGGAAAGTTTAGAAGAAGAGCTCAGCGAATTGGAAAAATAACACTCACAGCCACGGGCATCGTTTATGCGATACCCAGGCTGTAGTCCAGCAAGCCTAATCACCCAAGATTTCAGTTAACTCTTTGATATTATTTTCATTACTCATTAGTTCCTGCAGCGTCTCAGCCACTTCCTCTTCATTTAAACCCAGCTCTTGGTACAACTCATCAGGTATCTTACTTACAGGCCCATCACTCAGTCCCTGCTGTCGAAGTAAACGATTGGAGAGATAAAGCAGTTTAGCGTATTGCTCATGCTCCCCTTTGTACTCTAGATTATTTTGCTGCCTAATCGCGACAGTTACAGGCTCGGGAAGATCCCAACTCGCCAACAACCAGCTGCCAATTTGCTCTCGAGTAACACTCAAAATCTGCTGCTCTATCGCATCTAAAGCAAAGTGCGGATTAGCCTCAATATAACGGGAAAGCAATGAAAAGTGAGGGGGAAAAAGGTGAGCCAACACTAGATAGCCAAAATTATGCAATAACGCAGAAAGATAAACTAAACCCGGTAGTGGGCGACTATCATTCGCCGTCATCAATCGACAAAGCTTTTCCGCAAGGCTGGCATTATAGACCGCTTGCATCCAGTAAGGTGTTGCACCACGAGGCAGATCATCAGGGAGTTTAAGCATCTGCCCCATCGCCGTACCTAGAGCCATATTAATCACAAGATCAAAGCCCAGCACACGAATAACCGCATCATCAATAGAGTGCACATCGCCCGGCGCAGCATAATAAGGTGATGCAGCCCAACTCATAACCTGAGCCGATAAGCTTGGATCCAGCTTAACCACCGGTACAAGCTCTTTCACACCCGCTTCTGGATCTGAGCGTAACATAATGATTTTTTTAACGGTTGGCGGTAGAGATGGCAAACCTAAAGTATCTTCAAGGCGCTGCTGAATACGTAGAACAGTAAAACGCTCCACAGCCTTAGAGATCACAGCGGTATCATTACCTTCCGGCTGAATCTCTGTAATCTGATCCAACGTCAGTCCCAACTCTAAACGCTGACCCATTTCCAACTGCTCAGCGATAGCAATAAAACTTAATCCAGAATGGGGTTCAATTAGCTCCAGTTGCTCATGCTGCAAGCATTCTGAGGCGATAAATAACTTCAATGAAAGCAGTTTGGCTTGCCCATCAGGGAAATTCAATGCATCTTGGCTAAAGTATCGGCTCGCATCTTCACCTTTAACCGGCTGGAGTTGGCGCCCGGTTTTTTTCCAAATCGCAACAAGGTTAAGTAGCGAATTAGCAGGTAATATAGCTAACGCTTTCCCTTCAGCATCATGCAATAACACTAATCGGAACTGCGGTAGTTCACCGCGATTTTCCAGAACGCATACACCTACTGACAATTTCCTTTCTCCAAATGCTAGTCTTGGCTTAATGTTAAGGGTAGATTATTAGTAACACTTTTAGAAAGCAAAACTCTTGATCAATTATTCACTTATTAAGTGCGATTTTTACCATTTTAACTATGAACTTACCGCATATACATCGGATTGTACTATTTTTTCTTCTATTTCCACTTTCAATCGCTTATGCAGTTGAGGAAGACCTAGCACCTGAAAATAGCACAGGACTTCAAAAAAGCATTATTTCAAGTGAATATAATTCCCTTGTTGTCACAGCTAATCCCCTCGCAACAAAAGCGGGTTTACATATACTCCAACAGGGTGGTACTGCGGCAGATGCAGCCGTTGCCATTCAGGCAATGCTCACCTTGGTTGAGCCGCAATCCTCAGGCATTGGAGGGGGAGCCTTTCTATTATATTGGGATCAAACAACCGAAAAGCTAATCGCATTAGATGGCAGGGAAACCGCCCCTCTCGCGGCTGATTCACAACTATTCTATCGTAACAAGCAACCTATGCGCTGGGTTGATGCCCTTGTAGGTGGGCGCTCTGTTGGTACACCTGGTGTACTGAAAATGCTGGAGTTAACACAATCTAAGTATGGTAAGCGGCCATGGAAAACCTTGTTCAATGATGCGATTCATCGATCAAAAGAAGGCTTTAAAATAAGCCCTCGCCTGCACAAACTAATCGCCAGCGGTATAAACCCAGGCTTAAATAGATACCCTGAAGCACGAGAGTATTTTTATTTAAAAGATGGCTCGCCATTACCTACCGGCTTTGTTCGTAAAAACCCAGCGCTGGCCGATAGCCTTGAATTGATTGCCCAGCAAGGGAGCTCAGTCTTTTATCAAGGCACTATAGGCACCAAAATCGTCAGTCAGGTTCAAAACGCAACAGATAATCCCGGCTTACTCAGTACCGCTGACCTAAAGCAGTATCAAGCGATTGAGCGCGCCCCCATCTGCTTACCCTACCAAGGGTACAAAGTTTGTGGCTTTCCGCCCCCTACATCCGGCGGTGTAACGGTCTTACAGATATTAAAGCTGCTAGAGCATACAAACTACTCAGCACTCGCACCTGACAGTTCAAACGCGAAGCACCTATTTACACAAGCCTCACGTCTCGCCTTTGCTGACCGTGGTCGTTATTTAGCTGATAGTGATTTTGTTGATGTGCCGGTATCCAACCTATTAAATGAAAACTATATTCAGCAACGTGCCCAGTTGATCAATCCAAAAAAAGATACTGGCACCTTAGCACCTGGGCGCCCCCAAGGAGTTAAGACTGCGTGGCAGGATGACCAATCACCAGAGCTTCCCTCCACCAGCCATTTTGTCGTTGTAGATCAATGGGGAAATGCCGCCTCTATGACAAGCAGTATAGAGATGGCGTTTGGCTCTACGCTCATGGCAGGGGGGTTTTTACTCAATAATCAGTTGACCGATTTCTCATTTACTCCTGAAAAACAAGGTCGCCTAATTGCCAATAGGGTTCAACCGGGTAAACGACCACGTAGCTCCATGTCACCTTTTATGGTGTTTGATTCGGAGGGGAAACTATATGCTGCGGTTGGCTCACCCGGCGGGAGCCGTATCATTAGTTATGTTGCAGAAAGCTTATTAATGATGCTGAATACAGAGCTACCTCTGCAGCAAGCAATCAACACACCACACGTAAGTAACCGTAACGGCATTACAGAATTAGAAGCAGGAACTACAGCGGTACAGCTGGAGGAGCCGCTAAGTCAAATGGGACATGAAATTAAAATTCGTGATCTAAACAGTGGATTACACGCATTTCGCCGTACAGATAGCGGGAAATGGGAAAGTGGTGTTGATAATCGAAGGGAGGGGTTAGCCTTGGGCCAGTAACTATAATGCGCGCTATTCCCGCGCAATCCGGTTAACGCTCTTCAAGTTACGCAATTTTTTCATCACACGGGCCAGATGAATACGATCAGTCACAGTTACTTCTATATGCACATTAGCTAGCGGCCCTTCATGATCTCCTATATCAATGGCTACAACATCCGCACCCGCACTTGCAGCGGTTGTTGCGAGTTCAGCAATAATACCTCGATGAGACTCAACCTCAGTCTTCAAGTTAACGCTAAACTCTTCCTCTAGCTTATCGGACCATTCAAGGTAGATACATTTTTCTGGATCATCACGTAGATAGCCAATATTCCGGCAATCTGTTTGATGAATCACTAACCCTCGACCTGTACTAATATGGCCGATGATTTTATCGCCAGGAATCGGCAAACAACATTTCGCATATTGCAGCACCATACCCTCTGTCCCTTTAATGGACATTGGTTTTTGGTTACGTAAGCGCTCACTTCCCGCTTCATCACCGCTCGCAGGCTGCTCAGGACGCAGACGTCGCGCTACCACATACGCCATACGGTTACCTAAACCAATATCTTCGAGCAGATCATCTAGATTCGCAAGCTCAGCTTCATGCAGCAGGTCACGCAATTTAAACGGATCTATATCGTTAACCGAAGTGCCATAATTAGCTAAGAATTGATTTAATAAGCGTTGCCCAAGCTCGACTGATTCATGTCGCTGCTGGTTTTTCAGATAGTGTCGAATCGCTGTGCGCGCTTTGCCAGTTACAACAAAGTTTAACCATGCCATATTCGGCTGTGCGCTAGGCGTCGTAATCACCTCGACCGTTTGACCATTCTCCAAAGGTTGGGACAAAGGAGCCAAACGACGATTAATACGACAAGAGACACAGGAGTTACCTACATCGGTATGTACCGCGTAAGCAAAATCAACAGCCGTAGCACCACTCGGTAACTCCATTATCTTACCTAAAGGCGTAAAGATATAAACCTCATCGGGAAAGAGATCAGTCTTAACACTATCGATAAACTCCATAGAGTTGCCCGCACTTTGGTGCATCTCCAATAAACCTTTAACCCACTTGCGAGCACGTTTATAGGAACCTAAAGCGCTTTCTGAAGCATCACTGCCATCATCATTTTTATAATGGCTATGTTCAGCGATCCCTTGGCTCGCGACCACGTCCATCTCATGGGTGCGGATCTGCACTTCGATCGTAATATCTCGCGCACCAAACAGGTCTGTATGCAAAGACTGGTAGCCGTTTGCTTTAGGAATCGCTATATAATCTTTAAAACGTCCGTGTACAGGCTTATATAAGTTATGCACTGCACCTAAAGCTCGATAGCAATCATCAACGCTCTCCGTGACAATACGAAAAGCAAACACATCCATTATTTCTGAAAAAGATTTACGCTGCGCTTTCATCTTAGAATAGATGCTATAAAGGTGCTTCTCTCGTCCTGTGACGGTGCCGCTTAAGCCTTCTTTCTCTAACCGTTTTTCAATCGTTTCCTGAATGGAACTAATAATATCTTTACGCTGCCCTCGCGCCTGAACAACAGCACGACGTATATATTTAGCACGCATTGGATAATGGGACTGGAACGCCAAATCCTCTAGCTCGACCTGAACATCACGCATACCTAAACGGGCAGCAATCGGTGCATAAATATCTAAAGTTTCACGGGCAATACGGCGCTGTTTATGGGGTGGCATTGCCCCCAAGGTACGCATATTGTGGAGACGGTCGGCTAACTTAACCAAAATAACACGAATATCTTCCGCCATGGCCAAGACCATCTTTTGGAAGTTACTCGCTTGCGCTTCGGCTTTAGTTTCAAATTCAAGGTGGGTTAGCTTAGAGACGCCATCAACAATATCAGCCACTGATTTACCAAACTGTGACTCGATACCTTCATAGCTGATATCTGTATCTTCAATAACATCATGCAACATCGCCGCCATCAAACTCTGATGGTCCATGCGCAGCTCTGCCAAGACATTAGCAGCAGCCAATGGGTGGGTTACATATGGTTCACCACTTTTACGTTTTTGGCCATCGTGCGCCTGTTCTGCGTAAAAATAGGAACGACGCACCTGTTGGATCTGCATTGGATCCAAATAATCGCTTAAGCGTTGTGATAGTGCGTCTATTGTTTGCATTGCCTCTCCAAACTACCTGCGTTCATACAGAAATAATGCCGTAATAACGCCACTAGGAAAAGTCTTTAATAACGAAAACGCCCTGATAAATCAGGGCGTTTGAAAAGAATGTCAGAACCGAGCGATTAATCGCGTTCGATTTCATCCAAAATAGAGCGACCGATATGACCTTCAGCGATTTCGCGCAGCGCCACAACAGTAGGCTTATCATTTTCCCAATCGATTTTAGCTTCTTTACCGCCAGTAGCCAGCTGACGTGCGCGCTTAGCAGCAACCATTACTAACTGGAAACGGTTGTCTACATTTTCCAGGCAATCTTCAACTGTAACTCGTGCCATCGGTAAAACCTCGAAAATTTTGAGTGTATTGAAAGACCGCGTAGTGTACCGCTAGATCTATATTATGACAAGAGACTTACAAGCAAATCGTGGCAATGATCTTTCTGTCGTTCGATTTTCATACGTTGAGATAAAAAGATGCCGTGTAACTCTTTCAAAGCGGTCTCAAAGTCATCATTGATAACTAAATAATCATATTCAGGATAATGGCTCATTTCACTTGCCGCTTCAGACATACGTAAGCCAATAACCTCCTCACTATCCGTACCACGTCCTTTCAAACGCTGCTCTAAAACTTCACGCGAAGGCGGTAGAATAAAAATTGATAAGCAATCAGGCATCAAACGTCGAATCTGTTGTGCTCCCTGCCAATCGATTTCTAAAATAACATCCTTGCCTTGCGCTAACTGAGTCTCAACCCAGCGCTGAGATGTACCATATTTGTTAGTAAATACTTCAGCAAACTCAAGAAAATCAGCATCCTCAATCATCTGATTGAATTGCGTCATAGAAACAAAATTATAATCAACGCCATCGACCTCACCAGGTCGCATATCCCGCGTGGTATGAGAAACCGATACAACAATCTCACTATCTTGTTCCAACATCGCTTTTACTAAACTAGTTTTGCCCGCACCAGAAGGGGCAGAAACAACATACAAGGTGCCTTTAGCCATTAGATCATCTACCCTAATCAATCAGATATTATTGAATATTAGCCATTACCGACATATCTATTCATGCAAATTAGCAAGATAAACTACCCTATTATTTCGCTTAAATAGATCTAAAAAATTACATTAATTATTATTTTATCACTAAAAGAGTGACCACGCGCAGAGTTACAGTGAGCAAATACGGGCCTTTCAGCCATTAATCATATATGATTAAAATAATATAATTCTAATTTTTAGTATGATGGTAAATTAATGCGCTGGATCTCATCCTCAGCAAATTTTGTTACAGCACTGCCTAAGATCCACCGTAAAGCGCTGGCATTTTTAGCTGTACTGTTACTAATAGCACTCCTTCTTCCCTCTTCGAATAGCTCGGTTAGCACCCCGTTATCACTAGATCATCTGATAGATACTGATGCGCCTCTATTCGAAACACCCACACTAAGTATCCGCCAATTAAAAGCACCTTGGGCTTTTGACTCAGTGCCCGAAAACGAAACCTTATTGGTGCCTGCGGCCGGTCTGCGTAATAGCTATCAGTATATTGTGCGAAAAGGCGATACCTTAAGTAGTATTTTTGAGCGCCTACAGCTGCCGCAAAAAACCATGTATCAGCTTTTAGAGGCCGACCTTAACGTCTTAGCCTTAGATAATTTAAAACCTGGCCATACCTTAGTCTTTGAAAAGCAGGACCAGCTGCTACAACGTTTAGAATTACAATTTAGCCTTGCTCACAAAGTAGTCTATCAACGTAAAGAAGGCGACGGCTTTGAATTTAATGAAGTCCAGCTTGAAGGCGATTGGAAACAGCAACTGATAAGCGGCGAAATTCTTTATAGCTTCACGGGCTCAGGCAAACAAGCGGGTCTAAGCCAATGGGAAGCGCAAACCATCACCGAGCTACTCAAACAGCGTGTTGATTTCCGCCGCGACATCCAGCGCGGAGATAAATTTGAAGTACTACTCTCACGCCAATATGTAGACAATGAAGCGACGGGCGATAATAAAATTGAGGCGATTCGTATTAAAAATCGTCGCCATGAGATCAATGCCTTCCTGTTTGAAGATAACTACTACGATGAGAAAGGACGTAACCTTGAGAAAGCATTCCAACGTTACCCATTCAATGGAAAATACCGCCTTTCCTCTAGTTTCAACCCCAAACGACGCCACCCGATTACAGGCTTAATTAGACCTCATAATGGTACTGATTTCGCGATGGGCGTAGGCTCTCCCGTTGTAAGTATTGGCGATGGTATCGTATCTCGCGTAGTTCGCCATAAATACGCTGGACTCTATATTGAGATCCAACATGGGCAAAGTTATAAAACACGCTACTTACATTTAAGTAAATCTTATGTAGTGAAAGGGCAAAGAGTTAAACGTGGAGAACGCATTGCGAAATCAGGTAACACCGGCCGTTCAACAGGCGCGCACCTACACTTTGAACTACATGTAAATGGCCGCCCAGTTAATGCGATGACCGCAAAAATACCTATTGCAGTTTCACTTCAAGGTAAGAAAAAAGAGGCCTTCCAGCGCCAGCTAAAAGATTATTTAGCAAGAATAGAAACCGCGCAAAATCAGCAGGTAGCCCAAGCTAAGCAAAACGCTCAAAAAACAGAATCAACCCTGTAATAAAGACCGTTGAACACAGCCGAACACAGATAGATCGCCCAAAAATCATAAAAGCGCTCTATCCTGTGTTCACGGCAACAATCCCTCAATTTAGTACATCCCCTTATTCGCTCTAATAACAAATGCCACTTGATAAATTTTTTCTATCACAGCTAGGATCAATTATTGATTAGACGCTTACTCTCCTTTCAGCCATGATGACTATTAAGTCTGCGTTAAAAGGAAAAGGCCTAAGCAAAATGAGTGATAAGAAAAATAGCACAATACCACTGGATCAGTTTCTGGATATCCGCCATGTTGATGAAATAATGAAAGCGGATGAAAACAGTTGGTGGGTACAGCGCCGCTCTATAGGCGTAAACGGCAAGCTCAGCAGCCAATCACGTATTGTATTTTTTGCTCATACCCAAGCCGCCGCCGAACAATGGATAAGAACGCAATAAGAATCTATCCTTAATCTCGCACTACCGATCCGCTTAATAAGGGGTTCATCGCTGCAAACTTCCGCGGATAGATAACTGAAAACTATAGATTCCAGCTCACCATATATAGGGTTAGATATGACATCAGATAAAACGCCTTTACAGATTCGCCAGATGATTCGTCACGGTGAACATAATGCAAATACCTCTGGTCTAGCTCAAGGTTTCGTACAGGGTAACTTGGCCATTATGCCGCAAGACTGGGCTAATGATTTTTTAAGATTTTGCCAACTAAATCCTAAACCTTGTCCTATTGTTGGCATGTCTAACAAGCCCGGTGACTTTATGCTGCCAGATCTAGGTGAAGATTTAGATATTCGCCGCGATGTACCTAAATATCGTATCTATGAAAATGGCCAACTCACACAAGAACTTAATGATGTATCAGAGGTTTGGCGCGATGATCTTGTTACTTTTGTGCTAGGTTGCTCCTTTTCTTTTGAGGAAGCGCTGATAGCCGACGGGCTAGAGATCAGAAACATTACAGAAGGCGTCAATGTGCCTATGTATCGAACCAATATTGAATGCCGACCTGCGGGACGCTTCAGTGGATCAACCGTCGTTAGCATGCGCCCAATGAAAGCTGCCGATGCGATTCGCGCAGTCCAAATTTGTACCCGTTTCCCCTCTGTTCACGGTGCGCCACTCCATTTAGGTGATCCATCTCAGATTGGTATCACTGATATCAACCAACCAGATTTTGGCGATGCTGTCACAATTAAAGAGGACGAACTGCCTGTTTTCTGGGCCTGCGGAGTGACACCTCAGGTCGCTATAGAGCAAGCAAAACCGCCCTTCTGTATTACACACAGCCCCGGTCATATGATCATTACTGATCTACCCAATTCTCGTTTAGCTATTCTTTAATAAGGAGCGGTCTATGTCATTACGCTTAAATTGTGATCTGGGTGAAAGCTTTGGCTCTTGGAAGATGGGCTTAGATGAAGCGGTCATGCCTCATATTGATCAAGCAAATATAGCCTGCGGATTTCACGCAGGTGATCCGTTAGTAATGCAAAAAACATTGGAATTAGCTAAACAAAATAAAGTCACTGTTGGGGCTCATCCTGGCTACCCCGATTTAGTCGGTTTTGGTCGTCGCAGTATTAAAGCCAGCAGCGCTGAATTAAAAGCTATGCTGACCTATCAGATATCGGCGATGGATGGGATGGCTAAATCCGTAGGCTTAACCTTGGAATACGTTAAACCCCACGGTGCAATGTATAACGATATGATGGCTGATAAATCGGTTCGTGAGATTGTTATGCAAACCATTGCAGATTACCACCAGCCGCTGATATTAATGTTACAAAGCACTCCTGAGGCAGAACAGCATCAACAGGAAGCCGATGCTATAGACATCAAACTCTGGTTTGAGATCTTTGCCGACCGCTGTTATGACGACGATGGCAAATTACTCGCACGCAGCCGCGAAGGTGCAGTCCACAATAAAGAAAAAATGCTCGAGCAAGTAAAACAGCTAAAAGAGACAAGTACAGTCACTACTGTCAGCGGAAACCGACTTAAGCTTCGAGCCGATACACTCTGCGTCCACGGTGACAATATGGATGGCATTAATGCGATCCAACAGATCCGCGAGCTAATTAGATCATGAGAATTGAAATTGCTGGTGAAAATGCCCTGATCATCTATTTTGGTGAACAGACAGACCCCGCAACCTCGGCCAAAGTGCAGCAAGCCGTTACCATCTTAGAAAAGGAACTGGCCGAGCAGCTGATTGATATGGTGCCATCCTACGCATCACTCTTAGTGATCTACGATATGCTCAAGTGTGATCATTTAGAAGTGCGTAGCAAATTACGCAAACTCCTTGACCAGCTAGAAGAAAGCAGCGCTATATCTGGAAAAATAGTGACCTTACCGGCGTACTACAGCACAGAATCAGGCCCCGACTTAGAGGCATTAGCAACACGGACTCAACTCAGTATCGAAGAGGTTATAAAGATCCACAGCGATATGGAATACCGAGTTTATGCTATAGGTTTTGCACCAGGATTTGCTTATCTAGGAGAAGTTGATCCACGTATTGCTGCACCACGTCTATCTACACCTCGCCAGAAAGTACCAAAAGGTGCTGTTGCTATCGCCGATCAGCAAACTGCTGTCTACCCGGCGGTGTCACCGGGTGGATGGAATTTAATCGGCCTTTGTCCAACGCCTATGTTTGACCCCAAAGCCGAACCGACAATGCCTGTCCAAGTGGGTGATAGAGTTAAATTTGAACCTATTAACCGTGAACAGTTTATCGCGTTAGGAGGCCAACTATGAGTGGTTTTAAAGTACTTCAGCCCGGCCTCCTTACACTTATTCAAGATGCGGGGCGTTTTGGCCACCACCGTATTGGGCTAACAACCGGCGGCCCTTTAGATGCACAAGCCTTCAAATGGGCTAATCGTCTATTGGGAAATGCATTAAATAGCACCCTACTTGAAGTCAGTATCGGCGGGCTCGTACTAGAATCAGAAGTCGACACCCATTTAGTCGTTACTGGCGCTGAAATGCCGCTGAAGATCAACGGGGTGGAACAAGACCGTTGGCATGCCCATCACATACACCAAGGAGACCGCATCGAGCTTGGCTTTTCTACTCAAGGGGCTAGAGCCTATTTAGCTGTCACTAATGGCTTTAACGTAGAACACAGTTTTTCCAGTAGCTCGACCGTCTCCCGCGAAGGCATTGGCGGGCTGAATGGCGGAAAACTACAGCAGGGTGATTATCTACGCTGCGAACCTGACACTCAAGGTCAAGCATTTCGCTTAGCTGAGCATCATCGCCCAAATTACACCGATAATATAAGCCTACGTGTTATTACTGGCTATCAAGAACAAGCCTTCAGCGATCTTGATAAAAGTATGTTTTTTAGCAGCGAATATGAAGTAACTAATCGGGCAGACCGTATGGGCTATCGCCTTTCAGGCCCGGAAATAAAAGCATCAATGGATGGTATTTTATCGGAAGGGATCTGCCATGGCGCTATTCAAATTCCAGCCGATGGCCAGCCAATAGTACTGCTTAATGATCGCCAGACTATTGGCGGTTACCCCAAAATAGGCTCAATGATCTCCCTTGATACCGCCCGCTTAGCGCAGCAATTACCAGGCTCTACCGTCTCATTTGAAGAGATCAGTATTGATGAAGCCCATAACTTACACTGCCTTGCCCACGTAAAATTTGAACGAACAACACCCGAAAACATAGGCAAGTAGTACGTTAAGAGACGAATACGCGTTCGCAGCCTAGCTGCGGGTCAACATAATTTTGGAAACAAAACCTATGCAGAACAACTCGATCAACGAAGCAGTATTAAGCAAACAAATTGAAGATCTATTAGTTGCGCGTAATCTACGTGGAATGAAAACAATACAGCCAGCACTGGCCAGCGGCTACTATCTGCGTGCCGCTCGCACACTCAACAAATGTAAAGGCCATGTATTGATTGGCACAGGCTTTCCGGTTGTTGATACCTTCGAAACCGATGGTCCTGTAGGAGCGATCGCCCTTTACCAAGCATTAGAAGCCTTAGGTGCTACCCCCGTTATTGTTTGTGGCCCTCCCGTATCCCAAGCACTAATGGACAATTACCGTATACACGAGATCAGTGTCGGTGAGCATCAAGAGCGTACGCTAGAAGCTTTCAAAGCTTTATATAACTACAACCCTGACGCAGTATTATCAATTGAACGTCCGGGACAGGCGGAAGATGGCGAATACTACAATATGCGCGGTGAAAGCATCAGCGATCGCACAGCCTGCTTTGATACCTTCGTCCGTAATGCAAAATGCCCAACAATAGGCATTGGCGATGGCGGTAACGAGATCGGCATGGGCAATATTCAAGAAGCCCTGAAAGAGCTCGATATTATGGCATCCGCCACAAAAGTAGATGAACTGCTTATTGCCGACGTCTCTAACTGGGGCGCATACGGAATTATCACGTTTCTAAGCCTCTGGAACGACAAAGACCTACTTAATGATATTAAACCTATCGAGATTCTGAAATACCTATCAAAACTAGGTAGTGTCGATGGCGTCACCCGTGAAAACGAGCTAACCGAAGATGGTTTACCCGTTTCCGAAGGAGACAGCATTATTGCCGAGCTCCGCAGGTTAATCGGGTATAACTAAAAATCCCCTGCCATCTCGCGCCATTTAATAAAAAACCACTTACACGTGGTTTTTTATTACCCTAGATTGGCTGAACGTACTTCGTTATAGTGGATAGTTTCCCGTTAATGAGATGCGCTCGATGCGTCTAAGAAACCTAAATACTTTTGTTAAAGTCGCAAGACTCGGTAGTTTTCATGCTGCTGCTCAACAACTCCATGCGACTCAGCCCACAATCTCTGCTCGAATCAATTCACTCGAAGATGAATTAGGCGTACAACTTTTTATCCGCGATCAACGGGGCACTCACCTCTCTCCACGCGGTGTACAACTACTTCCTTATGCAGAAAAGATTCTCGCTATCAGCCAAGAGATGAAGGAGCAGGTCAGCGAAGAGAACCCTCAACGAGGTACATTACGGATCGGCATTACCGATACCCTCTCGTACCTGTGGCTATCTGACTTACTTAAGCACTGGCAAAAGCAATATCCACTTATATCGTTTGAGCTTATTAGTGATGTCACTACAACACTAACTAAGCAACTAGAAGAGTATCAGCTCGACTTAGCACTAACCGTCTCCAACCTTACTCCCCACCCAAAACTGGTAAGCGAACCCTTATGCAGTTATCCACAGCACTGGGTTGCCTCACCCAATCACCCAAATATTGATAAAATAACCACTATCGCCGACCTTACTCGCTACTCAATTCTTAGCTTTCCCCGCAATACTCGCCCATGGGAATATATGCAGCAGCTATTTGCACCTTACAAGGACGACCCACTGCTTTTTCATACCTGTAGCTCAGTAATAAATCTATTATCCTTAGCTCAACAAGCTATTGGGGTTGCTCTACTTCCTGAGCCTGTTATCAAAGACTCCTTAGCGCAGGGATCACTTATAAAACTCGACATCGGACAACGCCCCCCCGATTTAGGTTTTAGCTGCCATTGGCGTTTAGATGACGATCGAATTTTGCCTAAACTATTAGCCGACAGCAGTCGTGAAATCATTACCGGCTAACGCCTTAAAAATTGATCATCAACAGCACGCACCTTAATGATCAGCTAAATAAACTGCTATTTAATAAAAAAACAGATAAAAAACCTTTATTTTAAAACCAGAAAAGAATATTTCCTTATTTTTATTGAGGTATTGAAAGAAATAAACTTTTACTAGAAACTTCGCACCCTACTGCTTCAGCCTAAAGATCGGCCCTGCTGTTCTGTCGATACGTAAAAATCAACAGACTCACTAAACACATTCCAGTGATGTGTGACTAAACAAAGCCGACTAATGCTATGCCCTTTTATATACAACGCTATACTTAGTAAACGACTAGAAGCAGAAAACCCATAAGCATATAAGTGGAAGGAACGTTAGTATGAGCATTTCATACCTGAATGGCGAATATCAGCCCCTGTCAGAAGCACGAATTTCTCCTCTCGATCGAGGCTTTTTATTCGGCGACGGCATTTATGAAGTTATCCCATACTATGCTGGGAAATCTGTAGGCTTAATGCCCCACATCGAACGTATGATCAATGGCCTTGCCGCGATTGAGATCAAATGCACAAAAACAGCGGAGGAGTGGAAAACTCTTCTGGATGATCTTGTTGCACGCAACAGCGACTTAGCAACTAATCTAGGCGTCTATGTTCATATCTCACGCGGAACCGACGTAAAGCGTTACCACGCCTACCCAGAAAATGTTGAGCCGACGGTCTTTGCTTTCACATTCCCAATCAAAGACCCTGAGCCTGTAGATCGCGCTAAAGTAACTCAATACAGCATGATCAGCACTGAAGATCTTCGCTGGCAGCGTTGTCACATTAAATCGACTGCGCTGCTAGGTAACGTGATTCATTTCCAAGAAGGCTACTCGTCCGGAAACGATGAAGCCCTACTCTACAACGCCAACGGTGAATTGACAGAAGGCAGCTCATGCAACGCCTTTATCGTAAAAGATGGCGTCGTCATCACACCGATTCAGGACAACCAAATCCTACCGGGTATTACCCGTCGTATTATTTTGGACAGCCTAAGAGCTGACGGCTCGCTAAAAGTAGAAGAGCGTGTTGTGACAATGGACGAAGTGCGCAATGCAGACGAGCTATGGATTACTAGCTCATCTAAAGAGATCGCACCCGTAACTAAACTTGACGGCAAACCGGTAGGCAACGGTGAAGTGGGCGAAGTTTGGGAAAAAGCGTTCCAGATCTATACTGATACGAAATATGATTTCTAAAGAGTAGGCATCATCTATCGTAAAAAAACGCATCCAATGGATGCGTTTTTTTTTGTAGAGAACTTAATTAAGCACTGTAGCTAAGGCGAAGATAAATCTATTCTGTGATAAGCCAAGAGAGAATAGACTCCCGCTCGCCTAAAGCGACGCGCAAGAGACTATCCATATCCTAAAACTAACTCTGAGTGCATGCCATCACTTAGTATTTACCCACTAGATTGATAAACCAACCTTTGGCGTCATAATCCAAGTCAGTAAGATCATCAGTGAACTCAGTCGCATTGTAACCAACACCAATTTTGGTATTTTCATTCACATGTCGGTATATAGCACCTAAGAAACCATCACGGGAGTCATCCGCTGCATTCTCCGTACGACGCCTCCACTCTAAGGCCATATCCCACTCTTTAACGACATGGAAATCACTACGAATTATCACTAAATCACCTTCACTTGAGAACCAATCAGCACTGTCATCACGGCTATAACGTAACTCACCTAAACGGTAAGCGTATTTACCCCCCACAGTCCATTTAGGAGTCAGATCATAGGTTGCATCGACCGCAAACACCTGACTACGCTGTGCATAATCAACCGTTCCACTTTCAGAAGGCGTAAGTTGCTCTGGCGCAGCAAGATCATACAAATAGGTATATTTAAATAGCAGATTCAGCTCATCATTATCTACTGGACGATAAGCATAACCCCATGAACTTTCAATGTATTCGCCATCGAACTCATCTCCTCGACTTGAATTACTGTAAGACAGGTCTAGCTGTGCGATAGCCTTCCAATCATCATTAATATCCGTTGAGTAGTTATTACGCATTAACCAAGTAGTACGCTCTTCGGTCAAGCTTTCATCTTCACGATACTCCAACGCTCCGGCGTATCTATGATCATCCCCTTTGTAACTCAGGCTACCGGTTACTGCCACACGTTCTATTTCGCTAGTAGTTTCCTCATTCAACTTACCATGCTCTAACGATACACCGTAATGCCACTTTTCCGACGGCGTATAATCGACACCGTAAGCTTGCATTAAGCCTGGCTGATCACCTGTCTGTAATCGACCTTCTGCGTAAACCGACGTGTCATGGGTAATCTTAGAGCGAACACCACTAACAAGCTGCCCGTTGCGACTACGATTACCATTCTCCAAATCGTCCGAGTCTTGTGAATAATTGAGGTATAGACTAGTACGATCTGACCATTGGTAGTTAACACCTAGCTTGGCACCAACCCCTTGGTTACCCGTAGATATTTCTCCATTTGCCGTCGCCTTTTCAGTCAGCTGACGTTCGGTTCCAACCCCTATGCGGTTGTTCTTACCACGTTCCTGATCTCGCTGAACCGTTCCCTGAATAAAGCCCCAGTTAGTGGTTTCCGGATCGTCACTATGAATAAGTTTTACTGCGATATCGTCACGACTACCTTCATCAACACTACTGCCTGATTGCGAGTCATGTCGGAGACCAATCCCCATATCCCAAGATTCATCAAGACTGACAATATGACTAATTTCAGCGACTTGTTTATCGTTGTTCCCATCGGTTTTAATTTCGTCATACTCAAATGCGATTTTCGAATCATCATTTAGGTCAGTAGCATAACGCGCACCAGTTTTCAGTGTATCTGTATCAGTCAAACGCCCAGGCGCTGAGAAGCCCGCCTCACGCGACTCAATATAAAAACTCCCTTCCCCTGATGCATTTTCATCCCCAGTAAGATCTGCCATAGAAAAGGAGCCATCAATACGACCCGCATTGGCAGAACCACCACTTTGCATTTTCTCGGCGTAAATAAAACCGCCATCATCTGAAATAAACTCGCTAAAGCCATTACCATGAGTATTAGCTATTTCAATATTCAACTGCGTGCTATCGGACTGACGATAAGTGAAGTCTAATCCCCTTAGCTCTTGCTTTTCACCGTTCTGGTCTTGATTACTTACAGTCAAACCAAGTTCAACATTATCGTTGAGCCAATGACTTACTCGACCATAAGTTGCCATATCGGATAAGTCCGTAGTACCCGGTGTATATTCATAATTAACGACCAAGTAAACCGGATTTCCCGCAAGGCTCCCCGCTTGTACTAAACCTGAATTAGTCGCTGTGGACGACAAGGGCTCACTTAATAAAATACGACCTTGAATTGCATCAATATCGTAATCATTACCTTCCGTCAGCGTAGTGTTTGACAACACCTCACCGGAATCTTTATCACGAATTTCAAGACTAACCAGTTCACTCCCGGTCGTAATGTCCTGATGTCGAAGGAAATAGACCGAACCACCTGTGCCACGATAATCCTCGCGCGCCGCCAAAGTACCGGGTTCAGCTACAAACACACGAACTTGAGTGGCATTCTCGTTATGAGCGACCTGCGCTTCACTGTTATAGTGCAGTTGAGCACCATAGAGCGCACGATCCACCTGACTAAGCTGGGTATCTTTTTGAGATTCTTTAAAATTACCCCAGAGGATATGAGAGCGTTCATCTTCCACTTTTACATAAAGCTTACCTTGTGTCGGTGCATCTTCATGTAATGACGATCCATCACCAAACGTTGGCCAATGACGAGAGGTATCCAAGCGACGCAATAAAGCGCGAGAATTTTTTTCATCAAAGTTAGATAGCAGTTGACTCAACTCTTCCTCACCAGTATCGGCACTAGCGGTCAATCGGTAACGTTCGTTTAATGGTCCCTTAGCATAAAAGGCCAAACGACCATCCACATAGGTTTTACCATCTTTATAATGTGGATTGTCTTCGTTAAGTAACTCAGCGGCTCCCGTGGTTTTATTTTGCCCTAAGGTTAAATCAGCAAAGCCGACGATGAACCAGTCATCTTGGTTCAATTCAAGGTTGCGATAATAACGCTGCTGTTCGTCCCCTTTAGCAGTAAGCACCTCAACGCGATGATAACCTTTTGGCAAGATCTGCTGAGCAACCGCTTTACCTTTATTATCAACCGGAACGGGCGAACCAAAAACAAACAAGGAGTGTTCATCCAACTCTTTTACGTTTACCGTCACCATACCGCCACTGACAGGGATTTTTTCCTCCCTCAGACGACTTTCACCATAACCAGCAAACTGTACACTTTGAGCATCTTCCGATGTCGGTTCTGACATTACCCAGATAGGTAACAATTCCGTTTCGTCATAACGCTGTTGATGGTCATAAACCCTCAACTGATAATAAAACTTATTCGTTTTAGTCAGGGTGTTTTTCCACTGGCCCTGCAGTTGTTGGTTTAAGGGTACTGTAGCAACCAGTTTCCCTCGTTTGTCCAAAATTCTAACTTCTGCTTTCTTCACCCAAAAAAGATAGTTGCTATAACCTTGAAACTCGAGGGTTTGTGAAGGCCCTATACGCCTTGTTTGGGTACTGATGTTCAAACGTTTATGTAGATTACGGCTGTCATACTGAATTTGAATCGCATTATCAGCTAATTGAACATCCTGACAGCGCTGCTGGTCTGCGACCTGAGCCGCTTCGCCCCCAGTCGGCTGACCATCAATACTTATCTGTAAATCTGACGTTGGTTGCCCTGATCGTTCACAAATAAAAGGCTCAATAACCTGCACCGGACGTGACCATACGGTAAAGGTCACTCGACGGTTTTGCGCCATACCTTCTGCCGTTCTATTAGTAGCAATGGGAGCTGAATCGCCTTGGCTCTGAGCACTAATCTGAGTATCCGTTAAGCCGAGCTGTCGCTGCAATAATTCGGCCACCGCTTTTGCTCGGTACAGACCCAACTCATAGTTATCCTTGAAGTATTGTCTCGACCTTGCCGATAAACGCTGGCTATCGGTATGACCAACAACTTCAATACGGACAATATCCTGTCCACGTAATGTTGAAACTAATTGTTCTAATGGCCCAAGATCCGTCGGGTTAACTTGAGCTAGTCCCGACGCAAAATGAAAGCGAAGGTTACTGGACTCAACCTGAACATTATCTTTCGATTGTCCCTGCTGTTCAGCCGTTTGCTCTTCCACACCCCAAAGTGTGTACGTTTTAGCAACTAACTGCTGCTCTTGATTGTTTTCGTAACCATGAATAAAAACTTGGTTATCATCATCCATCGCCCCGCGATCCGCAGACACCGTTTTATCATTATCCGACCACACCAATGAGGAACTACAAATTGCACTTAAACCGAAGCTTAAAAGAGATATTTTCTTATTCATGACTGTGCCTCCACTGACAGTACAGGCTCGATCATTTCAATCTCGATATTTAGGTCATATCCTGGTTTATCTAGCCTTTTCCATAATTCTTCCCACAATGTTTTTATGTGGTTACTAACCTGACTTGCACGAGCAGAAGCGTCACTTTCATCTTCTTGCTGACCTCGTTGATAACCTATACGAAGGACTGCGGGCTGTTGCTGTAAAATCTCCAATAATTGGTCAAGTTTCTCATGATGTTTGTCTGCGATCTCGTCGCCTTCAAACATGCGCTGATTAATATCTAACCGCACAACTCGATGCAGACTGGCACCAAAGTTAAGCTTACTGATCTTACCTTGAGTAAGACGAATCACTCGGGGATTCTCGGTAGTAACTCGGTACCCTGAAGGCAAGGTCTGAGGGTCTAATTTTAAAATGAAATTACTACCCTTCAATTCATCAGGCACCGCCGCACAAGCGATGTGATACCGACCATGCTTATCCGTTGTAATAAGCTCGCCATTGACGGTGGCAACACGCACCCCAGGCAGACCCGGCTCACCCTTATCTTGATAGCCATTAGTATTTTGATCATCAAACACTTTGCCAATAATATCGCTACACTCGAACGTAGGGTCCGGCACTAACTGTACGGTAGCAGTCGCTACATTTGAGGCCCGATTATTCTCGATAGAAGCCCAGGCCTGGTTGACATATTCACCATCGCTAACCCCTGTGCCGGGTACTAATAGCAAAGTAATTGTATGAGACTCACCCGCATTAAAATCTATATTGCTCCACGTCAGCGCACGCCCCTCGACCACAGGTTCTGACGCCACCCCATCAATACGGGATGAGCCTGCAACATACTTGAAACCGGGCGGGGTTTGGTCAATTAACTCAACATCCTCAAGCCCCACAGCATAAGTATTGATGGCCTGAATAGTGTATGGAATCAATTCACCTTGGCTTACTGCATCTTTCGCGGCAGTTTTAACCATATTGATTGCACCGCCCAAGACCGGATCCAAGGGAATATGATTATTCAGCACGTTGCCCGAAGGTAACCCAGGATCTAAAACAAAAGAGAAAAAGTATTGTGTACTATTCGCCCCTGCTGCGAACCCAGCTGATGTTGCAGGACAAGCATTAGCATCATGTACCGCTGCACTAGAAACCGGTGCTGTATTATTGTTTTGTACTAATGCAGGATTTGGCGCTGCACCAACCGATGGCGTATTAGTACAAGCAGGAATAAAGATCGACTCTCCGGCCAGATAACCGCTAGGTGATGTCACTGAAAGCGTATAAGTTCCAGCAGGCGCCCCCCCATTGAGCAGGAATTGGTACAGACCAAGATTGGATGTCGTTTGCGACAGATTACTGCTACCACCAATAAGGTGAGTATCCGCATCAAAACCGGCAGGGCCGCTAAGCGTAACGACAGCCCCTTCAACCGGTTGACGACTGATCGCGTCATAAACCACACCACTCGGATCTACAGGTAAACTCTGTTCCTCAACCGTCTCACCTGCAAGCAAGGTCATATTACTTAAAGTAAAGCCTGTATTATCTGCCCCAGCAGGATTCGCGTTATCGTCATCAACACCTGGGGTAAAAACAGCACCGCTTTCATTAGGCACAGGCTGGCCCAAATTATTACCTGTGCTTGGCTCTTGGAATTCAACTTCATAACCACTACCCGGTGAAATATTAGTAAAGCTATAACTGCCATCACTGCCAGTCGTTGTAGTGGCCACGGTTTCACCATTGCGTTTTAACAAAACCTTCCAGTTTTCGAAATGAGATTCACCCACATCACGAATACGGTCATGGTTATCGTCACGCCAAACATGGCCACTAACACTCGCACCGGCATTAATCGCGGCAGGGTCCACATCCGTATTATTACCTTGCAAATGACTCGGTTCATTTCCACCACTAACGACTGATTCAGCATTTAGCACTTGGCCTTCCAAGCCACTACCAACACTGACATCAATAAAAATATCTTCTCCACTGCCGCCAGACGTGATCTCTGTGCTACTAGTACAAGTCACCTCTTGACCCGCGATAGAACAATTCCAATCACCATTCGATCGTGTCCCTGTAGGAGTAATTCCCGCAGGAATAGTAGTGACAACAGTCACTACGCCATTACTATCTGCATCACCAATATTAGATGGGGAGACGGTGTAATAATCATTGGATGAACCCGCAGCCAAATCAGCTGGACTATGGGTTAACTCCACTGTTAAATCGACAACGCCCGAAGGTAGCTCCGCAAAATAGTTATCCCCCGATACTTTGCTCGTATCAGAAATAGTGACATTCGAAATACTACTAGGTGTGGTTGCTGTATTAGTGGCCGTACCGCCCCCGCTTCCTGCGGTAGTAATGCCATTCGTTGTATCTGCTGGCTGATCCGGCTGAGTCAGGGTGTAGCTCCCTGCTGGAAGATCATCAAAAGTAAAATTACCTTCATTATCCGTCGTGGTAGTTTCATTAACGGGGTTGCCGTTAATATCAGTACCGGTCAAGTTGATAGTTTGGCCATTGATGCCATTATCACTACTATTGGGTGAACCATTGTTGTCGTAATCAACAAACACCTTGCCCGAGATACGTCCACTATCAGGAATTTCAGCAAAGTTATTATCTGAAACTGTCGTATTCGGCGGCAGAACGATTGTGCTAATCTGGCTTGGCACTGCCGTTATAGCTGAAACTGATCCGGTCGTACCTCCATTACTTACCGTACCTGCCGTCGTGATGCCATTAGCCGTACTATCCGGCTGATTGGGTTGCCGAATACTGTATGTGCCGGGCGCTAAATCAGTAAACTCATAAAAACCTTCACTATCTGTAGTTGTACTGGCAATAACATTATCACCACTGTCCAACAACTCGATCGTTTCACCGATCAGTCCAGTATCCGCGCCATTTTTAATGCCGTTATTATTTTCATCCTTAAACACATAACCGCTTAAGGTTGAAGGCACTACTTCAGCGAAATTATTACCTGTAGCACCACTAACTTCAGCAGAACCACCATCATCATTAAGTACGATACCCGTGATCTGGCTCGTTATATTAGTAGGGTTAGCAGCGGAACCAGCAGTACCAGTACTACCGTTATTGGCAACAATGTCTCCGGCACTGGCAATACCATTTTGCGTACCTGTTGGCTGCCCTGTTTGGCACACTGAATAAGTGCCAGCAGGTAATGAGCCAAAGAGATAATTACCCGAGGAGTCGGTTGTCGCAGGATTACTAACACCCGCAATCGCCACCAAGGCACCGCTACAGGAAGCACCTGATATCAGCGAAACCTCAGCGCCGGCTAACGGCGTATCTGTAGCGGTATATATGCCGTCTGGTGTGACATCATTATCCTGAAAAATTCGACCACTGATATAACCTAGCGCACTAACAAACAGACTGCTGTTCGTGGGTGACGGATTGCTACCAGCCGACGTTTCTAAAGCTCCTGCTGGGATATTATTGACGTGCTCACCTGCAGCAGTAGCCGTGACGTCAACACTAATTGAACAACCCCCTGCTGGAATACTGGCCCCATTGGCGTAACTTACCGAATTAGCACCGGCATTCGCCGTTACTGACGCTAAGGTACAATCAGTACTCAAATTAGGTGTTGTAGCAACAAGCATCGCCCCTGGAGAAGTTGGTAACTCATCCGTAAATATGGAGCTTAACGTAATAGCGCTGCTATTTTCGTTAGTGAAATTAATAGTAAGTGTTGATACTCCCCCACTCGGAATAACAGCAGGGTTAAACTCTTTTAATACCGCCGGTGGCGTTGCAATAATAAGCTCTGCTGCTGTGCCCTCTTCATTGCTCACCCCTTCGTTCGTAGTAATTTCACTAGAATCTATATCATTGACATAACTGCCTGATACGTTACTAATAACATCAACACTAACTGTACAGCTGCTGGTCGCACCCAAAGTGGCTCCCGATAATTGCACGCTGGTACCAGCAGCGGTGGCATTCACAGCGCCATCGATACAGGTTGTCGATGCATTCGGGGTTGGCGCTATAGTGACACCACTAGGTAAGGCATCCACTAAATTCATACCGCTAACCGCTTCATCATTCGGGTTCTCGATATAAATAGTCATGGTCGCTGGCGTACCAGCTAAAGTAGTAGCTGAATCAGTTGTAAACCCAGCGGGGTTACCAGCATCCAACGTCTGGTCCTTAAACGCCACATGAGTAACTAGAGGTTCTTTGGCGAACAGTTCTGCAGAGGCAGGTTCTTCGTTTGTTGCTGATGAGCCCCCTGACGTCGCAACAACGGCACCAGCAGGGATAGTGTTTACGTAGGTTCCACCTGTATTAGTAGTAACATCTATTTCCAAATAACAGGTTGAAACTGTTGTCCCAACCGTTCCAGCTAGGCTACCACTCGTCAACGAAACCGAATTACTGCTGTAGTTCACCACGCCCCCCAAACAGCTTGTTTGAGGATTAGGGCTTGCAGGAACGGTAACGTTTGCAGGCAACGTATCAGTAACAGAAACCTCGTTGATACTGAGAGGCGTGGCATTGTGAAGAGTTACGCGTAAGCGGCTACGCTCACCCGGCTCAATGACGGCAGGAGTAAACTCTTTAGTCACGCCAATATTGCTTTGCGTTGTTAAACTAGTGGTAGCGGCACCATTATTCGTGAGCCCTTGATCCGTGACCACCGCTCCCACAGGAATAATATTAGTAATACCACCCACCGTTTTCGCGGTAATATTCACACTGAAAGTACAACTACCATTGGCGGGTAAAGAAACGCCACTAATGGCGACAGATTCTCCACCACTTTCTGCACTCAATACACCATTAGGGCAATCAGTAGTTAACCCTGGTGTAGTAGCGACAACCATACCGTTTGCCGCAGACCCCGATAGACCGTCTACAGTAAAATAGTCAACCACCTTTAGACCCGTAGTCTCCGCCGTACCATTGGTTAAAGTGACCGTTAATTGACTCTCTTGACCAGGAAAAGCCAATGTACTTGGGTTAGTGGTTTTGGCTACAGCAATATTAGTCGCCGCAACGAAAGTTAAGGTTGCATTCACCGCGGTCGTATTGCGAATTCCACCATCGGCGGTAATATCGCCTGCAGCGAGCGTATTGATCCAATTGCTGCTGCCTGTAGCAACAACATCAAAAAGAACATCACATGAACCATTACCAGCGATATTAGCACCGGTAAAACTGATAGATGAATCGCCTGGGTTTGCTGAGCTAAAAGAGGAACTACCCGCACAAGTGGTGTACGCATTAACTGGATTTGCAAGCGTCATACCGCTCGGCAAATTATCCACCAGCGAGGCATTAGTGAGCTGAGTATCGCTCGTATTATTTAAAGTAATACGAACGGTGCTTGTTCCACCAGAACTAATAGCACTAGGCGAGAACTCTTTATTGGCACTTAAAGCGCTCAAATAGGTTAATGTTGCCGTATCTGTATCAAAAGGATCCAGAGTATCTGTTACACCATTAGCAAAGGTTTGGGTGCCTGCAACTTGTGCTGTATTCGGATAAACACCGGCTGGGCCAATAACATCAACACTCAAACTACAACTACCCGATGCGCCTGTACCTGTATCTTCTCGGGCAGGAACGATTGCACCATTCATAGATACTGATGTTGCACCTGGTGTAGCAGTGATAGTAGCAGGGCCACAGGTACTAGAAGCATTCGCTGGACTGGCAACTTGAAGCTGCCCACTACCATCCGTAGGGAAAGTATCGGACAAGGAAACGTTCGTGAGAGGGTTAGCCGAAATATTTGATATTATGAACGTTAGTGTTGTAATTGTACCTTCTGAAAGGGTCTGATTTTGAGTTCCATCAAAACGTTTTGTCGCTGACGCAACTGTTGTTTCAACCGCAGTAGAACCTGATGAGCTCGTACTACTCTGATTACAATTAGCGCCTGCGTTATAACAAACATCACCGGCCTCAAGCGTATTTTGTGTCGATGAACCATCCACCGCTGCACTATCGGTCATCGCCCAGAAAGTCACACTACATTGACCCGGTGTATTCTCGTCAGTACGTGTAGGAAGTGTCCCGATTACAAAGTCAGCGTCGGTGTCCCCAAGAGCACTATTAACTGTCAGTCCAGAACAACCGGTACCCGATAATATCGGGGTAAAATTGTTACTTCCTATAGTCCCCGCCAAGAACGTCATACCCGCAGGCAAGGAATCCTTAATAGTGACATTATTGATATTTGAATTAGTAAAATTCTGCGTAGTAATGGTGTATTTAACAGGACTTCCCGGAGCCGCTTTTGTTGGCGAGGCTGATTTCAACACCCGTAAATCGTCTGCGACTAAAATTGAAGCTGAACGGGTACGGCTGACAATTGCAGGATCACCAACATCCACCGCTCCTTCAGGGATCAGGTTTGTGTAAGTGATCGGTACACCCGCACTGGCGACCGTGCCCACAAACTCCACCGTAATAGAACAAGATCCACCCGCAGGGATGACCCCACCTGTTAGCTTAATACCTGTATCGTTATCAATGGCAGTAACTGCGCCGCCACTACAAGTTGTTAACTGGTTAGAAACTCTTAACCCGGAGGTGTTGTCGTTATCAACCCCATCGATCGGTGAATCCTCGAATTCATTGACAGTAAGATCAGTGTTTCCCGAGTTAGTCAGCGTAATAGTAAAGGAATCTGTTTGGTTGTTAGATAAGCTACTATGGGCAAATGATTTATTAACATTAAGCGGGGAAATAACTGTAATATCTGCCGTCGCATTAGATTGCGCAGGAAGACCAATATCATTGGAAAAATCGGTACTACGGTTGATAGTATTAGTTTGAGCACCGGTTGTGTAATCGCCATCGGTAGTAGCAGCTTCTATATCAACAGTGATCGTGCACAGGCCATTACTGCCACCAGATTTGGCGGGAATCGTACCTGTAACCGTTATACTGCCATCCCCAGAATTTGGGCTAAATGTTGGCGACGCACCGCCATTATTGCAACTGGCCGTCGCATTAGGGACTGCTGCCACCTTGATGATGGCATTACCCCCTAACATTGGGAAGGTATCAGTAATGCTGAAGCCTTCAAGGTCGACAGGGTTAGTATTGCGTAGCTCAACGGTTAAGGTCTCGGGATCACCACCGAGAACGATATTGGATGATGAAAAGCTTTTTACAATCGAAGGCTTTGTTAACGCGCTAACATTAATACTTTGACTCACTGTACCCGTATTAGCGACGGCTCCTCCATCATTACCGGTCACAGCACCATCAGCAATTTCGTAAGCGTATGTTGCACTACTACCCGAAGATGTACCCGCCGTTACAGGGACCAAAATGGTACAGGTTCCATCAACACCATTTGACCTTGCAGGAATAACCCCGCCACTTAAATTGATCGCTTGCGAGTCAGTAGTCGCAGTCAAAACACCACTACCCACCAGAGTTGTAGGTCCTGAAGGGTCATAACAGCTATAAGTCGCCAACTCACTGATTTTTAAACCATTCGGCAAAGTACCAGGCAATGAGGTATTAAATTCAACATTACTTACCTGAGCCCCAGCATTACTGTTAGCCAAAGTGATTTCAATAATGGTTACTTCACCTGGATAAATCCCCGTCGGCTCACCACTTTTTAGTGTGACCGACGCACCCAAAGCCGCTACAGCCTGAGAAGGCAGTACAGGTAGGACAGAGATGAACAGAACGCCAGCGAACCTGGCTAGTCGATTGATAGAAAAATGCTTTGAGAAATTCACGACAGTCCCTTATTTAACTAAATATTTAGTCCGTAAAACGAGCTCTAACTTCGTACCGATAATAATCCTCGGCACTTTTTTAATAGTTATTTGAAAGTAACGATTGCCTGTCATATCAAACAGACGCTTTAATTTTTATATTTCATACTCTTATTACTCATCAGTGCGACTAACCGGTTTACATTGAAAGTCCGTCTATTTTTCAGCTGAGAGGGAGATGTCGTCCAATATTAAGCCCGCTATTTAACCCACCTGATATATGGCTGATTGATCAAGATCAGCGCCCCACAAAAACCCCTTAAAAAATAAGGGAAATGATGATCGCCGATAGCTCCTGAACGGAAGATGAATGCCTTTCACATATTCGATCAAAAAGTGTGCGCCATTCACTCAAGGAGTTTGACTCATAAAGCTGTATATTCTTGCCTAATAAAATCAATGAGTTAAAAAACTTGCGCTGACAGCACAAGTTTCAAAAATGATTAAAACGCTTTACATCGTAAGCAAAGAGGTAGTTTTTCGGTGTTACCCATACACAGTTAAATGAACAATATTTTGAGGGGAAAATTTATACGGGTACTGGCTTTAATTTATAAATAAGAGGGAGGAGATGAAGTAAAAAATGAATCAGTTACCGAAAAGAAACCGTTCAAAAGTGCTTATTTCTCACCGCTCCCCTTGGCTTTTACTGAATGTTAGTGATACTTCTTGGCTATTGAGTGTGTAAAAACAGTGCAGTTTTCACACTGCGGTTCGGGGTAAAAAATAGCAGTGTTGAAAGGCTTTATCGGGCACGATTTCCGTCAACATAGCTTGGCCATTTTTTTACTGGTTCTATGCGATAGTGGTTAGTCAGTAGGAAACTCACCTAACCTGAAATGGACATTATCGTGTCTATTTTAATAAAAATAAGCTCAATATGGATACTATGGTATCCAATATTGATAAATCAGAGTATCGAATATCAAGTATCAAGGTCTACAGATTATTACCTTTGAAGTCACTTTGTGTAGACCTCTAACCGCTACATTTTCCCGTTCAGTAAAATACACAGATGAGTACCTACCTTGCATCCCACACTTTTACGCGCAGAAAAGTGTGGGATTTTACATTTTTATGCGCATAAAAGTGTAATTTGATGGTCTTTGGCATTCAGGGATTCACATTTTCGCCTTGGCCAACGCGCAAACTAAACCTAAAAATAGGATATAAATCCAATTATATTTAGTAAAGTGGGAATATAGTCCCATATGTAAATTGTTGGAGTTGCTTGGGATTCAAAGTTGGACTATATTCCCATTAACGGTTAAATAGTGGGAATATAGTCCCTTTGGTTGGTGATATGGCTAAGCGTGACTTACACAATGTGCTGTTTCCAAAGCAGCGCAAAATCCTGACGCAGTTTGGTGAAGACTTGCTGTTGGCGATGAAAAGACGTGGTTTTACCAAAAAGCTGCTGTGTGAACGTACTGGTTTTGACCATAAAACCGTGAACAAAGTCTTCGCAGGTGATCCGGGCGTTGCCATAGGCACTTACTTAAAGGTGATGGCCGTTCTTGGCATGGAAAGCAACTTTGCAGAAATGGCCGCTCATGATGAAGTGGGTATCAAGCTGCAAAACATAAAATTGCTGGAAGGTTCAAGATGAGCCGTGAAATCGTCGAAGTCTATGCCGACTGGCAGCCAATTGAGGCGCCTTTGCTAATAGGACAGCTGACTTACAGCGATTCAAGCCGAGGTGGCGTGTTTAGTTTTGCCTACGATAAAGCATTTTTAACTTCAGCCTATCGTTTACAAATTGATCCCATCCTGACCCTCCACTCCGGTGAACTCTACAACGATGAAGCCAATAAAAACTTTCGTGCATTTCTTGATTCATCGCCTGATAGATGGGGGCGTATTTTAATGCAGCGGCGTGCGGCCATTGAAGCGCGCAAAGGCATTCGAGCAACAAGTCGATTAAACGAGCTAGATTACCTGCTGGGCGTACATGACGCTTACCGGATGGGTGGTATTCGATTTAAGCGAACAGGCTCGGCTGCGTTCTTAGATGACAACGCTGAGTTTGCTGCGCCGCCAATGGCTTCTTTGCGAGAGCTAGAGCACGCAGCAATGCAGCTTGAAAAAGACGATAACATCGACAGTGACGAGTATTACCGCTGGTTGAAAATGCTGATTTCTCCAGGCTCATCATTAGGCGGTGCAAGGCCCAAGGCTTGTGTGACAGACGAACAAGGCCACTTGTGGATTGCCAAGTTTCCCAATCTAAATGACACCCATGACGTGGGCGCGTGGGAGATGGTCTGCTATGAATTGGCGCTGGCGGCAGGTGTTGACATGTTTCCAAGTGAGATTAGGCAGTTTTCCTCTGGGCATCATACCTTTTTAACCAAACGGTTTGACCGCGACGGTGAAAAGCGGCTGCATTTTTCATCGGCCATGACACAGCTTCAATACTATGATGGTGAACAATCTCAAGGTGCCAGCTACTTAGAGATTGCTGAATTTATTTCCAATTCTGGTGCACAAACCGAAGCTGATTTAGCACAGTTATGGCGACGTATCGTGTTTAATATTGCGGTGTCCAACACGGATGATCACCTGCGTAACCATGGGTTTTTATTAACAAAGAATGGCTGGAAGTTATCACCCGCTTATGATTTAAACCCGATAGTGGGTAAGCATGGCCTGCATCTGAATATTACCGATGCAGACAACGCTTTAGACTACCAGCTAGCCTTTGATGTGAAAGACTTCTTCCGACTTTCGCAAACCCAAGCCATGCAAATTTACGATGAAGTATTAATGGCGGTTAAGCAGTGGCAAACTGTTGCTAAGCAGCTAGGGGTCAGCCGAGCAGAGCAAGCCATGAAAGAATCGGCGTTTAACGTTTAATGAGTCAGTGAAACACTATTTCATTTTTGGTTGGATAATGAAGTTATAGTTTCACGTTCATTCTTTGCCTCACACTCCATGTGTTGTAACACGCCACTTACCTCTTGGGCTTTTGGGGCAGTTTGTTAGCAATACCCTCAGAAAGCTGCACGATCTGGGCATTTATCTGCCTACTGCGTCCGTTTAACTCCTAATAATGGTCATGCAAACTCCTAGCTGCACTTAACAGATCAGTGAGGAAATAAAGAATGACCCCAGCCACTCAGCTACAACAGTAACAAACCAAAGTCGCCAGCAACGCTTTTTCGTTTACCCTATATGGACATTAAAACCAGAAAATAAACTTGCTCGATTATCAACGGCTGATAAGATGTGTCGCTTATCTATCTGTATACCTTTGTAACGTATTACTAAGCTTTTGAGAAATAAACAGAATATGAAAAACGTCAAACAATCGCGTTGCGTAATAGGCATTAAAGGTCAAACGCCCGACCCTGATTACCCTGTCGATATTTGGTTTGACTCACTTAAATCGGTTGCCAATGTGCTATCAAAAGAAAACCAGCACCTATTAAAAGTGATTGCAGAACAACAACCGCAGTCGGTAACTGAACTGGCTAGGCTCACGGGACGAGCAGTGAGTAATGTATCGAGAACACTGAAAACACTAGGCAAGTACAACTTAGTTGAAATGCGCAAGTCACAAAATGGGTTAGCGGTAAAACTGCAATATCAATCGATGCTGCTGTTAATCCAGCCACTAGAATAAAAGGGACTTTTATGCAACAAATAGGAATTTATGAACAGCTAATAACACAGCTCATTGCTAGTCGAATTGACCGTGAGCGATTCTTTGTAGGTGAACGAGAGCTCAATAGCAGTGAAGCATCGACTTGGTTATCTCGTTTCCTCTCGCACATTATTGAACACGCCATTGATTCCATTCCAGCCGCTGATGATCGATTGCAACAACAAATTGCTTTGTCTAATCAGCTGTTACTATGGTTAAAAACACAAATTCAAGATAAGGATTTTATCGAAGACAATTTGCTTGTTAGCCAAGGTAAAATTCTGACCGCACTCTATGAGCTCGAAAATCCGGTCTCAGCCGATTTTAAAAATTACATTAAGGACATTTCCCCCCTAACTGGTTTAACGCAAAGTGAGCTGTTTTGTGGTAGCAATGCCGGTTTGTCCCTTGAATCTGAATTAAAAAGAGAGATTCTATCCGCGGATACCATTTATTGGTTGGTGTCGTTTATTAAGTGGGCGGGGATACGGATTTTTCGCAAAGAGCTAGAAGAATTTACCTCAAGCGGCCGCGAGCTAAAAATAATTACCACGTCATATATGGGGGCGACTGATGCCAAAGCCGTGGAGTATTTGGCCAGTTTGCCCAATACCCAAGTGAAGCTGAGCTACAACACTGAGCGTGAACGTTTACATGCTAAGAGCTATTTATTTTTGCGCAACACCGGCTATCACACTGGCTACATAGGCTCGTCTAACCTGTCGCGTTCCGCACTAACCAATGGCTTAGAGTGGAATTTAAAAATCACTTCGCAAGAAATTCCACACATTATCAATAAGTCGTTGAGTACCTTTGAAACCTATTGGGCTTCTAATGATTTTGAGCATTTTAGTGATGATGCAAAATGTAGCGAAAAACTCAAAAAAGCGTTGAGCCAGCAGCGCGGTGATTATGAGGCCAGCCCAACGCATTTCTTTGATATCTCGCCGTTTCCTCACCAAAGTGACATATTGGAACAACTGGCCGTTGAGCGCAGTGTGCACCAGCGCTTTCGCAATTTAGTGGTTGCGGCAACCGGTACAGGGAAAACCCTGATTTCCGCCTTTGATTTTGCGCGTTTTATTAAACAAAAACCGCAAGCCACTTTTTTATTTGTGGCACACCGCGAAGAAATATTACAACAAGCCAGAGCGGCGTATCGTGGTGTATTGCGCAACGGCGCTTTTGGTGAACTTTGGGTGGGTGGGCATACGCCAGAGCACTACCGTCAATTGTTTGTGTCTATTCAAACGCTGAACAATCAGCTTGCTCAGCTTAACCTGACGGCTGACTATTATGACTACATTGTGATTGATGAGGTGCACCATATTGCCGCATCAAGCTATCGCCCACTGCTTGCGCATTTTTCACCGGTTATATTACTCGGCCTTACTGCCACACCAGAGCGCCATGATGGGGGGGATATTTTAGCGGATTTTGGCGGTGTGATTGCGGCAGAAATTCGCTTGCCCGAAGCGATTAACCGTCGCCATCTTTGCCCCTTTCAGTATTTTGGTATAGATGATGATACCGACCTGCGCAAGATCCCTTGGAGTCGTGGGCGTTATGATATCGCGCAGCTCACTAATCTTTATACTCATAACCAAGCGCGTTTCGATAAAATACTACTGAGTTTGCAGGAGATCGTCACCGACATAAGTCAAATGAAAGCCTTGGCGTTTTGTGTCAGTCGTGATCATGCTCAATATATGGCGCACCAGTTATTGTTGAAGGGCGTTAACGCAGATATGTTGACCAGTGATAACAGCCATGAGCGGCAACAAAAGCAACAAGCTATTCGATCTGGCAGCATCAATGTGCTCTGTGTGGTCGATATCTTCAACGAAGGTGTCGATATTCCCGAAGTCGATACCTTACTGTTTTTACGACCGACAGAAAGTTTAACCATTTTCTTGCAACAGCTTGGCCGTGGTTTGCGCTTAGCCGAAGGCAAAGAATGTTGTACCGTGTTGGATTTTGTTGGCAATTCACGTCCTGAATATGATTTTGCCAATAAATTTAGAGCTCTAGTCGGTAAAAGTCATCGCGCGATCACTGATGAAATAAAGCAAGGCTTCCCTCATGCGCCACTGGGTTGCCGCATTGAATTAAGCAAGCGCACGCAAGAAATGGTGCTCAGCAATATTCGCCAAGCTTCGTTAACCTTAAAGCGTTTAGTTGCGATGATCCGGCAGTATCCAGAGCATTCCACACTGCCGTTAACGCTGGCGAATTTCTTAACTCTAAACCCTCATATCGACTTGAATGAACTTTATAAGCGAGGCAGCTGGTCGCAGCTGGTTCAGCAAGCCAAAGATGAAATCAACGAAAATACGTTTGGTGAAAATCTGCTGAACATATTTAGAAAGGCCATCCATAATCGAATTTTGACCTGTGATGATTATGCCTATTTAAGTTTTTTAAAACAGCTTTGCCAAACTCAATTTATGCTTAACGGCGGCAGCCATCGTTATGCCTTAATGTGCCATTATGATTTTTGGCAGACAACGGGGCCTGAATGTGGATTCGATTCCATTGATCAGAGCTTAGCGAAACTAAATTCTTGTGAATTAAAAGCAGAATTATTGGATGTCTTAAATTGGCAACTAGCAAAAACCAAGCATGAGCAACCAACAATGCAGGCCTTGCCTGAAGTTTCATTAAAGTTGCATGCTCGCTATGCGCGTGAGCAAATATTGGTGGCATTTGGTGCGACTACGTTTGACCGGCAGCCATCTTCAAGAGAAGGCCTATTTAATATCAAAGAGCAGAATATCGAATTACTGTTTGTTACCTTAGATAAAAACGAAAAGCAGTTCTCGCCAACCACTATGTATCATGATTACGCGATTAATGAGCAGCTTTTCCATTGGCAGTCACAAAATAGCGCTCGGCCAGACAAAGGGCGTGGTTTGGAATACATTCAGCATCAAAAAATGGGCAAGCGTTTATTCTTGTTTGTACGTGAGCAAACCAAAGATGAATACGGCCGAACCATGGGCTTTGTTAATTATGGTGAAGTGGAATACGTATCGCATACAGGCTCACAACCGATGAGCATTACTTGGAAGTTAAAAGAGCCGATGCCTCACTTTATGTGGCAGCAGGCGGCTAAGTTGGCTGTGGGGTAACTATCATGGATGGTTCTAAAGTTTCTGAAATAATGGAGGAGGCAAAAATAGCTGGCACCACTTAAACAGCAGCAGATAACGGACAACTGCAAACCGATTTGGACGGGAAAAATAAAAAAAGCCCTGTATTTTCAATGCTCTTCACAAGGTAATACGGGGCTTTTAAGACATTCTTGGACGGGTAACTTTCTACCAAGAAACCTATTCGATGTTTTGAATCTGCTCTCGCATCTGTTCAATAAGCACTTTAAGTTCAACTGCGCATTGGGTAGTGCTGGCGACAATTGATTTTGAGGAGAGTGTGTTCGCTTCCCGGTTAAGCTCCTGCATAAGGAAGTCTAAACGGCGGCCGACGGGCCCCTTCTGTTTTAAAACACGGCGCACTTCTTGAACATGGGTGTCTAAACGATCCATCTCTTCGTCTACGTCAGCTTTTTGCGCCAGTAATGCAATCTCTTGCTCTAACCTACCTTCATCTAGGTCAGCTTTTAGTTCAGCAAGGCGCTGGGCTAAGTTTTCTCGCTGATTTTGCAGGATTTTAGGCATGCTTTCGCGCACTTCTGCCACTATAGCGCTAATCGCGTCTAACCGTTGATTGATTAATGTCGCGAGCTCGACACCTTCACGCCCTCGCCCTTCCAGCATGTCATCCAGCGCTTTAGTAAAAAGTGCTTTTGCTGAGTTTTTAACGAGATCCATATCTAATTTGGTGTCTTGTAGAACGCCAGGCCAACGTAATAACTCTAAAGCGTCTAAAGGTTGGTGATTCTCAACCATCGCTTGTAACGACTCAGCGGCCTGAATAACTTCTTGAGCATAAGGTTTATTAACCACAAGTTGTTGCTCTGTGGCTTCAGGATTAAATCGCAGCGTACATTCAACTTTGCCACGACTCAGTGCTTTTCGCAGCGTTTCGCGTAAGAAGCCCTCCAGTTCTTTTAGGTTATCGGGCAAACGCAAGTGAGGTTCTAGGTAACGATGGTTAACTGATCTGATCTCCCAACTAAGGGAACCCCATTCATGCTCGGCTTCCTGTCGAGCAAAAGCTGTCATGCTGCGTGTCATATGATCCATTCTCGATTAAAATGCGTTATTGAATACAATTGTAACAGTCTGGCACCGCTCTGCCACGCCATGACTGACTAGAAAATTGATTAAAGGACCGGCATGACTTCATCTATATCAGAACAACTGCAAAATCTTGGTATCAGCAAGCATCGTCCAAGTGGACGTGAAAACGATCAGATGCGTGAGGTTAAGATCACACGTAACTTCACTATGCATGCGGAAGGCTCTGTATTAGTTGAGTTCGGCAATACCAAGGTCCTTTGTACAGCAACAGTTGAGCGTGGTGTACCGCGTTTTTTACGTGGTTCTGGCCAAGGCTGGGTGACTGCTGAATATGGTATGTTGCCCCGTGCAACCACCAGCCGTACAGGCCGTGAAGCGGCTCGCGGTAAGCAGAGTGGCCGTACGGTTGAGATTCAACGCCTGATTGGTCGTTCTTTACGTGCGGCACTGAACCTTAAGAAGATGGGCGAAAACACAATTACAATCGATTGTGATGTATTACAGGCAGACGGTGGCACACGTACGGCATCGATCACGGGTGCTTTTGTAGCCTTACAGGATGCGATTAATGTGTTGAAAAAAGATAAGCATGGCGCGATGAAGGGCGACCCCGTTGTTCAGGCTATTGCTGCTGTGTCTGTAGGCATCTATGACGGTGAGGCGGTGCTGGATTTAGATTACGCTGAGGATAGTAAAGCAGAAACCGATATGAATGTTGTTATGACAAGCAAAGGCGGCTTTATTGAGGTTCAGGGAACCGCCGAGGGTGCGCCTTATTCTCAGGAAGAGTTGAATGCAATGCTTGATCTCGCCCGCAAAGGGATTAATGAGTTAGTCGAAGCGCAAAAGATAGCATTAGCTGAATAGCCTTTCGTTAGCGCACAAAAAAAGGAGCGATTAAGCTCCTTTTTTTAATTGTGCTACGCCGTTAGCCAATATCATAATCAATAATAATCGGCGCGTGTTCGCTAAATGATTGATCCCGATAGATCCGTGCGTTTTTGACTGTTTTACGCAGATTAGCCGTAGTAATCTGATAATCTAAACGCGCACCTTCATTAAGCTTACGAGCACGATTGTAACCAGGCCACCAGCTGAATTGGCGCTCTGCTTTGTTTATCTGACGGAACGCATCCACATAACCCATCTCATCAAAAATATCAGCCATCCAATCACGCTCAACTTGTAAAAAGCCGGAAACAGTTTGGTTGGCATACCAGTTACTTAGATCTACGGTTTTATGGGCAATATTTGTCGTGCCACAGAAGATAAATTCGCGGCGTTTACGTAAGGTTTTACTCAAATGCCCTAAAAATTCGACCATAAAGGCTTCTTTTTCTTGCTGAGCTTCTTCGCTCTTCAAACCTGAAGGGATAAAAAAAGAAGAAACACTTACATGTTCAAAGTCCGCCTGGATAAAACGGCCATGTTGGTCGCATAACTCAAAGCCTAAACCGGTCATGATCGCTTTAGGTATCTCACGAGTGTAGATCGCAACGCCGCTATAGCCATCTTCCCAAGCATCAAAGAAATAGGAGTGATAGCCTTCCGGATGGTAGCGCTCATCATCGAGCTGATATTCTTTTGCTCGCAAATCCTGCAAGCAAATAACATCAGCGTCCTGTTGGACCATCCAATCGAAGAAGCCGTTTTCTGCAGCCTGTTCAATACCTTGAGCATTGAAGGTGATGACGCGCATAGAGTGTGTTCCTGTCTGAAAGCAGACCAATAGCAAATTAGTATTATTTTTAATCTGAAGGTCGAATTGTATAGCGAAGTGAACAAAAATGAAATTTTTTGCTGCATATCAGAACAATGGAGCCGAAGGCCGCTCGCTGGTAGAATAGCGCCTGCCTATTTACCCCCTATTCATCGGAGATTGCTATGCAGGATTATCAGCGTGAGTTTATTGAGTTTGCTATTGAACAGAACGTGCTACGCTTTGGCGAATTCACGCTTAAATCCGGCCGTACAAGCCCTTACTTTTTTAATGCCGGATTATTTAATACTGGTAGCGCACTCGCTAAATTGGGCCGTTTTTATGCCCAAGCGATTAAAAACTCGGGTGTCTCTTTCGATGTGTTATTAGGCCCTGCATACAAAGGGATCCCTCTAGCGACAACAACAGCGGTTGCCTTAGCAGATCATCATGGTGAAGACGTTCCCTACGTATTTAATCGTAAAGAAGCTAAAACCCATGGTGAAGGCGGCAGCTTAGTAGGTGCAGCTCTCGAAGGCGGTGTCATGATCATTGATGATGTTATTACTGCAGGTACCGCAATTCGTGAAGTAATGACGATTATTGATCAAGCAGGCGCAACACCGGCGGGGGTTGTAATCGCACTTAACCGTCAGGAAAAAGGTAAAGGCGAATTGTCCGCGATCCAAGAGGTCGAACGAGATTACAATATGCCTGTTATCAGTATCGTGAGTTTAGGTGATCTTATCGATTACTTAACGGAAAAAGGTGATAAAGCGGAAGAGCTTGCGTCGATCCGTAAATATCGTGACGAATATGGTATAGAAGCTTAAAGAGTAATGACCTGAGTTAGAGCGGCGTTTATTGAGCCGCTCTAATGACTACACGCCTAGATGCACCATCTAAGCCATCCCCTCCACAAAACCCCGTACTATCTATAGTCCAGAACTGCCCGACAGATGAGCTCACCGTATAGTAATAAACTTCAGCGTAGCAATCTTTAAGACCCGTGACAGAAAAACGTGAGTTGGACGTTGGCCCTGGCCAATAATCCCAGTTTGTGGGCATGCTCCCAACAGCGGCAGAAGCAGTACAACCTGATACCCCATGTTCTAAACAGGTTAACTCTAACTCTATTCCTGTCTGAGCGGCTGTAATAGCTCTAGCGCCCAAAAACTCCTGTGCAGTAACATTCTGACCTATAGAAAAAAATCGTGTCATACCGGCGATAATGACCGCTAAGATGGTAATAACAAAAATGGCAGAGATGAGCCCTAATCCCTTTTGGGACTGCCGAGACACGCTCGCCTTCCAGCCGATTTTCTTCGTATTAAGGTACATTTTTCACCTGCACCTCAAATTGGATACGGATACTTTCTTGTGTATTGTCTGCAACGGATAACTGTTGGTTTTGAACAAAAAGGTCAAATAATACGATGCCATTACGCAGTAACGTTGCTTCACTGTATTTAAACGGAGTACTTCCCGACGGTGCAATTACATCGCTTGCCAATAATCCTCTTTGTGGCTCAGCGAGGTCTGCGAATAACGTAGCGCCATCAGGCTGATTAATCGCATAAGTATAGTTACTTGCTGCCACTCCCTGAAAACGATATAGATCAGTTCCAACAACACAAAAACTCACCGGTTCATCCACTATAAAATAACGTTTAGAGGGAGAATCGGTTGGAAACGCATGTGTAGAGGTTAAGAGGACATCAACCGTACCAGATGCAGATTCTAAAGCACTACTGGCACTCATCGGTGGTGAAATAATAGACCAACTATCTAAATCGTAAATGGGGTTTGATGTGCGAGTCGGCTCATCCCCATTATTTGTATCTATAGGGTACACCGCAATACGCCCTTGAGCAGGCTCCAGCGCAAACGGAACAGAAACAAAGCTACTCATTGCTGAAGAGGCCGATAAAGGTATAGATATATAACGGGAGGCCGCAAGCGAAGGGATAAACTCAATACAGCTTCCCTCATCATTAACCCGAAGACTATTGGGCAATGCATTTCTAATCTCTCTTGCCATCCGTTCAACTGCAACCCTTACCGCCGATGACAACTGATCACGCCGCGTTAGATCCGCATAACCTTGCATGCTTGATGTAATAAAGCCCACGGTAACAAGAGAGATAATACCTAGCAATGTAATAACAACGATCAGCTCAATCAATGTAAAGCCTTGCTGTTTATTACTTCTACACAGTCCCATTAATAATTCCCCCGTAATGCACTAAATTGCACAGGGTTTTGGCCTGTGTTTTTAGGGGGAGTCACCGTCACTACAATCTGCTTCACCAGCTCATGATTACTCGCTGAAAAATAGCTATCGCCTGCATACTGCACCTGCACACTGACTTGATAACCGTTATAAGATTGAATACCTCCGGTTGTCACTAGAGAATTAAATAAACCAACAGCGTTTTCTGTTAAGCCATGATAATCGTCAACATCATCAAATGTTTCCCGTGTTTCACTAGCATCGGGACCAAAACCGCCCTCAGCCGTACAGGGATCACAAAGAGGGCTGCCGCCTGTAGGCGTTAATTCGTCATAACGGCGGGATAAAATCTCTTCTAAATAGGCTTGCCCAAGGTACGATACTCTCGTCTGCCACATCACATCAGAACTATGTCGTGCGATATTACCCCACCCCGCTATCGCAGCCGTTAAAGCAACACCAATAATAACAATGGTGATAACGACCTCTACCAGAGAAAAACCTTTTTCAGCGACAGGTCGATGCATAATTATAACCCGTCAAAGAGAGACAAAAATCGCCACTGCGATCACTAAACTGCAAACTACTATCCACTGAGTTCGCGGCATTTGGGAAAGAACTTTCGCTAGTTAGGACGACTCCGCTTTTAACACTAACCATATCGCCTAACTGATTGTACAAAATCACTAGATTATCACCCGTAGAGAGTGAGCCAAGTAGGCTTCCCCCTGCATCCATTGACACAGAATAAGACAAACTAATATCACCAGGAATGGATGCATTAAGCTGCGGCGGCGATATATCTAGAGGAGGAATGCCGTCATTAGTATCGGCATCAATCACTAAGCTAATCTGCCATTCATCAAGGGAGGGACGTCCTAAAACCCAATATACCGATGATGCGTGCTGAGCTAAGGCTGTTTTTTGAGCCAACCTCAAAGAACCGAGGATAGAGCTGCGAAGGGAGGACTCTTGGTAACTAGATACATTACCAATACGCGGAATGGCAACGGCTGAAAGAACGCCCAATAGAATAATTACAACAATAATCTCAACCAGCGTGAAACCACGCTGGCGAGATTGAGAGCAGCTATATCTAACTGAAGAAGATAAATGTTCACCGCTCATTTGCGTCACATCTGAGTTAACAATTACTCGTCAGCACCGTTAACAGTTACGTTACCCGACTCTGCATCGTACACAATCTCACGATCATCACCTGAAGGTGCGGCTTGGCGATAAGTAAACGTACACTCAGTACCACTCCCAGACTCAGCTTGATAATCAACGCCCGGCACAACAGATGGATCGGCATCAGACGCAACAGGTCGACTGCCTTGTAAAACATTATTCCAGATATCAACACAAGCTCCATTACCACCGATTGTAGAACCTGCGCCTGAAGCCCCAACAGGATAACCAGAGCCATTAATCGCTACAGCAGCCGAACCATCTAATTGAACATTAGCCCCGGAACCTGCATTTTCAACCACAGCTTTAGCTTTAGCTAAAGCTATACCGGCGGCAAAACCACCCGCAGCGCCTTTAACCGCTGCATTATGTGCATCGTCAGTTACATTAATAAAACGAGGTAGTGCAACCGCTGCCAAAATGCCTAACAGGGCAATGACGACTACCAACTCAATGATTGTAAAACCCGTTTGCTTTTTCATGGAACCCTCTGCCACTAGATATTAAATTGTAATTGATTGATTTTTAACAAACTACAGATGACTTGTATAGATCAGCCATCGCTATCAACTTGCCAAGTAAAGCTATATAGAGGCCTTAAAATCACCTCTGTTGCTAGCCCTTGTTCATGACGCCCATGTTGAAACTTTACTGTTAATTGAAACGGTAAAAGGTCCTTTTGTTGAAAGTCATTTTTTAAGTGCTCACTTCGTTTAACTTTATATACAAGCCAATGCTTATCCGAAACAAAGTACCAACGCTCGCTCTGAGCAACCAACAACTCATTATAGTCTAATTCACCCACATAATTTGTAGGTTTGTATGAAATAAGTGAGATAGGGTTACTCTTTTCCAACTCCTGACCTGAAACATACTGCTGCTCTGCAAACCAGTATGCCACCTTTAATGTGACTTGTGCCTGAATATTATTACGAACCCCCTCAAAGGATACACGCTCAACATCTTCGGCTAACCGCTCTAGCTTGATATAAGCTACTGCCATTAAAATCGAAATAACTAAAAGTGAAATCACTAGCTCTAGCAGCGAAAAACCTTTTTGCCGAAATCTCAATTGAGCATCACGATTAACCATTAATTGTAGTACTCAACTCCCACAACGGTAAGAACACACCCAGTGCTAACACTAGTACCATTCCACCAATAGCCACAATCAAAATAGGTTCGATCGCACTGGTAAGATTTTTAAGATCATACTCCACTTCCTGCTCATAGAAGCCTGCAGCCTCTTCAAGCATCTCATCAACTCGACCGGTTTCTTCACCCACCGCCAGCATCTGCATGACTAACGGGCTAAACATACCTGTTTGATGTGCGGTTTGAGTAAACGACTCACCTCGTTCAATCCCTTGACGCATGCCGGAAACTTTCTGACCTATATAACGATTGCCAACAGCTTTAGAGACAATAGATAAGCCTTGTTCTATTGGCACACCCGCTTTCAAAACAATACTAAAAGTGCGAGAGAAGCGTCCCAAGATAACTCTATAGAATATCGACCCAACAATAGGAAACTTGAGTTTTCGTCGATCCCAAGCCATATGGCCAGACTCTGTTTTTCGCCAACGATAGAAAGCAATATAAAGCAGAACGCCGCCGCCAACGATCGCCCACCACCAATCGACGGTAAAGTCGGACACCGTAATTAATGCCTGTGTTTGCCAAGGCATATCACCGCCAAAACTAACAAAAACAGATTTAAAGGCAGGAATAACAAACACGTTGATAATCCCTATAGCGATAGAGATCGCAACAAGAACAAAGATAGGATAGCGAGTCGCTTGCTTTACATTTTGAACGGTCTGACGCTCTAACTCCAGATACGCAGCCATCTGCCTAAAAGACTCATCCAGTTGGCCTGTATTTTCGCCTACATGGATCATACTTATATAGAGTTCACTGAATATTTTCGGGTACTTAGCCAAAGCAGAAGAAAGTGCGTTCCCTCTCTCCAACTCATCTGCCAAGCCACCCAAAGTTTCCTCTAAAAGTGGATTATTAACTGTATTAGCTAATCCTCGCATCGCTCGTGTAATGGGGACACCAGCCTTAGTTAAGCTAAACATTTGACGGCTAAACATGATTAGCTCATCAATACTAATCTTTTGAAACAACTGAAAGTTCAGCTCTTTGCTGCCCGTTGGTGATTGCTTCTTCGCTGCGACGGCTTCATTGATGGTTATCGGGATAATGCCATCAACAGATAGCTGTGATGCGGCCATAGCCGCCGTGCCCGCCTCAATATTGCCGGAGACTTCCTCACCTTCTCTGTTTCTGCCTCGATAACTATAAGTTGCCATCTAATTCTTTACCCAGTTACTCAAGCTCTAAACCACCGACATCCATTGAGCCAAGCTCAATTGAGGCATCAGGTGCGTCGAGATAAATAGATTCGTCCAACTGTTCTGTTACACGGAACACTTCATCTAATGAAGTAACCCCAGCTATAGCTAATTCCAATGCGCTATAAGCTAAAGGCTTATAATGTGGATCTGTTTTAGCAGCAATGGTGAAACCCGCGCTATCATTGCGGCGTAGAGCATCAGCCATATTTTCGTTTATTTCTAATAACTCAAATATACCGGTACGCCCCTTGTAGCCCGTATTATTACAATAAGTACAGCCGCGGCCTTTTTGTAGGCTGATATTATCTAAACCTAGCTCCTCTTGGCGCATATCCAACCATAATCTTTCTGAATCAGTCGGCTGATAATCGTGCGAGCAGTTTTCACAGATTTTGCGTACCAAACGCTGCGCTAAAATCCCATTCAATGCAGACGCAACCAAATACCCTTCGATACCAATATCAGTTAAACGCATAGCACTAGATACGGCATCATTAGTATGTAACGTGGACAGGACAAAGTGCCCTGTCATCGCTGCACGCAGGGCAATATCAGCGGTTTCTTTATCTCGAATCTCCCCGACTAAAAGAATATCCGGATCCTGACGCAAGGTGGCACGTAGTACAGTGGAAAAGTCTAAACCTATATTGGGATGAACCTGCACTTGGTTTACTCGAGGTAAACGATATTCCACTGGGTCTTCTACGGTAATAATCTTCTTCTGATGGCTATTTAGCTCATTAAGCGCACCATATAAAGTTGTGGTTTTACCACTACCTGTAGGGCCTGTAACAAGTAAAAGGCCATGGGGCTCGTGAATCATTCTACGGAGCCGATGTAACATATCATTAGGTAATCCAGCTTTTTCTAGCCCTATAATCCCACCGGACTGATCAAGCAAACGCATTACAACCGATTCACCAAACTGAATAGGTAAGGTAGAGATACGTACATCAACACTATGCCCTTTCACACTAATATTGAAACGACCATCTTGAGGCAAACGTTTCTCTGATATATTTAATGAGGCCATTAGCTTTAAACGCAGTACAAGCGCTGAGGCTATACGTTTCTCTTTCATAACATGCTCATGGAGCACACCATCAATACGCTGCCGAATACGTAGCACCGTTTCATCCGGTTCAATATGTATATCTGAGGCGCCAACCTGAACCGCATCTTCAAATAAACTTTTCAGCAGTTTAACAACAGGAACATCAACCTCATCGGTTGCAGTTAATGCTGCTAGATCAAAGGCGTCATCGGCGATCTCATCATTTAGCTGATCGGCCAGATCTTCAATATCACTCGTTTTACGATAGAGTAGATCCATAGATTGCAGTAACTGGGCTTCAGAAACGACTGCAATTTCGATAGGTTTAGGGAGCACTCTTTGCAATTCATCAAACGCAAAGATATCCATTGGGTCAGACATCCCAACGAGAAAATGATCAACATCTTCCTTTAATACGAGCGCTCTAAAGCGCCGGGCCTGAGTTTCAGGTAAACGTAATACGTCTTCCTGATTAAATGAGTAATGCGTTAGCTCAACCAGAGGAATATTCAACTGCTGGGATAGAAAATCAAGAAACTGCTGTTCCTTTACATACCCCATAGATACTAGTGTCTTACCCAATTTCTGACGCGTCTGTTTCTGCTTATCCAACGCATCAATTAATTGAGCTTCCGACAGAACACCGTTCTGAACTAGTAAGTCACCAATACGGATTTTCATCTTGGGTGCGCCCATGCCGCCCCTTCCTCCTAACGACCCGCCAGCGCTTGAATACGCTGACTGGCATAACTTTTCAAACGACTATCAATCGTCGGTATCTGTAAGGCACTCTGATAAGCATTACGAGCATCAGCATAACGCTTTACTTGTTCCAGCGCATAACCCATTCCAATCCACCATCGTGGAATGCTGTTATTCAATTGCAATAACTGAAAGTAAATCCGTGCTGACTCATCCGGTTTGCCATCTTGCTGGTAAGCACTTGCCAACAACTCATGGTACTCTTGATCAGTTTCTAGCAACGGGAAATCAGCACTAAGCAGATCAACTGATTGAGACGATTTATTCTCAGCCATCCATATACGTGCCTGTAATTTCTTTAAATCACTATTATATGGATGTAGGTCGCGACTTTTCCCTATCAACATTTGAGCTGAAGCGGTTTCACCTTTAGACAACAGTAAAGTTGCTAGCAGCACTCTAGATTGTTCAGCTTTAGATGGTTCTTGAGCTATCGCCTTAGTTAATAAGCTCTCAGCCTCATCCAATTTACCTTCATTAATCATCCGCCGTGCACGCTTAGCAAATTGACGATCTGTTAATGCATTGGACGACTTAGTAACCGGCTTTGAAACAACGGGCTTGGTAGTCAAAAACTCTTCAGCAAGATTAACCTGTAGCTCAGCAGAAGATCGAATACTGTCCTTTTCGCTGTCTACACTAATAACGGTTAAGGGCGTCGCTATAGTTGATACGCCAATATCAGTAACCTCAACCGTCTCAACATCAGATGGATCATTAATAACGAGAGCCGCTTCATCAGGTATTACACCGAGAATAAGTGTTGTCGGTGAGGTTTGAACACGAAAAGAAAACTGGCTTTTTCTATTGGTCGTTAATGTTAACAAGGTTCGGTTTCTATCCGGTTCAGCCTCAATATCTAAGCGCTTAATATAATTATTTGTTATAGAAGGAAGCGTCGTTCTTAAAACAGCATCATCAATAGCAATCACGATGCTATTATCTTTCTGATTTAAAACTTGGATATCAGCATCGCCATCAAGCCTCACAACTAAATCACCACCAAAATCAGCGCCCGCCCATTTAATATCATTAATAGAAACGAGGCCTGCATTTTTCGGAGCGGGGATGACAGAGAGCGGCTCATCTGTAGCCGAGGAGCCCTGTAAGCGCTCCCCAGCACTTAATTCGCTAAGTTCTGAGTCTTGCTGTTCCTCGCTGTCTGTAGCATCGAGAGATGCCGTAGATAAGCCCTTAGTGTCAGCATAGGTTTGAGTTTTTTGTATCTGATGCCACAACAACCAGCAGGTTGTAAGTACTGCAACTAGGCCGATCAGCCACAACGTAATTCGAGGTGCTTTACTACCTGTCTCTTCTTCAACATATTGAGCGGCTTTAACAGCTGACTGCTGTCCAGGAACCTGCGTAGCGCTTTCATTACGCTGCTCTAAGTCCCTTAGCATGTCATTAACCAAACTCATTGATTAACCCCTATATACACAAGATAAAGCGTTACTAGGAGTAGACAGCTAATAGCGCCCCATAAAAGAGGTCGATTATCCTTTGTCTTTACAATACCTTGTGTATCCTCGATAGCGCGTGCCACATGAGAGCTTTCTACTTTTAAAGCGCCCTTGCCATACGCAACCATCAACGCTTTATGCGCTAGAATATTGATAAGTCGAGGCGTACCAGCCGAAGCTTTAGCTATTTTACGTGAAGCCTCTTTCTTAAAAAGAGAGAGTCCAGTAAAGCCTGCTTTTTGTACCCGTTGTTCTATATAGTGCTCTACAGCTTCATTATCCAGATGACTCAGTTCATAACTAAACGTGATTCGTTGTAATAACTGCCGTAAGGACTTTTGCCCTAACAATTCGTCAAGCTCAGGCTGTCCAAAAAGCACCACTTGAAACAACTTAGTCGTTTCTGTTTCAAGGTTGGTTAACAGCCTTAAAGCCTCTATCGTTTCTTCAGGGATAGCTTGTGCTTCATCAACTAGTAGCACGACTTTACGTTTACTTTGCGCCAATTCTACAAGGCGCTGATTAATCGCATTAAGAAGATCAAAATCTTCAAGCCCATTAACATCTAGCCCTATCTCTTGGGCAAAACTTTTACGAAACTCATAAGGACTTAAATAGGGGTTAGGTATATATGCCGTTACATATTCATCATTGTCTAACGCATTAAGCAGTTTGCGACACAACAGCGTTTTACCTGTACCAACTTCACCTACGACTTTAACAAAACCATCCCCACCGGCCAGAGCCACTAACATTAAATTAAGGGCTTCATGATGAGTCGGCATATTCAAAAAGAAATGCGTATTAGGTGTAAGCGTAAAAGGTAACTCACTTAAACCAAAGTGATCCGTGTACATCCATTAGCCTCAGCTACTGTGCAGGGGTAGCCTGCAAATTTTTAAACGAACGAAGACTACGTTTAAGTTCGTCTTGCAAATTATCATGATTAGCTAACACGGGACGCAACATAATAACTAGCTCAGTTTTACTTCCTGCTTGGCGCTTCTGCTTAAATAAACTGCCAATACCAGGTAGATCGCTCAAACCCGGCGCATTAGCCTCAGTATCACTATCAGTCGATTTCATTAATCCACCGATAACAATAACCTGTCCACTTTCAGCTCTTACAATACTGTCCGATTCTCGGATGGAGCTTAATGCAAGTGGGATATTAAAATCATCAGATCCAACACTAATCTGTTTTTGCTGATCCACAACTTCTGAAACGGTTGGATGGATATGTAGAACAATATCGCCATCTGCACTAATCTGAGGAGTCACATCTAAAGCGATACCGGAGAAAAACGGTGTTAGTTCAATACTAGGAGAGGTTGTTGTGCTCGTGCCGGTCGTTGTTGTATTTTCAACATCCGTTACGAAGAACTCATCTGTACCCACTTTGATAACTGCTTTTTGGTTATTCACCGTTGAAACTCGAGGGCTAGACAGCACCTGAACATCACCTTGGCTTCCTAAAAGCTCAATCACTGAAGTGAAATCACCTAAGCTTAAATCAGCTTTAAATATTCCGCCTATATCATCATTATTAGTTAGGGTTTCTGACGATAAACTAAACAAGGCCGTTTTTCCTGTACCTGGTTCAGCCAGCGCGGTCCAGTTAACACCTGCTTGGAAGCCATTATTTAAGGTTACTTCTAATATTTTTGCCTCAATAACAACTTGGCGATGCAAAATAAGTTCAGCTTGTGCAAGATAATCTCTCACCGTTGCTAATTCGCTTGGTAAAGCACGCACAACAACAACCCCCGTTTGAGGCGTGACAACCACTTTACGACCTTCTCCAGAAATGATCGTATTTAAGGTGCTTTGTAAATTCCCCCAGAAGTTAGTCGATGTCTTCGTACTAATTCGTGTTCCTATAACCTCATCCGCACTCGAATTATCACCCGACGAACTCACTGAGCCTGCACTAACTTGTGTATCTGAACTTCCTTGACGATCTATATCAAGATAGTTTATCTGAAAGATCTGAGTTTGAAGTGAAGCAGGCATCACCTGATATAAATTACCACTACGGGTGTATTCATAACCATATACCCGTTGAATAGCGTTCATCACTTCATCTACGGAAACATCTTTTAATTCTACCGAAATAGCGCCTCCCACATCTTGATGAACAATCATGTTATAAGGTGTCCCCTGGACTAAGCCCATAAAAAAGTCTCTTGCGGGTAGCGCCTCGGCAGTAATATCAAACCGTTCTTCCGAAGATGAAGCCGATGCACCTAGATTTAACGGGGGCAACAAAGCAATCGGAGCCGATGGAGGCGCAGGTATTTCCCGCTGCTGCTCATTAACCGCAATGGCTTCTTCAATAGCAGCAACACCGTCCTGCTGAGTTGTTGAACCAGCAATGGGCGAGATCCCCTGACAGCCACTCAAAAACAGTAAACAAACAAGGATGTGGATATTGAAAATATATTTCATAACTAATTAGACCTATTTCCCACTCTTTACTTTACTGAATCCTTCCCGCTCAGATAAAGAGATCAATTGTTGCTTATTTCCAATATCAAGCATGACACCTTCACGACTAATCGATAAAACCGTAGCGCTATCAACTAAATCTCCCACTTCTACACGTTGGCCATTCACAACAGCCGTATTTTTTTTCTTGCCTGTCACTAGAGAACTAACTTTATAAACAGGGGCTACCCGCTTAGCTGGCGACAGATGATACATCCCCGCTGCCGGACGAGTCGGGTCAGCAGGCAACCGCTCAGCTAAAACTGAAGAGGAGCAGATACAGAAAGACAAACCGATAACCAACTTATGCACCTAACCACCTCGCTTCAGAGCTTAAGGTATGCACTCTTATTTTTACTTTTGCCGCTGGATATTCATCTACGGCATAATTCAAAGTATCCCAAAAGAAAACGCCATCTAATTGCTCAATCTTTTGTAGATAATCATATATACCCTGATAGCTGCCTTGTAACTCAATCTCAAAAGGGTGCGCATAAATCACAGCGGAAGGGGCAGACGATTCGGCTTTTGTCTTCTCATTATTCCCGCCTAACTCTAGAGTCTCGACAGCTAAACTTTTAGCACTGAGCAAAGAAACGCCTTGTTCATCTTTTAAAACATCTTTAAGCATACTTAACATTTGATCAGGAGAGACTAAATTGGTCGCCGCACGCTTAATATCAGCATTCGCATTTGTAAGTTCTAGGCGTAAACGCCTCAGCTCTTCACGCACAGCAATGTTAGGATCTACAGGTTCTTTAGCCCTTAACAGATCCAATACCTGTTTTTGGCTCGCCATCTCAACTTGGAGATCTGCGGACTTTGCATGCTGATGTTGAAGGCTAATAATGCTCGGTTCAATTAACAGAATGTAAATAAGTACAACAGGAATAACCACCGCAGAAATAATTACTAACCATCGCTCTCGCGAACTCAGTGCATCCCACTTTTGGGCAGCCTTATTCATAGGCACGTAACTCCGCAGTCGCTTTAAATAGGACACCCGATTCACCCGATTCTAAATCAAGCTCACCAATACTTAGGCCTTGAAACACTTCAGTGCGAGATACTGCTTCTAACATAACAGGAACCGCTGGAGCCTCCACTGCACCGCCATATGCGCTAAAACGATGTTGCGTATTATCTAATTGAAATTCAATTAACCAGCTATCAGGCTGTGATGCCTCAGCTAAAGCGTAGAGGTAAGAGGAGAAGCTAGTCCCATGACTCGGCTGAATACGATATAACAAGCTTTTAAGCTGCTGCCTTGATGCGATTTCACTTTGTATACGTTGTTTCTCAACAATCAGTTCAGCATTCGCTTCTTTTAGTGAAAAACGTGCCTGTTCAGTATTAACTGCTGCTTCCAATTGTTTCTGATCGCTTATTAAAGCTTCTAGCTGGGCTTGTTGGTAATTTGTATAAACTGTCAATGCTAGACCTACAACTAAAAACAGAACAACGATAGTCCCAACTAGAGTTAAGCTACCACTATAGCTCAGTGGATCGAATTTCTGTTTAGATTTATTAGGGTTGTAGAGATTAACTCGTTGTTTCATATAACCCCTTCCACCCCTAAGTTTTCACTTCTTAATGCTGCAGCAACCGCGATCGTTGTCCATTGTTGTAGATCATCAGACAATTCAATTGAACTGGAGATAAGGTTGTTAAGATTTAATGAATGAATATCAAGATGTAAGTTTTGGCGTAACTCGCTCATCAGTGGCGTATCGTCCGACTGAAATGGCAACACCAATAAACGAACACAGGGAGGCTTGCCAACTTGGCTTTCGTAATAATCGAGTGAGCGTTGTAACTCTAACACAGCGGCACCCGCATCAGCGGCACCATCCGTTCGGTTGTAGTGTAAATGACGTGTAAAATAGAGCGAAGCATCCGACAGCAGGTTTATCGAACTACTTTTATCGCCTAAAAAGAATGCAGCTAATCCAGCTTCACTGTCAGCAAGATCTTCAGTAAGGTTCAACAACGCTAATTCAGGAACATCCACAACAACCGGTTCTAAGCCGATGCTTTCACACCATTCAACACGACGATCAATTTCATCCTGTTGGGCAGCAACAGCATACAACATACGTGATCGCCCACGGTAGGCATCATCAGGCAGCTCTATATAATCGATCACTGCTTTTTCAATATCAAAGCTAACTAAGTCTTTAATTTTCCAACGCAGTGCATCTCTAAGCTCTTCATCAGGAACAGATGGACGCTCAACCAAATGAATTTGATAGCTCGATTCAGGCATAACGATAAGTGCTTTACTCCCGTTAAGTCCTTTATCTTTAACTAATTCAGAAAAACGGCTGGACTCACTAAAAGGATTAGATGAAAGGACATGCTCACAGAAAGACAGCTCTGGATGAGAGGCTGTTTGCTTTACATGGGCAAAAGAAACACCTTTCCCAGTAAACACAACTGAGGTTATTCCCCCAGATTTTATCTTCTTTTTAAACAGTGAAAGCAATCTTTTCACTCCTGAGGTGTTTTACTCAAATATAGACCTACAAATCTACCGGTCTTAAACTACTGATACAATCACTTAATTGAAGATTAACGAGAAAGAACTCATTAGAGTGTAATAATCGGCCGATATAGGAATAACTTAAAAGAAAAAGGGTGAATAACCTTAGCTATCGTATTGTTTTGGCAGAAAAATAAAAAACCCAGAGAATCTCTGGGTTCATATTTAATGAAAATAACGGGGGTAAAAAGAGCTTAACCTACAATACAAACACCGTGATCAACATAATGTATTGTTCCTGTCACACCACGAGAGAGATCACTTAAGTAATAAAGCGCAGCTCCCCCAACTTCCTCAGTCGTAGGGAGTAAATGGTCAACCGCTTTATGGCGATTATATTCCAGCATCGCATCAAAATCCTTTATCCCGCCGGCCGCACGAGTCGCTATAGTACCTGGAGAGATGCAATTAACTCGAATATGCTGAGGCCCCAAATCCCGTGCAAGATAACGAGTAGCCGCCTCAAGTGACGCTTTAGCACAACCCATTATATTATAATCACCTGTAGCTAAAGCACTTCCCAAATAAGAGAAGTTAATCAGAGAACCCCCCTCAGTCATTAGCGATTTTGCCATCCCTGCCATTTCGATAAAGGAGTAGCAAGAAACATCCATCGCCTGCAAAAAGCCTTCCCGTGAACATTCAGAGATCGGTGCATGTAGATCTTCCAGAGGACAAAAAGCTAAAGAATGGATAACACCATCTAAAGAACCCCATTGGCGCTCAATTTCTGAAAATACAGCAGACATATCTCCAGGTACTGTCACATCTAGAGGCATAAAGATACTCGCCTCAAGTTCATCTGCAAGAGGTTGGACAAAACGTTTAGCTTTATCATTCAAGTAGGTTATTGCCAGCTCTGCACCATGCTCTTTAAGCTTTTTAGCACAACCATATGCAATACTTTTATCGTTGGCTATGCCAACAATAAGAACCTTTTTTCCCGCCATTAATAAGTCAGACATGAGAGTTCTCTGCAAAATAAATTAATACTAACGGTTATTACCGCACATGCACAATACAGAGTGATGACAATTAGATATAAAACAAGAAAAACAAACTTAATCGGAGTTCACTTACCTAAGCCCTAGACGCAAAAAACCCCGGCTACGTAGTAACCGGGGTTTCTCTAAATAAATGCTTGGCGATGACCTACTCTCACATGG
>NZ_JAUOQC010000011.1:0-131782 GCF_030547495.1 Neptuniibacter sp. 2_MG-2023 | reverse complement strand
CCGAAGGTGGGTCTCAATTTACCCGTTTTTAAAAGGATTTAAAAAGGTGGAATATCCTCAAGAACAACCATACAAGCAGCGCCAGTCCGACAGCCAACACTCCGCACTTTTTGTGTTACTCGCTAGCGCTCAAACATTAACACAAAAAGTGCTCCGTGCCGTCTGCGGCTGCGCTGGGCGTTAAATGAGCAATACCGTATTATTTGGCAGAGTTTCTAAAGACTCTGTTAGTTGGGATTGTGATGAATAGTGCTGCCCAAAGGTGGAGCTGGTAGGGTGGGTATCTTGCGTGCGAGGGAAGCGACCCTTGCAATCAGTATGAAAAATGCGGGTAGTTAATAATAAATGTGCGAACATTTAGCGCTTTTATAGTAGTTTACGGCCGTCCCAGCCGCAATGATGCATTGCAGTAGTCCGAGCGGGTAGGCTAGAGTAAACACGAATAGTCAGTTTGTTCCGCTTAGGCTCTTGATAATTAAACGAGGAAATAAGATGAAAACTGCTTTCACGTTTGTTGCCTTTTTATGTTTCACTCATACCACGGTGATGGCGTCGAATGCTGTCATTGATGATATACGTGCGAAAGGAGAGACATGTCGGGCAATGGCTCAAACGGCCGAAGGCCAGAAGCTCGCCCATCTGTGTTTGTCGAGTTGCGCACGCTATGGTGATACGTTAACTCAATATCCTGAATTGTTGAGTGATATTGGGGTGAAAAGATGCCATAGGGATTATGCGAGGGCGCAGAAAGGTTTGACGAAAACGCCACCGCCCGTTAATCGAACACAAAATGCCCCAGCAAAAGTGGAACCTGCTCGCACAACTATGCCGGATGTTGAAGGCCTATGGACGGGAATACTCAGAGGAGAGATGCGAGTGCGGGCTGATGCCCGTACCGACTGGCAACAGATTTGCCGAGGTACAGCGATGGTCATGGCGTTTGCCCATGATTCAACGGATACGATAGAGCAGCAAAAGCAGCGGCGGCTTGATCAAACCACATTTTTTAAACAGCTTAAACGTAAAGATCAAGTGCGCTTGATTGGCATCACATACGATCCAGCCAGAGCCGGGCAGCAGCTTCATTGCCAAGCTGAGCGGGTTGAGATTATCGGCTCGAATTAAGCTTGCGTATTTTTCGAATAATTGGGGTCAGAGTTAAATTAAGTTTTCAACGTGTTGATATTTAGAGTTCATCAAGTATAACTTTACTCTGACTTCGAACTTAAAAAGCTTTATCCAATCACAATAACTTTTCTAAGTCGAAAACGCATAAGTCTTATGCTCTAAAAGAGTTACGTATTTATTCTAGCGAGCTAGTTTTTTTGTAGTAATATTCATAACCATTAACCGTGTTGAAAACAGATTTTCTGGGTAATATCGCATAACCTAACCTATTGACAGGCTAGCTCAATATAAGGGCAAAAGGGTATATTTATTACTTCAATACAATATATTAGGGCGTTTTCGCCTTATATTAAATGTTAAAGCGTCTGAGTTTTTAAGGGTAAAACATTTAAAATAAAGACTTGTTTAAAACCAAATTCAGTATTTAAAAACAGTAAAAAACAAAACAACCAGGCCTGGTAACTTTAGTATTGGTGTTTATAAAAAAGTGTAATGTTACAGGTTAAAAGTACAACAACCACTTCAAGCATCACGCTTTAACAAGCGCTTCCAGCCTGACGCCAAAGACTATGCGTTTTTTGTGCCACTCGCTGCGCTCAAATATTAACACAAAGATACTCCTGTTTTGGTGCAGCTGAAGCGGGCGTTAGTTTGCTAAAGGCAGCGGTTAACTAGCCTAAGCTTGCTCTCACATCAGCAATGGTGATGCAGAGTTGATTTTCAGCGTCTGCAAATGCTTGAAAACCATAGCGTTCATAGCAATTTTTCGCACCGTCTTTGGCATCAACGATAACAACTGGAAATGCAACGCTATCACTAGTAGCTTTCTGAGTGCATCGATAAGCAGCCATTCACCAAAGCCTTTCCCTTTATATAGGTCATCGACAGCAAGACGGGCAATCAGACCACCAGAGGTGGATGATGGGAAACGGTAAGTAAGGACAGGCACTTTTACGTGTTTCGGCAACACCTCTATGGGTGGGGATATTGTCCTTGTCTCTGTGTCGGGGAGACTATAGCCACTTCACTGGCAAAAAGCGCTAATGGTCAGTGTCATCAAAAAAAGTATTCACGTGAGCCATCATACTGCCCACTACACCAACGCCAGGCTTACCGGCGTCCCGCTTAGCTTGTTGAAAACTGCTTAATCGCTGAATAATTTCGGATCGCCAAACGGTTCGGGTGGGTGTGTTTTCTAGGTCAATAGATTCAATAATGTTGCAGCAGGTGCTGCGATCAATGTCATCACTTTTAGCGTCAGGATCACCTTGAGCCCATGTATATTCACTGGTGGCTTTCATTTGTATGGCCAAGGTTTGCAATAAGTGGTCGACATCAGCTCGGGTAACAGCACCACATGAGTGGGGACTCATCTTAGGGTGCGTCTGTGGATTGTCTATTGCTGTTTTTTCTCGTGATTTTGCTTTTTGCACTAAGCCTACACCGGCGAATACCAGTAGCATCGCCAGCAATAGGATCCAATCTAACTCGATATCTTTTAACATTCATTACCTTTTATACCGAGACCTTGGGAAAGTCAGTACGGTCAGTCAATTGTCTTATGTCGTTTTAACGACAGCCTTCCATATATTTCACTGCTGGATACCTTCTCCAAAGAAACTAGGGCAGACACTGCCTTTTTGTTTGCAGTAAGAAACTGCCCGACACTCAATGACAACCGAAGCACGCTTAGGGGGAAACTGAGCGCTGACTGTCAGGTAGAACGCTCTGCTCGCGTTTGCTCCGGCCTGACGTTCCTTATTTCAGTACTCATTGAGGGCTATTATGCGGTATCCGTCACATGTATTGGATGGCATAGGGTAGATGGTTTTTTATACATGTTTACTCCACTTTTACCGAATCATCAATGCCTGCGTCATAATCAAGCGCTTTTGTCCGTAAGCGAAAAAACCTAGGCGTCAAAAAATCTAGGGGCAGGTCGTGCTCGTTGCAACAGATGACTAACCTAGCTAGCAGCGGTATTCTTTATTCCCTTTTCGAATGATGTCTATGTCGCAAAGCCACTTATTTATAAGGAATTTTTGATGTGAAGAAAATCATGCTAACTACAGTGCTATCGGTAGTCTTTCTATCTATTGGTTTTATAGGTGGTTGGTGGGCAAATTCGCCAAGCTTTGATTTATTATGCTCAAAGCCATACGTGCATACTCTGGGTAAAGCTATTGAGGCTCAAGGTATGAGTATAGAGGCAGGCACAGAAATTGATTTAAGGTCTTGCGAATATGCTAATCGTTTTACTGTTAGTTTAACGTACGATAAAGGTGCCCATAGAGAGCTATTTATTCCTAAAAATAGTGCGCCAAATATTGGCAATCATGGCGCAAAACAATATAGCATTTCAGATATTAAATAATTCATAGGGCGGTAGCCTGTATCTCTATTTATCCAGTAATGCTATGAAAAAACTAATTTTTGGCATATCTATTCTGTTCTTTATCGCTGCGCAGTCATACTTTATCTATGGCTTGCTGCAACCGGAAACTGCTGAATCTTTTCGACAGCTTTGGGCTAGCTTCGGTGTAAAGCAAACGGCGTATTCGACGTTTGTTTTCCGTACGATTCAATGGTGGGTCGCTTTACCTATTTTATGTTTAGGCTTGGCGGTTTTTGCGTTGCTTCGCTCATCTAAGTTGTTTTTATTTATAACAATTTTGATAGGCTTTGTCGGGACCGTGGCGCTTTATTGGTCAGTCTATGCACCTGCGCTACTTGTGCAGCCTTGAGAGCTAAGTGTTTTTTGTCGTCTGTTTCGAGCTTTTAATGTAACTGAATACAGGGGTTAGGTGCGGTTAAATAAAAGCGCTTTAACATTTAAAAGGAATATTAGATGAAATCATTAATTTTTATATTGATTGGTTTATACCTTTCGTGGCACTACACGGATCTAGCGTCTGATAGCAGTATTCAAAACGCATTAGCCCCCTTGGGTGTATTTATCTTTCTGGTTTTATTGGCTATGTGGTTTGTTTCAAAAGGGGATCGTCGAGGAGGAACGGGTACGAGTGGCGGTTCTGGCGATTACAGTGGGGATAGTTGCTCTGGAGGAGATGGTGGGGGTTGCGATTAGGGCTGCGACCGATAACACCTTTTTCATTAATATCCCTTTTATATCGATAAATAACGTATAGACCCAGTAGTGACTTAAAAACCGGCAGCTTGGTTGAGCAGGTTTAAATATTTTTTAAAGACCCCAATCTTTTGAGTGCATGCAGGTTTAGAGTTTTCCTCGCTTTCTTTTGATCGATAAGCGCCGAGCAAGCTTAGGTCGCTTGGCAATAAGTTGTTGCTGACGTGTTTTTGCATTGTTGCTGGCGGTGTTGTAAATGTTCATTAACTCTTCTGCGCTCACATCGATAAACATATCTTCTTTTTCTAGCGCACCGTAAAGATCTTCGATCTCAAATATATGTGTTTCATCGATTTTATTCGCTATTGCCCTGTTTAAAAATGATGGGTAGCGCCGCCAATAGAAGGCGTTATTGATGACAAAAGCCAGTATGAGTAGGGCGAGCAGATTGATGGCTAATGGATAGAGTAAAAACTCATATCCCATGGCGTGTATGCTGTTTCCGCCAACCACACAAGAGAGTGCGGTGGATCCTCCCGGTGGGTGCAGGCAGCGTAGGTAGTGCATAGTGATAATGGATACGCCAACGGCTATTGCTCCTGTAATAAACGATGAGCCAAACGCCTGAAAAAAACTGATACCAATAAATGCGGAGATAAGGTGGCCCATCAGAAAGGGCCAAGGTTGTGATAATGCACCATGGGGGACGGCGAACAATAGAACTGCGCTGGCGCCAATGGAGGAGAGCACCAATAAGGAATCCGGTATAGATAAAAAGGTACGCGAGAAATAAAAGACACTCAGCAGGGCCACAAAAGCCGTTACGCCTGAAATAAGGCGCTCAAAGTGGGAGGTTTTATTTGTTTCTATACCAATGAATTGAGCCGTATTACGATATAAAGAAGTGAGCATTTGGACAGTAGAGCCTTACAAAAATAATAGCTGTTTTAGAGAATAAAAGTAAAAGTACAACCTTGCCCTAAGAACAGTTCACTCTACATTTACCTAGTAACGGCGCCATTTTAATGATTAAAATAGCTTCATGTATAACGAATTTAAATGAGGTTTAAGTGCAATAATATTGCATTTAAAATCAGTAGAAATGGAAATTGATCAAGCTAGAACTTTTTTAGAGATTATTCACGCAGGGACATTTGCGCGTGCGGCAGAGCGATTACATGTTACTCAAACAACTGTGACTGCACGTGTACAAGCATTAGAAGCTGCGCTGAATTATAAGCTGTTTATTCGGAACCGAGCCGGTGCAAAGCTCACCCCACATGGTGAAGCTTTTGTTAAGCAGGCGAAAAATATGATTGAGGCTTGGGAGCAAGCTAAGCAGATCTGTGGACATGGGGAGTATCAAACCCAGCAAAGGTTAAATGTGGGAGGGGAGATAAGCCTATGGAATCCAATCTTAAGTGATTGGATTATCGCCTTGAATGAGGACTTGCCTAATTTAGTTATCAACAGCCGAGTGACAACAACTGATATGCTGTATCAAGCTCTGCAAAAGCAAGAGGTTGAGGCGATTATTGTCCATAGTCCTCGCTACTTGCCGGGGTTGGTTATCGAACAGGTGGCTGAAGAAAAGTTGATACATGTTGCGTCGACGACATGCTCAACACCTGATCTTTTTATTGATTGGGGTGAGGAGTTTTCCCTGCAATTCGATCGTTGTGTGCCTTTTAATCGCCGCTCAGCTATGCAGTTTTCCCTTGGCCCTATGGCACTAAAATACCTATTAGCTAAAGGCGGGAATGGATATTTTAGGACGCGGGTGGTTGATCGATATTTACAAAGCCAGCAATTAACTAAGGTCCGCGGTGCTACGGAATTCACATATCCAATTTATCTTGTTTATCACAAGAATATCGCTTTGCCAGAGGTTTTTGATCAGGCTAAAAAGCTCCTTTTAGAGAACGTGAAAACTTTCTCAAGTTGGTCTATTTAAGGGGTTATCGTATTTTGCTTATAAATTTAATGCTGCCTTTCTAAGGGCGGTTTATATACTATCTTTTGATGACTCTTGGAGATTAGGAATCCGCATGTTTTTTGGCAAAAAAGAGAAAAAACTCTTTACGTTAACAAGGACCGACCCCGAGCATCCGTTGGCCTCATACGCTAAGTATAGCTTTGAGCTGGATGGTCATGAGTGGCCGTCGGTAGAGCATTATTATCAAGCGATGAAGTTTGCTGATATGGATTATGTTGAGCAGATTCGTCTGGCGCCTACCCCAAAAGATGCGGCTGCATTGGGTAAAAGTAAAAAGCATCAAAAGCGTAAGGATTGGGATAAAGTTAAATTGATCTTTATGACCCGTGGCACTTACATAAAATGCCGTACTTATCCTGAGGTGGCTCAAATTTTATTGAATACAGGTGAGATTGATATTGCCGATGTGAGTCAGTATGACTATTTCTGGGGTAGTGGGCGTGATATGCGTGCAAATAATGCTTTTGGCAAAATGCTGATGGATATTAGGGATAAGCTTCGGGAAGAGCTTAAGTAATCTTGCATAGTTTTATTGAGTATTATCCTAAATGAATCAACAGCCTTATTATATTGGTGCTCATGTGAGCGCCTCGGGTGGTGTGCAAAATGCACCGCTTAATGCGAAAAAGATTGCTGCTAATGCGTTTGCGTTCTTTACCAAAAATCAGCGGCGGTGGGTCTCTAAACCACTAGAAGAGAAAGCTATTAAGGCTTTTAAGGAGAACTGCGCAGCACTCAATATTTTTCCTGAGCAGATCCTTCCCCATGATTCCTATCTAATTAATTTAGGTCATCCAGAGGCGGAAGCTTTACAAAAATCCCGTGAGGCGTTTTTGGATGAGATTCACCGTTGTGAACAGTTGGGGCTGATTTATCTTAACTTTCACCCAGGTAGTCATCTTCGTACACTTTCAGAGTCCGAGTGCATTAGTAGAATTGCCGATTCTATTAATTGGGCGCTAGCACAAACTCAAGGGGTCACCGCGGTTATAGAAAACACGGCAGGTCAGGGCAGTAATTTAGGTTATAGCTTTGAACAGCTAGCTGAAATCATCGCTCAGGTTGAGGATAAATCACGTATAGGTGTCTGTATCGATACTTGCCACATGTTCGCCGCAGGTTACGATATTCTCACCTTAGAAAGTTGTGCAGAGGTATTTGATCAGTTCGCAAAAGTTGTGGGCTTTGAATACCTCAAAGGAATGCACCTGAATGATTCTAAAGGTGGATTAAACTCCCACCTTGATCGCCATCATAGTCTTGGCCAAGGTGAAATCGGTTTAGAGGTGTTTAAATTTATCATGTCTGATGACCGGTTTAGAGGGATTCCGCTAGTTCTTGAAACCATTGATGAAACAATCTGGGAAGCTGAAATTCAGATGCTAAGGCAGTTTGCCGCTGGGGTGTCGGTGTAAAGGGAATTAAACATTTTCACTCAAATGTAATATAGGGACGTTAGCCTACGCACTACCTTAAATAGTGTGATTGATTAACCTATGTTACGTGCAACTGATGAAGTAGGCGCAGATATGCGTCGTAAGCTGTTGTTAGAGATTTTAGAGACAGAGTCTCTATATCCACACTTTCAGCCGATTGTTGATTTGAAAAAAAGCGAAGTTATTGGGCATGAGGCTTTAATACGAGGCCCTTCCGGCAGCGCAATGGCCTCCCCTGGCGCTCTTTTTCAAACAGCAATTGAAAATAACCTCTTACATACCTTAGAGCTACTGTCTCGGCGTTGCTCCTTAGAGCATTTTGCTAAGTTAAAGCCGGGCGGCAAGCTGTTTCTGAATATTAGTGCCTCCTTGTTGGGAACGCCTGAGCACACAGAAGGATTTACCTCTGAGTTGTTGCAGGAGCTCGGTATATCTATTGCAGATATTGTTATTGAGCTGTCAGAACAACATCCGTTTGATAAGCAAGGGCTGACACATAATGCGGTTGAGTACTACCGCAATATGGGGTTTCAGGTTGCTGTAGATGATTTAGGCACCGGTTACTCTGGGTTAAAGCTTTGGTCTGAGCTCAATCCTGAATATGTAAAAATCGATCGTCACTTTGTCTCTCATATTGATACTGATCCGGTTAAACGTGAGTTTGTGCGGGCTATTTATAATATAAGCACCGCAACGGGCTGTAAGGTTATTGCCGAAGGGATAGAACGCAAGGAAGAGGTCGCAACCCTAATGGAGTTAGGTATTAATATAGGCCAAGGTTTTTATCTAGGTTACCCCAGTCCAGAGCCTCAACCTACATGGAGTGCTGAGGGTATTAGCGATCCGATTTGTAGTGAAGTCATGGTTAATATGGCTCAAGACGAAACAGCGATCTCTCTTTTACGTCAAACTCCAGCAGTTGCGCCAGAAGATACAGTGCTCTTTGTTAGTGAGCAATTTAGATTACACCCAGAAGTCGGTGCGCTGCCTGTTATAAGAGATGGTATCCCTTTAGGTGTAGTGAAAAAATCTGATCTATTGGAGCTGTTTTCCACCCAGTATGGCCGTGCGTTATATGAGAAAAAGCCGGCCTCACGTATTTTGAGTGAAGATGTTCTGCTTGTTGATAGCCAATTAAGTTTAGTGGAAGTCTCGCGCTTAGTGACAGATCAGGAAAGTAGTGCCTTGCAGCAAGATATTATTATTACTGAAAGTGATTGTTACTTAGGTATGGGGAATCTTCGTGATCTATTGAAGCGTTTAACCGCTTTGAAGATCCAAAATGCTCAGTATGCGAACCCTTTAACTTTGCTACCGGGGAATGTGCCGATTAATAATGAGGTGGATTCTCTGTTAAAAAGCACCGCAGATTTTCATGTTGCTTATTTTGATCTCAATAACTTTAAACCCTTTAATGATTGCTATGGTTACTCAAAAGGTGATCAAGTGATCCGCTTGCTGGGTGATCTGCTTACCCGTTTTATTAATAGCGATAAGAATTTTATTGGTCATGTAGGTGGCGATGATTTTGTTGTGATTTTCCGCGCACCGGATTGGCAATTAAGCTGTGAACGTATTATTCGGGAGTTTGATCAAGAGGTAAGAGGGCTTTATCTACCTAAAGATCTTCAGACTGAAGGGATCTGGTCCACTGATCGAAAAGGTGTGCGCTCTTTCTTTCCATTGTTGGGTTTAGCTATCGGAGTTGTGCACCCAGACCCTTATAAATGCGACAGCTATCATGAGGTTGCTGAATTGGCGGCTATGGCTAAAAAAGAGGCGAAACGGGGGGGGGATAGTACTTTATTTGTTTCCCAACGCCGCTCTACCGGCGGCGATCTTAAAAAGTTACCGGTTGCATCATGTGGTATCTAAATGCCTGCAATCTCGCGCATCGCTTGGTCGGTTGTAAAATAGATGTTTCCAGGCGATAACCGTTTAATAAAATGGGTACTGTTTAGCTGATCCATAACAGGCCCTTTTACCTCAGCCAAGTGTAATCTGACCCCTTCATCGCGAAGGTTAATAATTAAGTTCTCTAAGGTTTCTAGTGCGCTGGCATCAATAAAATTCACCGCAGTGCAGATGATAATGACATGTTTGATGCTTTTGTTGTCTGCGCATTGTTGCAAAATAAACTCTTCAACAAAGCGTGTATTAGCGAAGTAGAGGCTTTCATCTACACGTAGCGCTAGTGTGCTGCTGTCTGTAGTGACATCGTGTCGGTTAATATTTCTAAAATGTTCGCTGTTACCTACACGGCCGACAATGGCAATATGGGGCTGGCTCGATCGGTAAATAAGCAGGGCGATGGAGATCGCAATGCCCGATAAAATGCCAACTTCAACTCCAGTAAATAGAACTAAGAAGAAGGTGACAGCTAAGGTTAAGGCGTCCGCTTTATTAAACCGCCAGCACTCTTTAAATGCGGCAATATTAATAAGTGGAATCACAGCCATTACGATAATAGCTCCGAGTACAGCTTTAGGCAGGTAGTAAAATAGTGGGGTAAAAAACGCCACAGTTATTGCTACTAATATAGCGCTAATTGCTGAAGCGATAGTCGTTTGAGCCCCTGCGCTATAGTTGACCATAGAGCGTCCAAATCCACCTGCCACAGGGTAGGTGCCGCTGAATGCAGAACCAATATTAGCCATACCAATCGCCACTAACTCTTTATTGGGGTTGATCCGTTCCTGTTTTTTACTGGCAAGAGCGGTGCCGACAGATACGCTTTCTAAGAATCCAATTAAGGCAATCAGCAGGGCGGGTGTAATCAACTGTTTCCATAACTCTATATCAATATGAATGGCTTGGAAGTGGGGTAGTCCCTGTGGAATCATACCTACGGTTTTCACCGCTGATGCTTGATCAAGGTGAAAATACCAAACGGCTATTGAGCCCATTAGTAACGCAAACATAGGGCCCGCTTTGCTAATCGGCTCGGCCAGCGCTTGTGGGCATTTAAGTTTAATCAGCTGCTTGCAGAGTGTATTTTTGCAGTACCACAAAATAATAAAAGCAACTAAGGAGAGTAAGGCTGTTGCTACATTGGTGTCAGTTAAGTGAGTGCTAATATCGACAAGGCTTTGGTCTATACGTTCGGCGCGGGCTAAGTCTAGCCCTAAAATATGCTTAACTTGGCTTAATGCGATAATAATAGCGGCTGCACTAGTGAAGCCTGTCAGCACTGAATGACTGATGAAATTTACAATACCGCCCAGCCTTATGCAGCGTAGAAATAGAAGGATCAATCCAACTAATAGGGATAAGTTTATAGCGGCATTTAGATACTCCGCACCACCTTGTGGGGCTATTTGGCTAATTGAGGTGTTTACCATAAGTGAGGCGATAGCGACCGGCCCTACAGCAAGGGAGCGGCTACTGCCCAATAGGGAATAGATAAACAAAGGTAAAATGCTAGCATAAAGGCCGTATTCTGGTGGAAGCCCAGCAAGGATGGCGTAGGCCATAGATTGGGGAATTAATAATATAGCTACAATCACGCCAGCCATTAAGTCGCTGATAAAAGTTTGGCGTTGATAATTTTTTAACCAGCCTAGAATTGGAAAAACTTCGACCCAAAGTCGCATCTTATAATCTCAGTGACAGCGGTTAGAATTGGTATACCAATAAAGAATAAGTATATATCAAGTAATTATATAGCTTGATCTAGTCATAAGGCTAGTGATTGCTATAGTGGATTTTTCTGTGGGTCGTAACGGAGATCAATATATGTCTGAAGATTTTACTTCGCAGGGTTGGGAGCCAACCTATCAGCAAAAAGATTTCAGCATTGATAAGCAAGAATCACTTTACGATGGTTTTTTTAAAATGCTGAAGCTTCATCTGACCCATAAAACATTTGCTGGTGATTCGATTAGTATCCAGCGGGAGTTGTTTTATCGTGACGATGCTGTTTGTGTTTTACTTTATGATGCGAATGAACAGGTGGTCGTGTTAGTCGAGCAGTTTCGTGTAGGGGTTTTTGATAATCCAGAGGGGCCTTGGTTGTTAGAGCTGGTGGCTGGGATTGTTGAACAGGGTGAAAGCGCAGAAGATGTGGCGCGGCGTGAGTCTGAAGAGGAGGCTGGAGCTCAGCTGGGAGAGGTCGTGAGTATTAGCCGTTTTGTCCCAAGCTCTGGGGGTACGCGTGAGTATATTGATCTGCTTTGTGCTAGTGTGGATTCGAGGGGTGTAGAAGGAATTCATGGTCTTCCCCATGAAGGTGAAGATATTAAGGTACATAAGATCCCGGTTGATAAAGCGTTTGAATTAGTGAAGAGTGGTAAGATTAATAACGCACCGGCAATGATCGCATTACAGTGGTTGCAGCTAAATAAAGCAGAATTAGATCAACGTTGGTCTAATTAAGTTACAACCGTGTTCTAGTCCAATGAGGCTTGTGTCAATTTAAATACGATAGTTGAGATGTATGAAGCGTAAATATATTCCAGATCTAACAAGGCAGATGTCGCAATGTGAAGCTAACTATGTGCGCCTCATGAAGCTTCTGCCTGATCTGGATAGTTGTGATGAGAGAGAGTTCCAAGTTAGTTGGCCCGAGCATTCGGCCTATCTACGTCTTCGGGTTGATGAACGTTTTAAATACACATCTACAGTTTTGGTGAGTCACCGTTATGAAAAGTGCTCGCCTTGGTTGGAATCTCCGGGGTTGGTTGTCCGTCTCTACCATGATGCCTCTATGGCGGAAGTGATCTGTATGCAACGCCGAAAACAGTTAGAGGGTGTCTATCCCTACCCTAATCGTAATATGCACCTGCCTGATGAAAAGCTTCAGCTCAATGAATATTTAGGTGAGTGGTTAAATGAGTGCCTAAGCCATGGTCACTCTATGGAGACAGTATACAGTGGCTAGTGATCGTCCAATTAGGTTACTGCAAGTGACCGATATGCATCTACAACAGGAGCCCTCTTGTTTGATGCGGGGAGCTAATGTAGAAGCTCGGTTTCAGCAAGTTATTCATCAAATAGAGCAAGAAAATGCAGATTTCCTCCTATTAACAGGGGATCTAACCCATCATGCTCCAACCGCTTATGATCGTTTATCGTCATGTTTACAAGGTTTGCCGTTCCCAGCCCATTGGATTCCGGGTAATCACGATTTAGTGGATGAAATGGCCCGTTTTTCTGATCTTGGTTATAACCAGAAAGTGATTGTACGTGGTGATTGGCGCATTATCTTACTGGATAGTACGTCCAATCCTGATGGCAAAGGGGGAGGGGCGTTGTCCGCAGAGGAGCTGGATTTTTTAAATACCCAGCTGGCGATACTGACTTCAGAACAACATGTTTTAGTGGTATTGCACCATCACCCTGTGTCGGTAGAAAGTGAATGGATGGATCAAATTGGTTTGGCAAACAAAGATCGACTGTGGGAATTATTAGCGCACTATTCTCAAGTTAAAGGGGTTGTTTTTGGCCATGTTCATCAAGAATTTCAGCAGCAGCGGGGCAATGTGAAGTTGTTGGCCTGTCCTGCCACGGCGCCACAATTTAAACCATTCTCTGTCTCTGCGGTTACAGAAGACGATCCCCGTTTTATGGGGCCTGCTTACCGTCGTATCCAGCTTTATGATGATGGCGAGATTCAATCAGAAGTGGTTCGGTTAAGATCCTAATTTAGATGGGTATTGCACCAATCTTTCCCCTCCGGTAAGTTCTTGTTCAGAGGACGAAAATGAATAAACCAATCTTTATTTACGTACATGGTTTTAATAGCTCGCCAAAGTCGATGAAAGCTCAGTTATTTTTGCAGTATATGCAAAATAAGGGCTGTGCCGATCAAGTGCTGGTGCCAACCTTATCGCATTGGCCTGCTGAGGCTATGGCGACATTAAAATCCTTAGTAGAGCAGCATCAGCAGCGGCCGGTGATATTATTGGGCAGTTCATTGGGTGGATACTACAGCATATGGTTAACTGAGCATTATGCTCATGTTCGTACTGTCTTAATTAATCCTTCCATTAGACCGTTTGAGTTACTACCCCAGTATTTAGGGGCGAATGAAAACCTTTATAGTGGCGAAAAATATGAGCTGACAGAGCAGCATTTAGCGCAATTGTTAGCGTTTAACTGTGAACAGATTAAGAAACCTGATTCATATCTATTGCTTGTTCAGACTGGGGATGAAACATTAGATTATCGTGAGGCTGTGGATAAGTTCTCTGAAACGCCGCAGTTTGTACAAGCGGGTGGTTGCCACGGTTTTGAACAGTTTGAAAACATGATCCCTAGTATTTTAGCTTTTGCTAAAGGGAGGATCGAGTTGCCAGACGTTAAGTTAGTATGAATTTAATCATCGTGAGTAAAGCTTAGTTTTGGTTATATGAGCTTTAGAGTGATACATAGCAAGCATAGCAACAGGAAATACGATTGATGTCCAAGCAATATGATGCTGGTTCCATTGAGGTCTTAAGTGGGTTAGATCCGGTAAGACGCCGCCCAGGGATGTATACCGAGACGGATCGCCCTAATCATCTAGCGCAAGAAGTTATCGATAACTCGGTGGATGAAGCTTTAGCTGGTCACGCCAAGCAGATCGATGTCGTTTTAAATAAGGACAACTCATTAAGCGTAACTGATGATGGTCGAGGTATGCCTGTCGATATTCACCCAGAAGAGGGGGTGAGTGGTGTGGAGCTGATTCTTTGTAAACTCCATGCGGGGGGTAAATTCAACAACGATAACTACAACTATTCCGGTGGTCTTCACGGGGTAGGTGTTTCAGTTGTTAATGCCCTGTCAAAACTGTTGGAAGTACAAGTGCGCCGCGATGGGCAAGTTTATCGAATTGGTTTTGCCGATGGTGAAAAAGTATCTGAGTTAGAAGTAATTGATACCTGTGGCAAACGTAATACAGGTTCGACCGTTCGTTTCCTTGCGGACCCTAAATATTTTGATTCACCTAAATATAGTGTCTCTCGTTTAAAGCATAATCTCCGAGCTAAAGCGGTACTGTGCCCAGGGTTAAAAGTAACTTTTACCGATCTTACTGGCGCTAAGCGCGAGAAAGAGGAGTGGTACTACGAAGATGGTTTGATCGATTACCTAAAAGGTACGACTCAAGTTTTTGAATCTTTGCCTTTGGAGCCGTTTTCCGGATCCTTACAAGGTGAGGAGGACGCTGTGGAATGGGCGGTGCAGTGGCTACCTGAAGGTGGCGAAATGACCTGCGAAAGCTATGTGAACCTCATTCCTACGGCTCAAGGTGGTACTCATGTTAATGGGTTGCGTACAGGGCTTTTGGAGGCGATGCGTGAGTTCTGTGAGTTCCGTAGCTTACTGCCGCGGGGCGTTAAACTTACCGCTGATGATGTGTGGGATAAGTGCTGTTATGTGCTATCTGCGAAAATGCAGGATCCTCAGTTTGCAGGGCAGACAAAAGAGCGTCTATCTACCCGTCAAATTGCTGCCTTTATCTCAGGTACGATTAAAGACGCATTCTCTTTATGGCTTAACCGCCATGTAGAAGAGGGTGAGCAGTTAGCTGAAGTGATAATCGCTAATGCTCAAAAACGTATGCGCTCCAACAAAAAGGTGATCCGTAAAAAGGTTACCCAAGGCCCTGCTCTACCGGGTAAATTAGCCGATTGTTCGGGTGCAGATACTATGCAGTCAGAGCTGTTTCTGGTGGAGGGTGACTCTGCGGGTGGATCTGCAAAGCAAGCCCGTGAACGTGAGTTTCAGGCCATTATGCCCCTGCGCGGTAAGATTCTTAACTCGTGGGAGGTTGATCCTAGCGAGGTTCTTGGCTCCCAAGAAATTCACGATATATCGGTTGCTATAGGCGTGGAACCGGGCTCGGATGATTTAGAAGGGCTGCGCTACGGTAAGGTCTGTATTTTAGCGGATGCGGACTCGGATGGTTTGCACATCGCGACACTTCTATGTGCGCTTTTTGTTAGGCATTTTAAACACCTTGTTAGTGAAGGGCATGTTTTTGTGGCTATGCCGCCACTCTATCGTATTGATGTGGCGAAAGAGGTTTATTACGCGCTAGATGATGCGGAACGTGATGGCATTATGGAGCGTATTCGTGCGGAGCGTAAGAACGCTAAGATCGGCGTGCAGCGCTTTAAAGGCTTGGGTGAGATGAACCCTTTGCAGCTACGAGAAACAACGATGTCACCGGATACTCGCCGTTTAGTTCAATTGACGGTGGCTCCAGGTGATGGCACGAACGAGATGATGGATATGCTGCTGGCTAAGAAGCGTTCTGGTGATCGTAAAGAGTGGCTGCAGAGTAAAGGTAACTTGGCGGATATTTAAACCTGCACATTTAGGTTTAATAGTGACTGTCAGTGGAGTGATTTAAAACAGTGGTTGTTTCAGTTTTAAGCCTTCACTCATTAATGAAACAGATATTGATAAGCGGTAACAGGTAGATATGACGGTACAAACAACGTTCGAAGATGGCCATGAGCGCATAGCACTTAAAGACTTTACAGAAAAAGCGTATCTGGATTACTCCATGTACGTCATTCTGGATCGTGCGCTGCCTCATATTGGCGACGGCATGAAACCTGTACAACGCCGAATAGTTTATGCAATGTCGGAGCTGGGTTTAAAAGCGACGGCGAAGTATAAAAAATCAGCCCGTACAGTGGGTGACGTACTAGGTAAATTCCATCCCCATGGCGACTCTGCGTGTTATGAAGCGATGGTTTTGATGGCACAGCCGTTTAGTTATCGCTATCCCTTAGTTGATGGTCAGGGTAACTGGGGTTCACAGGATGATCCTAAATCATTCGCGGCCATGCGTTATACCGAATCACGTTTGTCTCCTTACGCAGAAGTCCTTCTGGCTGAAGTGGCGCAAGGAACAGTGGAGTGGGCGCCTAACTTCGATGGCACAATGCAGGAGCCGATGATTCTACCGGCCCGCCTACCTAATGTACTGCTCAATGGTACAACAGGTATTGCTGTTGGTATGGCGACTGACATTCTTCCCCATAACTTGAATGAAGTGACTCGTGCGTGTATTCATCTGTTAGATAATCCTCGTGCAGACCTTGATGAGCTTTGTGAGTTTGTTCCAGGCCCTGATATGCCAACGGATGCTGAGATTATCACCTCGCGTCGTGATCTTCGACAGATCTATGAGACAGGCCGTGGCTCTGTACGCATGCGTGCAGTTTATGACAAAGAGCAGGGTGAAATAGTTGTCACTGCACTACCCCATCAGGTATCTGGGGCTAAAATTCTGGAGCAGATTGCGGCGCAGATGCAGCAGAAAAAACTGCCGATGGTCAGCGACCTGCGTGATGAATCAGATCATGAGAATCCAACCCGTCTTGTGATTATTCCTCGCTCTAATCGTGTGGATGTTGAACAGTTGATGGCGCACCTGTTTGCCTCAACTGATTTAGAGCGTACTTATCGTGTCAATATGAACATGATCGGTGTTGATGGTAAACCGCAAGTTAAAAACCTACGCCAGATTTTGGTTGAGTGGTTGGGCTGGCGAACCGATATAGTTCGCAAACGTCTACAGCACCGATTAGAGAAAGTATTGGATCGGTTGCATATCCTTGAAGGTTTAATGGTGGCCTACCTCAATATTGATGAGGTTATCGCCATTATCCGTCACGAAGATCATCCCAAAGCTGAGTTGGTTAAGCGTTTTGGGCTGACGGAAGTTCAAGCGGATGCGATTCTGGATTTGAAATTGCGTCATTTGGCTAAGCTGGAAGAGTTTAAAATTCAGTCTGAGCAAAATGAACTGGATGAAGAGCGTCAAAAGCTGGAAGCCATTCTTGGTTCTGACAGCAAGATGCGCAAGCTTATTAAGCAAGAGCTAAAAGAAGCAGCAGAGATCTATGGCGATGATCGCCGCTCACCGATTGTTGCCCGCGAAGAAGCGCAAGCGTTCAGTGAGAAAGACCTACTAACCTCAGATCCTGTGACAGTAGTTATCTCGAAACAGGGCTGGGTCCGTGCCGCTAAAGGCCATGATATTGATGGTGCGGGTTTAAATTATAAATCCGGTGATGCCTTTAAGCTTGAGTGTAAAGGCCGAACGAATCTGCCGACGATTCTGTTTGATACGACCGGACGAAGTTTTACGGTTGATACGCATAATCTACCGTCTGCCCGAGGGCAGGGCGAGCCGATTACTGGCCGTATTACCTTACCAAAAGGCTCGACCATTGATGCAGCAATCGCGGGTAAAGACAGCGATAAGGTCTTAATGGCATCGGATGCGGGTTATGGTTTTATCACTAAGATTAGTGACCTCACCAGTAAAACTAAAAATGGTAAAGCGGCACTCACGCTACCTAAAAATGCTCAGATCTTAGCGCCCACACTTGTGAGTGATACCTCAAACCTATTGGCGGCAGTGACCAATGAGGGGCGTCTCTTGGTCTTCCCTGTGGCGGAGTTACCGGAGCTAGTGAAAGGTAAAGGGAATAAAATTATTAATATTCCTTCTGCACGAGCAGCAAGCAGAGAGGAGCTGGTGGTTGCCATTGCTATTTTATCGGCGGATGACACCTTACTCGTGCATGCGGGTCGACAACATCTGAAACTGAAACCTTCAGATATTGAGCATTATCGTGGTGAACGTGGCCGACGGGGCAATAAGCTTCCACGGGGTTACCAACGGGTGGATAGTTTAGATGTTGAGCGCGCAGAAGTTGAACCAGTAGAAACGGTGGAATAAGTGCGATTGTGTAAAATTTTTCTAGGTTGTTGGTTTGCCCTGTTTGCTAGTAGCGCTTTGGCTGTGGACTTTTATGTGGTTACGGTGGATGCGCTAAATGTTAGGCAGGGGCCCGATTATACTTGGAATGTAATTGCCAAAGCGCCGCAAAATCAGTTAGTGCTGGAAACCCGCCGAGAGGGTGCTTGGTCAGAAGTTTTTTATCAAAATGCCAACAAAGCTAATGTTAAAGGCTGGGTGTATAGCAAATATATTCAGCCTCAAACATTAACACCAGAGACAGGAAAATCGGCTAAGTTTGCTATAAAAGTTACGGCAGAACAGCCTGTATGTGAGGGTCGTTCGATGATTACTGGAGGCTCTCTATGCTATTTGGATGTTAGTTTTAATGTCCAAAGTAAAACCGTTTCTCAAGAGCGCATAACCGTTAGCTGTTGGGCTGATTTTGTTGTGCCAGGTCGAGAGAGTGTAACGCCTGTACAGGCGACGGTGACGAAAAACTACCTGTTAGACCGTGGTGGCGTTGGGGATACCGTACGTTTAAAGGCAGGGCTTAAACAGCAGTTAGATTTAACAAACTTGAATGTTGCTTACTATAATTGCAGCGTTAATTAACATGGATTGTAATTAAGCCGCTTTGATTACCGGTTCAGATGATTAAGAGCTAACCTCGATTAGGTTAGCTCTTGCTACGCTGATTTAGAAATATGGATCAGCGAGGTTTATCTCTTAGTTAGTCAGGTACATTGCTGACAGCGGGAACAACTGCTGATGGCAGATCTGACAGTGCTGCCAGTGCAGCTTCTTGGATTTGAGCCGCTGGAACATCTTTTCCTGTTACTTTTGAAGGTAGGGCTCTTGTCGCTGTTGCTGATGCGACGACTGTCGGGTTGTAACCTAATGTAAACGCTGCACGAGCGGTTGAATTCACGCACATGTGAGACATAAATCCGACCAATATCAGATTCTTAACCCCAGTTTTTTCAAGTAATTCATTGAGCTCTGTTTGTGCAAATGAATTAGGATAGTTTTTAGTGATTACTGCTTCACCCTCTATAGGTGCTACTACCTCAGCAATTTGACCAATATGTTCATTTACATCGTAAGGTGTGCCTGGGCCTGCATCGTGTCTGATGTGGTAGATAGGTCTGCCTGCTTTACGGAAACGCTCTAAAAGCTTTCTACATTCAACTAAGGCTTCTTCTACACCCTCCAGTTTCATTATCCCTTCGCAATAGGTGTTTTGCGCATCAATAATAATCAGAGCGGATTCTTGTACTGAGCTTGCTTCATGTCCTAGACCAGCAAGATCGCGAATAGTGCTTAAGCTTGTCATATAAAATACCCTATCAATTGTTATGGCTGATTTAGTTTTATGTATGGAATAATCATTGGCTTATCGCTGTCTATTATTCGATGATTTTAAATCATATACTGGGGGCATAATTGGCATAAAAGAGGTTGTATATGACAATAAAGCGGATTGAAATAGGTATAGTGCATTATCCTGGTGCTTTATTGTCGGCAGTTCAGGGTATCGCTGAGCAGTTCTATCTGGCGAATCAGATCTGTCAGCAGCATGAGTTGGGTGAAGTGTTTAGTACTTCAATTTGCGTGAGTCAGCAGCTTGATGATGTTGATCATCATGGGGCATTTAAACCGCTTAATATTATTGTTTTACCACCCTGTTTAGATGACAGTTATTATCTTAAGCCGCAGCCCTCTTTATTAGCTTGGTTAAAGCAGCAGCATAAAAATGGGGCCATAATTTGTTCTGTGTGTGCGGGGGCTTTTGTCTTGGCTGAAACGGGTCTATTGGATGGCCGTAAAGTGACGACTCATTGGGCGTTAGCGGATGATTTTGCTAAGCGCTTTCCTAATGTCATGCTTGAGACAAACAAGTTACTAATAAACGATACCGATATTATTACAGCGGGTGGTTTGATGAGCTGGATCGATTTGGGACTGGAGTTGGTTGCGCAATTCACAAACTCAAAAGTGATGCGGCAGCTAGGGAAGTTTCTGATCGTTGATACGGGGCCGCGAGAGCAAAGTTATTATCAGAGCTTTTCGCCAAAATTAGACCATGGTGATGAGGCTATCATTAAAGCTCAACATCAGTTGCAGCGTAATTTTAAGAATACGATTGTTATTCAACAACTTGCTGAACATTCCCATTTAACTGGACGGACATTTTTACGGCGTTTTGTGAAAGCTACGGGGCTGAAGCCTACTCAATATTTACAGCGCCTTCGTATTCAAAAAGCGTGTGAAATTATCGAGACAAGCACGACCTCTTTTGAGAACGTTGCAGCAGAAGTCGGTTATGAAGATTTAAGTGCTTTTAGAAAAACCTTTACTAAAATTACCGGCCAGACACCTAAAGAGTTTAAGAAGCGCTTTGTAAAATAACGTGTTTTACAGTAGCTATCAGGACTTTTTGAAGATTTTTGTCAGAAGATGGTTTGCTTGTTTTTGTAAGAGTGCTTGATGCTTTGGTGTGACTTTAAGCAGCAATACTTTATCTTCATCTTCTCGGCGAATATCCGCTTGTTCCAGCAAGGCGCGTTTTAGTAAAGGCGCTTCGGTTAGGGCTGTATGGCTAATTAGTTCGTTGCTGTTTGTGGTGCGGGTGAGGAAATGAGCTTCCTCTTTGACTAAAGGATATTTGTCATAATGCCCACGTGATAGGGACATTTGTAGGCTAAGAACAGGCTGAAAACCTTTAATTCTTGCTTGGTTGAATCCTTTATATAAGAGACTAAAAAGTATGGCTGCGCATAGTGCGTTTATGCCATGGCTATCGTTGCTGTCTCGTAATTCAAAACGTAGCAGTATGTCGTTATTTTCTAGCTGTTCAGACTCGCCATTATAAATTCGCGCGACCTGTTTAGCTAAATGCAGGTAGACATTGAGCAGGGTCGCTTTTTCATCAGGGGGCATATTATCTGAGCTGGCTGTATTGCTATCTATGTAGAACAGGTAAATGGCATCTTGAGGTGCTAGAAATAACTCCAACTCATCTTCAAATGAATAGAGCCCAAGCTGGATCTCTTTTCGCTCGCGCGTTTCATCCGACATTGCTCCTTTAAAGAGCGGATTTTTAGTTTTTGTTGGGCTTTCGTCGGCATTGCCCTGTTTTTTATCAATAAGCTCCTCTTCAACTGAGAACTCATCTGGGTTTGCAGTATCTTCAGTGGGCTCTAAATCTTGCGGGTGATGCTCGAATTTTGGCATCTGCGGAGCATTACTATGTTCCGGTTTGAGTAGATCAACAAGAGATTCGGTGTGCAGTTGGTCGTCTTGTGCGGCGTCGTTGTAAGAGTCCGCTTCCTCTTCCGGTTGCGTTACCGTTTCTCGCCGGGGGTGGACATTAGCAGTGGTTTCAGGAGTTGTATCTACTTCCTTCAATGCTGATTCTGTGCCGCTTTCTGTCGATATAGGTGTGTCTTTGCTTGAGAGGGGGCTTTCTTCTGTCGCATTAATGTCGCTAAAGCGCCCTTCATTTTGTATAGCTAAAGATTCAGAGAATGTTAGACCGGATAAACGATCAGATGCGGGATCGTCCGGTGTTTGCTCCTCCTGTTCATCGGCTGCTGGATAGTGCCCAAAGTACCAAATAGCGAGTAATGACAAGAGAGCTATTACACAAGCTAGAAAGAGTAGAGGCCAGAACTGACTGCGTAGAGCTTTTTTGAGTGGGTCAGGGGTTAGCCATAAAGTGACTGTAGCAATGGTTTTCTCTTGCTGTATAAGTCGCTGTTGTAATTTTATGTCGTTTGCTTCGCCAGACCTGGCGATAATTACCCCGGATTGATCGGCTACTTGTAAACCTTTGATATAGGGAATCTGTTGCAGTTCATTTAAAAGGTAATTAAGGCTGACGCGATCATTTGAGAGGAGTAGCGGGCGAATTAAAATATCGCTTTGCTGGGCAAGTGCCTGACCTAAATGTTGGGTTTCACTTTCAGCTTGCCTCGCAGTAGAGAACTGCATGAAAAGGATGCCAAGGCTTAACCCTGAAAATAGAATTAAGCCGACAATAACCAGAAGGTTTTGTCTTGAACGGTTGTTTTTGAATCGGCTTAATGTCACAGGGCAAAATTAGCTCAAAATAGATCGAAAGTCAGATAATAACAGTTCATAACGGCGAGTGTGAATATCAATTGCATTCTGACCATGACCCCGCGTTGTCAGGCAGGTATAATACTGGGCTTAATGATAGGAAGGACGGCGATGAACGTACAAGAATATATGATCGAATTAGGCGAGAACGCACGTGATGCGGCTCGTTTAGTAGCAAAAGCAGATACTAACCTGAAAAATCAGGCTCTGTTGGCCATGGCTGATGCAATCGATAGTAGCCGACCGGAACTACATGCAGCGAATGCTATAGACCTAGAAGGTGGTCGTAATAACGGTTTAGATTCAGCGATGTTAGACCGTTTGGAGCTAACTGATGCTCGAATCGATACAATGATCGAAGGTCTTCGTCAGGTGGCGACACTGCCTGATCCTGTTGGCGCGATTAATGATCTTAAATATCTGCCAAGTGGTATTCAGGTGGGTAAGATGCGTGTGCCTCTCGGTGTTATTGGTATTATTTATGAGTCTCGTCCTAATGTAACGGTTGAGGCGGCAAGTTTGTGTCTTAAGTCGGGGAACGCAACGATTTTGCGTGGTGGTTCCGAAGCGATTAATTCCAACCGAGCTGTAGCTAACTGTATCAAAAAAGGTTTAAAGCTAGCAGGTTTGCCTGAAAATGCGGTGCAAGTCGTTGAAACGACTGATCGTGAGGCGGTAGGGCAGATGATTACTATGCCTGAATATATAGATGTTATTGTGCCGCGTGGTGGTAAAGGGCTGATTGAGCGCGTTAGTCGCGATGCGAAAGTTGCTGTTATCAAACACCTTGATGGTATCTGCCATGTTTATATTGATGATCAGGCTGATGCGGGTAAAGCGGTTAATATTGCGTTAAATGCTAAAACTCACCGCTATGGTACTTGTAATACGATGGAAACGCTGTTGGTGAATAGCTCGATTGCTGAGGAAATTCTATCTGAGCTGTCTGAACGTTATCAGGCCGCGGGTGTCGAATTGAGAGGCTGTGAGCGTACCCGTAAGCTGCTTCCGCATATTAAATTAGCGACAGAAGAGGATTGGAGTACTGAGTACCTTGCTCCTGTTTTGTCGATTAAATTGGTTGATAGCATGGATGAAGCTATTCTCCATATTAATCGTTATGGGTCGCACCATACGGATTCAATCGTGACTGAAAACTACACTAAATCACGGGCATTCCTCCGTGAAGTGGATTCCAGTTCGGTGATGGTGAATGCATCAACACGTTTTGCGGATGGTTTTGAATATGGTTTAGGGGCTGAGATCGGTATCTCTACTGATAAGATCCATGCCCGTGGTCCAGTGGGTCTTGATGGATTGACCTCAGAAAAATATGTTGTTCTAGGTGATGGTCATATCAGGCAGTAATGATCATATGAGCGTTAATGCTTACGTGTTTATGGGTGGAACCTTTGATCCTATCCATAATGGCCATTTAAGAACGGCTTTAGAACTTCAACAATGGATGGGAGTAGAGAAGGTATGTTTAATTCCTTCTAGAGATCCTGTTCATCGTAAAACGCCAGGTCGAACAGCTGAACAGCGGCTGGAAATGGTTGAGTTAGCGGTGGCTGATGAGCCTGCTTTAGCAGTGGATAAGCGAGAAGTGCTGTCCACTCAACCATCATACTCATTGCATACATTGGAATCGTTGCGTCGTGAGTTAGGCGAAAACGTATCACTTTGTATGATAATGGGGATGGATGCCTATCAGACATTACCCCATTGGCATGAGTGGCGGCGTTTTACGGATTTTGCACATCTGCTGGTGGTCAAACGGCCTGGTTACAGCTTGCCCCAATGTGATGTGCTGAATGAATTTACAGAAAAACACCAAACGACAAGTTTACAGCAAGTGTTATCGACCCCTGCTGGTTGTGTGCTTTTCCATGAGCTGACACCTATTGGGGTTTCAGCGACTCAGATTCGCCAAACTATAGCGCAAGGGCACTCCCCGCGTTATCTGTTTCCAGATCAAGTTTGGCAATATATCCAAGACAACCGTCTTTACGGTTTAACTAATTGAAGCGAAATAATGCAAACTGAAAAAGTAATTGAGATTGTTCATAACGCCCTTGAAGATATGAAAGCAAAAGAGATCGTGGATCTTGATGTGCGAGGCCGCTCAACCGTTACCGATTATATGGTTATAGCTAGTGGTACCTCTAAACGTCATGTGGGAGCTATTGCCGAAGAGGTCGGAATCCAAATTAAAGCGGCAGGTCTTCTACCTTTAGGTTCAGAAGGGCAAAGTGTTAGTGATTGGATACTGGTCGACTTAGGTGATGTGGTTGTCCATATCATGATGCCTGATGCGCGTGAGTTTTATGATTTAGAGCGCCTATGGGGCGTTGAAAAAGACGCATAAAACTTTTTATGAAAATTCGGATCATAGCTATTGGTGGAAAGATGCCTTCATGGGTTAATGAAGGTTATCGTGAGTATGAAAAGCGTCTGCCGAATGACTTTCAATTAGAGATGATTGAATTGCCTTTAGGCCACCGCGGTAAAAGCAGTGATATAGCTAAAGCAAAAAAGCAGGAGGGTGACCAAATGCTTGCGGCTATTCCTAAAGGGGATCGGGTTATTGCTTTAGAGGTGCTTGGCAAAAACTGGTCAACGGAGCAACTTGCTGCTCAAGTGGAAGATTGGCGTATGGATGGGCGTAATATTAGCTTGTTGATAGGTGGACCTGATGGTTTAGATAGCCGTTGTTCCGCTATTGCGGATCAAAAGTGGTCCCTTTCTGCATTAACTCTACCCCATCCGTTGGTTCGTGTGATGTTAGCTGAGCAACTTTATCGTGCTTGGACTGTCATTCAAGGGCACCCCTACCATAAATAATGTTTATTAATTTACCTATAGAGAAGAAGCGCTGACGTATATGGGAGCAGAACGCTTAAAAGATCACTCAAAAGAGAGTCGCACATTTAAAGTGCGTGCCGTTTTGGCCTTTTTTGTTGTGGTTGTGATGTTGTGTGTACTCGTTGGCCGACTCTATTACCTTCAGGTTGTAGAGCATGATCGCTACGCCGCTATGTCGGAAGCTAATCGTGTTCAATTGCAACCGGTGCCGCCGACCCGGGGGCTTATTTATGATCGTAACGGTGTATTGCTGGCTGATAACCGGCCTAGCTATAGCGTTACTATTTTAAAAGAGGAGGTGGAAGATCTAGACACCACCTTAACTGAACTACGCTCTTTAATCCCTATGACTGAGCGTGAGGTTGAGAGCTTTAAAAAACGTTTAAAGCAACGTCGTCGTCCTTTTGAATCTATTCCGGTGCGTTTTCGTTTAACTGAGGATGAGATTGCTAAGATCTCAGTGAACTATCACCGTTTACCCGGCGTGCGAGTGGAGGCGGAGCTGATCCGTTACTACCCTTATGGTAAATCTTTGGTGCATGCGATGGGGTATGTCGGACGTATCAATGAGAAAGAACTTGGTCGTGTTGATCCTACTAATTACGCTGCAACCCATTACATAGGTAAGCTGGGTATTGAGAAGTTTTATGAAGATGAACTTCATGGCGAAGTGGGGTTCCAGAAAGTAGAAACAAATGCGCGTGGGCGCGTTATGCGTGTATTGGAACGCCGTGATCCAAGGCCTGGTAAAGATATTGTTTTAAACCTTGATCTGCGTTTACAGCAAATAACTGAAAAATTGATAGAAGGATATCGCGCATCTATAGTCGCGATTGAACCTAAAACAGGTGGGATTTTAGCACTGGTATCTACACCCGCTTATGATCCAAATATGTTTGTTACGGGGATCTCTTCAAAAAACTATAACGCTTTGCGTGAATCTCCTGACCTACCTTTATTTAACCGCGCGATCCGCGGTCGCTATCCCCCAGGTTCAACTATTAAGCCTATGATCGCATTGTCAGCGATTGATAGTGGCATTGTGACGCCAAGTTATACGATTTTTGATCCCGGTTGGTATTCGTTGACCCATGGCGGTCGTAAATACCGAGACTGGAAAAAAGTGGGTCATGGTCGGGTTAATATGTACGAGGCGATTGCCCAATCATGTGACACTTGGTTTTACGATGTATCTCATAAGATGGGGGTAGACCCCATGTCAAAATATTTAGGTATGTTTGGTTTTGGTCAAGTAACAAGTCTTGACCTTCCTGAAGCTTTAGGTGCTATTTTGCCCTCAAAAGAGTGGAAGCGAAAAGCCCGTAAAACACCCTGGTATACAGGTGATTCCCTTAACATGAGTATTGGGCAGGGGTTCTTTGTTGCGACCCCTCTACAGTTGGCAACTGCAATGGCCGTTATTGCTAATCGTGGTGAGTGGGTGCCTCCGCATATGCTCAAGGGGACGAAAAAGATCAATGATGCAGGGGCCGAGGTATTAGAGCCTTCTGATTTCTCTGACGGCAAACCAACCCCCGCCGATGTTGTGTTAAATGATGATAAGCATTGGGATGATATTATCAAAGGTATGCGCGATGTTATGCATTCCAAACATGGTACCGCCAGACGGTCGGGTGCTAATTCCAGTTATGAGATTGCAGGTAAAACAGGGACAGCTCAAGTGGTTGGTATTAAACAGGATGCGGTTTATGACGCTGAAAAATTAGCAGAAATTCACCGTGACCATGCCTTGTTTGTTGCCTTTGCGCCGGTTGATGACCCTAAAATTGCTATCGCCGTTATCGTTGAAAATGGTGGCGGTGGCTCAAGTACTGCAGCACCTATTGCGCGTAAGATCCTTGATGCGTATCTCTTAGGTACAGATCCATTAGTTGAGGATCAAGATGATAAATAATCGCGAGTTTGAGCGTTATATGCCAGAAGCGCATGACCATCTGCGTCAAAGGCCTAGTCTTTGGAGTTACACGCGCTTAGATGGTTGGCTGTTGTTGCTTCTTTTTTTATTGTGTGGATTTGGTTTATTTATTCTATATAGCGCTTCAGGCCAAGATATAGGCTATGTCACGCGCCAAGCGATACGTATGGGTGCGGGTTTTGTTGTGATGGTTTTTTTAGCCCAGTTAACGCCACGTTTTTTTGGCCGCTGGGCTCTTTGGCTCTATGTTATAGGCGTACTATTACTGGTATGCGTAATGCTATTTGGGGTTGGCGCTAAAGGTGCACAACGCTGGATAGCTTTACCTGGGTTCAGATTCCAGCCTGCTGAAATTATGAAGTTGATTCTGCCCCTAACGGTTGCCTATTACTTGGCCCATCGCTCTCTTCCGCCTAGTTTTAGGCATATATTTATTAGTTTAGTGCTGATTGCTGTACCGACTGTGCTGATTATGAAACAGCCCGATTTAGGTACATCCCTACTGATCGCCGCATCTGGGGTGTTCGTTCTTTTACTGTCGGGTATTTTGTGGCGATATATTTTTATAGCTGTAGGTGTTGGAGCCGCGGCATTGCCTGGTTTGTGGGCAGTGATGAAAGATTATCAGAGGCAGCGTGTTCTTACCTTTCTTGATCCGGAGAGCGACCCGTTAGGTTCAGGTTGGAATATTATTCAATCCAAGACGGCTATAGGTTCGGGAGGCATTGATGGCAAAGGTTGGCTAAGTGGCACACAATCCCAGTTAGATTTTTTGCCTGAATCCCATACGGATTTTATTATTGCGGTGGTTGCTGAGGAACTTGGCTTCATTGGTGTACTCATACTTTTAACCTTGTATGTGTTGATCATTGCTAGAGGGTTGGTGATAGCCGCTAGGGCTCCGGATAGTTTCGGACGTTTGTTAGCTGGCAGTTTAACCTTAACGTTCTTTGTGTATGTTTTTGTAAATATAGGTATGGTTAGTGGTTTGTTACCGGTTGTGGGTGTGCCACTTCCTATGGTTAGCTATGGGGGGACATCTATTGTTACGCTTATGGCTGGATTTGGAATGATCATGTCGGTTTATAGCTATAGAACCATGCTTTTAAAGTAAGGATTAGCAAGCGGTATAGTTTAGGTTGTATAAACCTATGTTAGATCAAGTAGTTGGGTTGTGATCTGTTTATGGATTTTTTATTGGGAGTTTAGAGTGAATCAGTCTTTATTATTTACGGTTATTTTGGCGGCCAGTCTGTCTCTCAATGGTTGTGCAACTTCAGCGGAGCAATCTGTTGCAACTCAAGATGAAAGTTCGTCGAACAGTGAGGTTAAAAAACAGACGCTAACCCCAAGTAAGGAGGTCGTCGTAACGCCGGTAACGCAAACTAAGAAAGTCGTTGCTGCCCCAGAGAAGCCTGTAAAAGAGTCTGTAGAGAAGGTCGCTGAGCCTTTGTTATCGGGTTCCTATGCAGATTACCCTCAGGCTCAAGCCTTTATCGATGAGATGAAAGCGGAAGGTTTTAGTGAGGCTTATTTAAAAGGTGTTTTGGGCGAAGCGAAAAGGCAGCAATCCATTTTAACGGCGATCTCACGCCCAGCAGAAAAAAGCTTAAATTGGGGTGAGTACCGTAAGATCTTTATACAGCCAAAACGTATAAAGCAGGGCGTTCAGTTTTGGCAAGAAAATCAAGCAGCGTTAGCTTTAGCTGAAAAAACCTATGGGGTTCCCGCTGAAGTTATTGTTTCTATTATTGGTGTAGAAACCCGTTACGGTCGTATTATGGGTAGTTATCGAGTTTTAGATGCGGTGGCGACCCTTGGTTTTGATTATCCAAGACGTAGTGAGTTTTTTCTGGGGCAGTTGAAAGAGTATCTACGTTTGGTGCGTGAAGAAAAAACTGATGTTACCGCGCATAAAGGTTCTTATGCGGGAGCTATGGGATATGGGCAGTTTATTCCATCCAGTTACCGTAGTTTTGCTATAGATTTTGATAATGATGGTCATCGTGATATCTGGAACAATAAGACAGATGCTATAGGCAGTGTAGCTAACTATTTTGCTGAACATGGTTGGGCAAAAGGTGAGCCAGTCATTAGTGGGGTTTCTTTTAGCCAAACGGCGGATGAGGCATGGTTTAGTAAAGGCCGGAAAGGATTGATCCCTGAGTTGACGATTGCTGATTGGCAGCAAAGAGGGGTAGAGCCTGAGTTGACGTTGTCGCCTGAAGGTAAAGCTATTCTAATGAGATTAGAGATAGGTGAAGATGCTCAATATTGGTTAGGTTTACATAACTTTTATGTGATCACTCGCTATAATCACAGCAAGCTTTATGCAATGGCGGTTTATCGTTTAAGTGAGCAGATTAAAATGGCTTATGAGAAATCGCTTTCAGAAAAAACTGTAACGCAAACTAAAAAGTAGAGTGGACTATGTATAACAGGCTCTTTGTTTTTAGTTTGATTGTGTTACTCGCTGGCTGTTCCTCTACGAGTGAAAATAGTGGCCGCTATTCCATGAAGCACGATAAAGCGCCAGATGCCCCCGTTGATGTGTCGCATGTGAAGGATGCAGTGCCTCAGGTAGAACCTAAAAGCAGAGGCGGAAATAAAAGCCCGTATACTGTACTAGGTAAACAATATTATGTAATGCCGAGCGCTAATGGTTACACCGCTACGGGAACAGCATCTTGGTACGGACGTAAATTTCATGGCCATCAAACCTCCAATGGTGAGGTTTATGATATGTATAAAATGTCTGCTGCACATAAAAGTTTGCCACTACCAACTTACTTGCGGGTAACTAATTTAGCTAATGGTCGTCAAGTTATCGTTAGGGTAAATGATCGAGGGCCGTTTCATGATGATCGTTTGATCGATCTTTCTTATGCGGCCGCTTCCAAGCTGGATATGCTCAGTAAAGGCACCGCTCATGTAAAAATTGAAGCGCTTGATCCGCGCGCTTGGCAAAACTCAGAGAACCTTATCTCTTCGCCGGTTGTGAATCATCAAGTTTCTGTGGCGGGGAGATATTTACAGGTAGGTGCGTATTCTAGCCGCGCATCTGCTGAGTATGTTGAAAGTCAGTTAAGACCTATTTTGACCGATCTTGCGGTGATTATTCGTCCACTGACTAATCAGCAGGGAACTGTTTTACATAGAGTCCAAATAGGCCCGCTGAAAAGTACGACCTCTTTGGCAGATTTAACTCAGAAGGTAGAACAAATGGGCTATGCAACTCCGCACTTGGTAGACTTCCCTTAATAGCTTAAGTAGAGTTACCTACGGCGTTAAGTGGACTTAAAGTAACTATGAAAATTAAGTGTGTTATCGCTACTATATTGCAGTATCAGTAGTGGCCTCACTTAGATTTCTTTAATGATTGTTTTGGATGAACATGTTTAATAAGGTTTGGTTTAAAAAGGTGTTTTTAAATAAAGTTTCAAAAGTATTTAGTCTGCTATTTTTGACTATTGCGGTTGTCAATTTTTCATCTGCCGCAAGTTTGATTCCAGCAGAACCTCAGATCGCAGCGACTGCGTACCTTGTTATCGATGCCGATACAGGCAAAATTATTGCCGCTAAAAATGAAAATGAGCGATTTGCCCCCGCCAGCTTGACGAAAATGATGACGGCTTACATCCTCGAATACGAATTGAGTAAAGGGAATGTAAGTACTGATGATCTAGTATTGATCAGTGAAAAAGCGTGGCGTACCCAAGGCTCGCGTATGTTTATTCGTGAGGGTACGCAAGTCCGTTTAGGTGATCTGATGAAAGGGATCGTTATTCAATCGGGTAACGACGCATCGGTTGCGGTAGCTGAACATATAGCGGGTAGTGAAGCTGCTTTTGCTGATTTAATGAATCAGCATGCCAAACTATTAGGTATGAAGAATACAAACTTTATGAATGCCACCGGCCTTCCTGCTGAGGGACACGAATCTTCTGCTTTTGATTTGGCCTTATTAGCTAAAGCAATAATTCAAGATTTCCCTGAGCATTATGGGATCTACTCGGAAAAATATTTTACATATAACAAAATTCGCCAACCTAACCGTAATAAGCTTCTATGGCGCGATAAAACAGTCGATGGGTTAAAAACTGGCCATACAGATGCTGCTGGTTACTGTCTTGTTGCTTCAGCTAAGCGTGATGGCATGCGTTTGATTTCGGTAGTACTCGGCACTAGTGATGAAGAGGCCCGTGCTCGTGAGAGCCAGAAGCTACTTTCTTATGCTTTCCGTTACTATAGAACTCATCAGCTTTATAAAAGTAATGTTGTCTTGAATACAGCTAAAGTTTGGTCGGGTACTCAAGATCAATTACGTATCGGAATTTCTGATCCACTATCGGTAACTATCCCACGCGGTCAAGCGGATAAGCTGCAAGCGATAATGGATGTGGATAGAGTTATTACTGCACCTATAATGAAAGGTCAGGAGTTAGGTAAAGTACGTGTAACCTTAGATGGTGATTTAGTAACGGAAGTGCCTTTAGTTGCAATGGATGCAATTCCTGAAGCAGGCCTGTTAAAACGTATTTGGCACGCGATACTTTTATTCTTTACTAGCCTAATCGGGTAACTGTTTTTAGCGCTAGTCCTTTAATAATTGCATGGATGCCCGCATCTATATTAAATACTGAAGAGCTGTATGTAGCTTTGGTTCGGTTTTTAATATTGATGCGGGTGTTTGCGTTTAGGTTATATGAATACAGTCTATCTCAATGGTGAGTTTTTGCCGGCAGAGGAAGCCAAGGTTTCGGTATTCGATCGTGGTTTTCTGTTTGGCGATAGTGTTTATGAGGTGATCCCTTTTTATCAAGGGGTCGGTTTTCGTTTGCAAGCGCATCTTGACCGTTTACATCACAGTTTAAGAGCGGTGCGTATTAAAAATGAGCAGCATTGGGAAGAAATTTTAGAGTCCCTTGTTGCGCGTAATGGCGGCGGTAATCTATCTGTTTATCTGCAAGTCACGCGCGGTAGTGCAGGTAAACGAAGCCACGCTTACGATGATTCACTAGAGCCTACAGTATTTGCGTGTTGCACACCGATAAAAGATGTCTGGAAAGCGGGTGTTGATAGTGTTGTCCCGCTAAAAGCTATAGTGACGGAAGATTTACGTTGGCATCGCTGTGATATTAAATCAACCTGTCTACTGCCTAATATTTTAGTGTTGCAGCAAGCGAAAGATGAAGGGGCTCAAGAGGCGCTTTTCTCACGTAATGATAAGCTGACAGAAGGTTCTGCTTGTAACCTATTTTTGGTTAAACGCGGCGTTATTTATACACCTAAGCGTAGTTCTGAGATCTTAGGGGGAATTACGCGTGAGCTGATTCTTGAATTGGCAGATAAACATGCTATTCAGTTTCAAGAAGTGGATATTGATTATCAGCAGTTACTTGTTGCTGATGAAGTTTGGGTTTCTAGCTCGACGCGCGGGATTGTGCCAGTGGTAGAAGTCGATGGGCATAAGATCGGAAAGGGGCAGTCTGGGCCTGTATGGCAAAAAATGTTTGAGCTTTTCGCAGATTTCCAACGTAAGTTAATGACGGGACTGTGATAGTTAGTGATTAGTGGTATGAATAGATGACAGATAAGCAGCAAGAACCACCTAAAATTGAATTTCCATGTCCTAACTACCCTATTAAGGTGGTAGGCAGAAATGACGATGACTTTCGTGATTTTGTGATCGAGATTGTACAGGTGCATGTGCCTGATTTTGATTTTACCTCGGTTACTCTTCAGGACAGTCGGAATGGTACCTTTCAGTCTGTACGGTTTACTATTACCGCTCAAGGTGTAGAACAGCTTGCTGCACTACATGAAGCATTAATTGCTTCAGAGCGTGTAAAGATGGTGATTTGATGCTTTCAGATCAGCTAATTGTACGAGATTTAGGTTTACTGCCTTATGAACCCACTTGGCAGCGGATGCAGTCCTTCACCAACGAACGTGGTGAAGATGTAGTTGATGAGATCTGGTCTTTGCAGCATGAACCGGTGTTTACGCAGGGGCAGGCGGGTAAAGAGGAGCATTTGTTAAACACAGGTGATATTCCTGTAGTACAAGTGGATCGGGGTGGGCAGGTGACGTACCACGGCCCAGGACAGGCTATAATCTACCTAATGCTGAATCTTAAGCGTAAAAAGTTAGGTGTGCGTGAGCTTGTTTCTATAATGGAAGAGGCGGTTGTTGATACGCTTAACGAATTTAAAATCGACGCTTACCCAAAACCTGATGCACCTGGGGTCTATGTTGAGGGTAGTAAGATCGCTTCTTTAGGTTTGAGAGTTAGACGGGGCTGTTCTTTTCATGGATTAGCACTAAACCTCGCGATGGACTTAGAACCTTTTTTAAGAATAAACCCATGCGGCTATGCGGGCATGGAGATGACACAGTTAGGTATGTTGGTAGAAGACCTTGATCAGGCCGATGCTACCCAGCATTTACTTAACCATTTGATTAGTAAACTCGGGTATGAAGAAGTGACCCGAAAAACCACTCTGGATTGAGTCTAAATGTCTGAACATAATAAAGCTACGGCGAAAAAACGAGTAGAGCAGGGCGTTAAATTACGTGGTGCTGATAAAGTCGATCGTATTCCAGTAAAGGTGATCCCAACTGAGAAAAGCGACATGCTACGTAAGCCAGAATGGTTGCGTGTCAGGATGGGTTCAAATGCTGAAGTACAACGGATTAAAGACAAGCTGAGAAAGCATAAGTTGGCTTCAGTTTGTGAAGAAGCAAGTTGTCCGAACCTAGGTGAGTGCTTTAGTCACGGTACCGCGACCTTTATGATCATGGGAGATATCTGTACACGTCGTTGTCCGTTCTGCGATGTGGCCCATGGCCGTCCAAATGAGCTTGATAGAAATGAGCCTAAAGAGTTAGCGGATGCTATCGCTGATATGGGGCTTCGTTATGTAGTAGTGACCTCAGTAGATCGTGATGATCTACGTGATGGTGGTGCTCAGCATTTTGCAGATTGCGTACGTGAGACCCGCGGACAAGTACCGAGTATTGAGATGGAGATCTTAGTACCTGATTTTCGTGGCCGTATGGATATAGCGATTGATATTCTTACTGAAACGCCACCTGATGTTCTTAATCATAATATGGAAACGGTGCCGCGCCTTTACAAAGCGGTACGCCCAGGATCTGATTATGAGTGGTCTTTACGTCTGCTGAAAAAATACAAAGCCAAAAATCCAAACGTTCGAACTAAGTCAGGGTTAATGGTGGGTATTGGTGAAACCAATGAAGAGATTATTCAAGTAATGAAAGATCTTCGTGCCCATGATGTAGACATGCTGACTATAGGGCAATATCTACAACCGAGCGGTAATCATCTTAAGTTGGAGCGTTATGTAACTCCCGCGGAATTTGATGAGTTTGCTCGGATTGCAAAAGAACTCGGTTTTACTCATGCGGCTTGTGGCCCGCTAGTACGCTCCTCATATCATGCGGACTTACAGGCTAAAGGCGAAAAAGTTAGTTAGAGCCGTAAATAGGGCTCTCTTTATCGGTATGCCCTGCATAAAGACCGTCTCCCACATATGTACCTTATGTGGGAGGCTTCCTTCCTCTTATGTTTTCTATCCAATGTGAGACTTTCCATAAAGGCGTCCTAAGCCGGAGAGGCTTATAGATTGATCAAAACAGCTTTTCTTTGAACCTTCTGTGATTAAGTAACGCTTAGTCTTTCATATCAATGAAATCGTATTATTCTACGTTGTTGATCGCTTCTATATTGTTTTTTACTTTATTAATAATTAAATTAGTATTATCTAATTTAATTATTATGGAGCAGTTCAATGGGTACAAAAACAATCACTGTTATGGCTAATATGGGCTCAGGTTGTGCGATAACTGCGGATATTCGAGAGCATCATGTAGTGATTGATCAGCCAACGGCTAATGGTGGTGGTAATCAAGGGCCAACACCTTTAGAGTATTTTTTGTTCTCATTAGCGGGTTGTATCGGCAGTATTGGGCATATTGCTGCGGGTCAGCAGAAGATTGATCTTAGAGCCATGAGTATTAAAGTTGAAGCTGACCTTAATTCAATGGGTTTACTGGGAAAGCCTACTGAGGATCGTACTGGATTTCAGCAGATTCGCGTTGAAGCTACTATTGATGCTGATCTAACTGACGCTGAGAAGCTGGCGTTTTTAAATGAAGTTTGTGAGCGTTGCCCATTACATGACAACATAAAACTAGCGACTGATGTTGTGCACTGTCTTGTTTAAGTGCAAGTTTCATCGCTAAGGCCAGAGAGCTGGGTGTTTTCATCTAGCTCTTGATCCAATCGACCTAACTGTTTGCAGACAATGCCTGTAAAATCCTTCATTATTCCTATTGTTTGAATTTATCTATTTTTAATAAATAGGGGTCTTTAGGATGTGGCGTAATACTATGTTTACAACGCCTGTTATTAGTTCGCTTTTACGATTTTTTTCTCTAGTTTTGCTTAAAATATGTGGCTGGAAGGTGGAAGGCTCTTTTCCAAAAGATATGAAGCAGTGTGTATTAATTGCTGCGCCACATACGACTAATTGGGATATGCCGTTTTCTTTGATGATCGCTTTTGCATTGAGGATGCCGCTGCATTGGGTTGGTAAATCAAGTATTTTTAAATTTCCATTTGGTTTTTTGATGCGTTGGATGGGAGGAATACCGGTCGACCGTGTGAAAAAAAATAATATGGTTGATGCGACCGTTGAGAAATTTAAAACTTATCCAGATCTGAAAATTATGATGGCCCCTGAAGGAACTCGATCTCAAGTAACCCACTGGAAATCAGGTTTTTATCATATAGCGGATGGCGCAGGGGTACCTATTGTTTTGGGTTTTATAGATTATAAAAATAAACGCGGAGGGATTTTAGGCGTATTTCATACACAGGGTAATTATGAAGATGATTTAAAATTGATCCAAAAATACTATCAGCCTTATATGTGATAAAGGCTTTACCTATTAAGATGTCTTTCAATAAGGTTTACCGTGTACTCAGATACAGCCTCAGCTTGATTGTCCGATAGCTGGGTGAATGTGGTCATGCCGTGTTTAGGCGAGGCTTTGTTGAACTTGATCATCAGCATGACTTTATAAGGTTTTAAGTTTTTTTCCCCAGTATAGCGTTCCATATTGGCGCCGGGGCCTTTCAGCTCGTGACAATTTTTGCAGTAATAGTTATAGAGCTCTTCTCCCGACTGCATGTTCTCAGGGGTCGTTTCCCCATCGCAGCCACTTAGTAAAATGGTCGTTAGGATCAGTGTAGATGCCCGTTGAGATAAGTGCATAGGTAATTATACGCCTTGTGATTTTATAGTTATCATAGTTAATTTTGTCAGGTTGAGCTAATAGATCAAGGGTATAAACTGCAAGCGGTGAATGCTATCCGGCTGTTTTACACTAGGTTTTAATATGTGCAGGCATTGAGAAGGGTTAATGGTTGCCCTGCTAGCGTAAGCGAGATGGAGGTGAGAAGTAGCCAAGCATCTCCCGATGCAAGTCCTTTAACAATTTTATCGACTTCGGCACATTGCTGTAGAGCTAAGTTTATCTGTTCAGTTGAAATGCGCTGAGCTGTTTTACGGACAAGAGGTTTACGTTTCCCCCATATTCTTTCCCGTTGGCATACGGCATCGAACGATTGACCATTATGTTGAGCTTGTTGGATAGCAGATAAGCTCCGTAGCTCTTTTGAGAGTGCCCATAGAGCAACCGGTGGCTCTGTACCATCCTGCTTAAGCGCCTGAAGTATTTTACAGCAGCGAGCGGCCTGGCCATTTAATGCCGCATCGATCAGACCATAAATATCATATCGAGAGCTATCAGATACTGAGTCGATAACATCGTCAGCGGTAACAACTTGATGCGGGAAGAGTAGGCTTAGTTTATTGATCTCTTGTTTTGCTGCAAGCAGATTGCCTTCAATACGGTCACATAAGAGTTGTATTGCTTCTTCATTCAGTTGTAGGTCTATTTGTGCAGCTCGTTGTCTAATCCAATTAGGTAACTGTTCTGTTTCTACGGGCCAGATCTCTATGATAATTCCGCATTTATCGATGGCTTTGAACCATGCGCTCTTTTTGGCGCTACCATCTAGCTTATTTGCGGTGATTAAAAGGATATTGTCTGGTGCGGGATTATTAAGATAGCTTTGTAGTAGCTCACTGGATTTCTTATTCAGCTTTTGACTACCTAAACGGAGCTCGATAATTTTCTTTTCAGCGAATAGAGATAAAGCGTTGGCGCATTCGAGAAGATATTCCCAGTTAAAACTACCATCTACATGGAGTACTTCACGTTCATTAAAGCCTTGTTGCTGTATGCGGCTACGGAGCAAATCTGAGCTTTCTTCTAAAATAAGCGGCTCATCGCCGGTAATAAAATATACCGGCGCTAGGCCTTTTTTTAGCTGAGCCTCTAGCTGCTCCGGACGTAGCTTCATTCTGACTTATTATTACTGGCTAGATAGCGACGTAATATAGTTTGTGCAATTGAATCGTATAACTCGCCACGTAGAAGTTCTTCTTGCTCTGAACTTGCTGCCGCAGCGTCTGTGTCATAAGTGTAGATTCGCTCGCGCTGAATTTTGATGTTTTGCGTAAGAGGCTGTCCTTGCTTATCGGTCAGAAGCATAGTCACCTCAGCAGAGATCTCATATTCATCTACATCAGCACTGCTACTAATGGTCGCTGCACGGCGTTTATAGCGAAAGTTTGAAAGACGAATCTGGTAGTTCGCATTATCAATTTCACTGATGCCATTAAACTTCATGTTCTGTCGCAGGCTACGGAGTAACTGATTATTAGTGTTACCTGGTATAAGTGTTACGAGTTTCTTATCTTCGGATACGTCTTGTAGTCCTCGAAGTTGGAAACCGCAGGCAGATAAAAGGCTGAATAGGGTTAGTATCAACACGAACTGCCCTATTAATGTTTTCCACTGTTTAATCATGTTTACTCCTTAACCAGCGATTTCGCTTTAACCTACAACAATGTTAACTAAGCGGCCAGGTACAACAATTTTTTTACGGATTGTTTTATCTACCATATGCTTTTGTACGTTTTCATCGGCTAAGGCGGTATGAAGAATCATATCTTCATCTGCATCAGCAGCAACATTGATTTTGGCTCTTACCTTACCGTTGACTTGGATAACGAGTTGCACTGTATCTTGGATAAGCGCTGATTCGTCTATCGTTGGCCATGGGGCGGTAAGTACTTCAGAGTGACCTAGTTCCTGCCACAGCTGATGACTAATATGAGGCACTATAGGTGATAGAAGTAGGACCGCAGCTTCAAGCGCTTCTTGCATAACTGCGCGGCCTTGTTCGCTAATATCTACGAATTTAGCCACTGTGTTAGACAGCTCCATAACCGCAGCAATTGCAGTGTTGAACGTTTGGCGACGCTCCATATCATCACTTACTTTTTGAATAGTAGAATGAACTTTACGGCGCAGTTCTTTCTGCACATCAGTCAAATTGTCTTTGTCGATCGCAGCCGATGAGCCACCTACATTTAGGTGATCATGGACTTGCTTCCAAAGACGTTTAAGGAAACGGTGAGCACCTTCTACACCGGTATCTGACCATTCTAAAGATTGCTCAGGTGGTGCAGCAAACATCATAAATAAACGCACAGTATCTGCGCCGTATTTATCGATCATGATCTGTGGATCGATGCCGTTATTCTTTGATTTTGACATTTTAGACATGCCGTCGTGCTTAAGGCTTTGGCCTGTAGCGCGATGGGTTGCACTGATCACACGGCTTTTTTCATCGGTCTGAATATCAACTTCATTTGGGGCAACCCAAACTTTTCCACCTTTATCATCTTCGTAGCAGAAACTATCGGCTAGAACCATACCTTGGCAAAGAAGACGTTTAAATGGCTCGTCACTGTCTACAAGTCCTTCATCGCGCATTAACTTATGGAAAAAGCGTGAGTAAAGTAGGTGAAGAATAGCGTGTTCAATACCGCCGATATATTGATCGACAGGAAGCCAATAATTCGCTTTTTCCGGCTCAAGCATGGCGTTATCACTGCTACGTGAAGCATAGCGTGCGTAATACCATGATGATTCCATAAAGGTATCAAATGTATCGGTTTCTCGTTCTGCGGGACCGCCACATTTAGGGCAGGTGGTATTAATGAAGCTTTCCATTTTTTTGATTGGAGAGCCGCTACCATCAAACTCAACATCAGTAGGAAGAACAACGGGTAGTTGCTCTTCAGGTACGGGAAGTGCTCCGCAGCTTGGGCAGTTAATAACAGGGATTGGTGCGCCCCAGTAACGTTGGCGAGATACGCCCCAGTCACGTAAGCGGAAGTTAACCGTGACCTTACCTTTACCTTTAGCTTCTAGATCAGCTGCGATCGCTTTAAAGGCAACGTCAAATTCTAAATCATTATAGTTGCCAGAGTTAACTAAGGCGCCTTTTTCTGTATAGGCTTCAACACTTAGGTCAACGGCAGAATCGTCTAGTGGACGGATAACTTGTTTGATCTCTAGACCATATTTGGTTGCAAACTCCCAATCACGCTGGTCGTGGCCAGGTACAGACATGACTGCGCCTGAGCCATAATCCATCAAGACAAAGTTAGCAGTCCAAACAGGTACTTCTTTACCTGTAAGAGGGTGTATAGCGTTAATGCCTAGCGCCATACCTTTCTTTTCCATCGTTGCCATATCAGCTTCGGCAACTTTAATATTTTTGCACTCATCAATAAATGTAGCGAGCTCTGCGTTGTTTGCAGCTGCTTGTTGGGCAAGCGGGTGTTGTGCTGCAACAGCAACGTAGGTAACGCCCATTAGCGTGTCTGGTCGTGTTGTGAATACTTCTAGTGGACCGTAATTAGCAACATCAAAGGTAAGTTCAACCCCTTCAGAGCGACCGATCCAGTTTTTCTGCATCGTACGAACTTGCTCTGGCCACTCATCAAGTTTGTCTAAGTCCGACAGTAACTGATCAGCGTAGTCTGTGATTTTAAGGAACCACTGCGGGATTTTTTTGCGTTCGACTAATGCGCCAGAACGCCAGCCTCGACCATCAATAACCTGTTCGTTGGCTAGAACCGTTTGGTCAACTGGATCCCAGTTTACTTCTGCTTCTTTTTTGTAAACGAGGCCTTTATCCATCAACTTAGTAAAGAACCATTGTTCCCAGCGGTAGTATTCTGGATGACAAGTAGCGAGTTCGCGGTTCCAGTCATAACCAAAACCCATAAGTTGCAGCTGGTTACGCATGTAATCAATGTTTTCGTAGGTCCATTTAGCTGGCGCTACGTTATTTTTCATTGCCGCGTTTTCAGCAGGCAGGCCAAATGCGTCCCAACCCATAGGTTGCAGAACATTCTTACCTTGCATACGCTGGTAACGGGAAACTACATCTCCGATAGTGTAGTTACGAACATGACCCATATGGAGTCGACCGCTAGGGTACGGAAACATGGATAGGCAGTAGAATTTTTCTTTCTGCAGATCCTCTTCGCACTTAAAGCTATCGTTATCTTTCCAATGTTGCTGGACCTGTGGCTCAATCTTTTGTGGGCGGTATTGTTCGTTCATGTTCGTAAATCGTGATGCCTTTGATAGAAAAACCGGCATCTTTTGATGCCGGTTAATAAAAGTTTGCTTATTGGGGTATAGCATACAATATATACAGGTAAGCAAACAGAGTTTCCGCTCATAACGAGGTGGTTTTATGTCGCAAAATAATGATAAGCAAAATAAATTAGCTTCTGAGGACTACGATAGGGTCTTGTTACGTCTTACTAAAGACCTAGAGAATTCAAAAGCGGGCTCTTGGGATCTTTTGCAAGAGAAAATCCATGATGCAGTAGAGCTTGAGTTGGCAGCAGAGGAGATGACCCGCGATGAGCTTGATCTACTGAAAGCTTATTTAGCTAGAGATCTGAAGCAGCTAGGTTATTACGCTAATGAAACAGGTGAAGGTTTAGCTGCATGGCTAGGTTTTGATCTGAATATATTAGAACAGACATTGATTGAGCAGTTGAGATTAATTGCAGATCAAACACGTATAGGGCAAGAGCAGCTTCGAGAACGTTTAGATCATACTGATCAGCAGTATATGGCGGGAGAGTTGGCCACAGTAGGCACGCTTGAATGCCTTAATTGTGGGACTCAATTTAATTTATATAAAACTGAAAAGCTCAAACCTTGTTCTGAGTGTGAGCAAGGTTATTTCAAGCGCGTGTCAGCGCCTTGGCCTCACAAGTAAGCTTTAAATGGGCTTACCTGAAATTGGGATAGCGCTTAGCGTTATCTTGATTTCTGCGTTGCCCCATAGATAGAACAGTTAAACCAAGCGCTAGTAGTAACACTGGTAGTGATCCGTAACGCTGAAAAGGGGTTTCCCCTTCCATGCTGTGCGCTGTCCCTCGTAAAACGGCTGCCCGAAATTGTGGTAGTTGGTCTACTATGCTGCCTTCCGAATCAATCAGCGCTGTAATGCCATTGTTGGTTCCACGTATTACCCAGCGGCCATTTTCAACCGCTCTTACACGAGCGATTTGTAGATGTTGTGCGGGTGCAATGGATCTACCAAACCAAGTGTCATTGGAGACGGTCAGTATGATATCTGCGTGCTTTGATGCTTTTCGTACCAACTCTGGGTAAGCGATCTCATAACAAATGGCAGCACTGAGTTTGACTTGACCAACTTTTAATAAAGGCTGCTGCGCTTTAGGGAGTGAGAAGCTAGACATAGGTAGATTAAAAAAATCAAAAAGCCCTCGAATATAGTTTTCCATAGGTACGTATTCACCAAAAGGAACAAGGCGCTGTTTATGGTAAATACCGCTGCCGCTCGTCAGTACGGCTAGGCTGTTGTGGATAAGGTAGCCCTTAGGATGGTTCTGATCGGGTATAGCGCTAGGCAGGCCACTGATTAATGTAGTGCCTTTTGTATCTAAATCGTTGAGTAGCTCAGCCAGAGGTGTTGCTGCATATCTGAACAGCGAAGGAATGGCTGTTTCCGGCCAGAGCACTAGCTGTGCATCTAAATGGTCTCTTGTGAGCGTTTCATATTGAGTGAGTATATCTTCACGGTAGTTTGTATCCCACTTAACCGCCTGCGCAATATTAGGTTGGACTATAGCCACTGAAAGCGTTTCTTCGTTAGGTGTTGTCCATTGCAGTGGTAATAAGTAGCTGCCGATTAGGGGGAGAGGGGCAATGAGCAGGGGGAGTAGTTTTCGTGATCTTAACAGTTCTGCAATAGCTAGCGCTGTGATTAATATAGCGGCGCTGGCTAACCATATCCCGCCTAAAGAAAGGGTATTCTGGTAAGGGGTGTCTAAGGATGCGTTACCTAAATATAACCAAGGAAATCCGGTAAATAACCAGCTTCTTAGCCATTCAAAGAGTAGCCATAAGCCAACAAAACTAGCGGCTAAGAATCTAGCAGAAAAGAGTTTTTTCCAGAGATAAAGTTGCACGCTAAAAAGTAGAGCGAGAGCTGCTACAAAGAGTGCGGTTAAGCCGATCGCTATAGGTAAAGGCGTTTGGCTATGTTCTGAAATGCTAACAAAAACCCATGATACACCACTACCAAAAAAGCCTAACCCGAAGGCCCAGCCAAGTAGTGCGCTTTGTTTATTGTTTTTTTTGTAGCTTGAAAGGTAAAGAATAGCCGGCGGAAAAAGCGCTAAATAGGGGATATTGAAAGGGGCTAGGCTAGGGGCAATCAGTGCCCCTGCAATTAAACATATAATAAATTGCAGAGGCATAGTGCTTACTCTTCTCTTGAAACCTGTAGTAGTCGAATGCGTCGAGTATCAGCGGATAGGATTTTAAAGTGGAAACCGTCTATCTGTACCGATTCATCTTTTTTTGGAAGATGGCCGAACTGTTGAGTAACTATACCGCCAATGGTATCAAACTCTTCATCGGGGAAGGAGATAGAGAAGTAGTCATTAAAATCATCAATCGGTGTTAAAGCTTTTACAATAAACGCGTTGTCATCGAAAGGTTTGATGTTGCCATCATCTTCTTCGCTGTCGTGTTCATCTTCAATTTCGCCAACAATCTGTTCCAGCACGTCTTCGATGGTGATTAAGCCTGAAACGCCGCCGTATTCATCCATAACAACAGCCATATGATTGCGAGTCACACGGAACTCTTTAAGCAAAACATTTAAACGCTTGGATTCAGGGATAAAAGTAACGTTACGGAGCTTACTTTTTAGATCAAATTGCTCAAGGTTTCCTTCAAGTATTAAGGGTAATAAATCTTTAGCTAGCAAGATCCCTTGTACTTCATCGGGTGTTTCCCCGATAACCGGAAAGCGGGAGTGGGCGCTAGATATAATAATAGGTAGAAATTCTTTCGGTGTTTGGTCCGCTTCAACGACAACCATTTGGGAGCGTGGAATCATAACGTCGCGAACTTGCATGTCAGCGACTTGCATCGCTCCCTCCATAATAGTGAGGGCTTCGCTGTCTAGTAGGTTGTCATCGGAGGCCTGACGTAAATCGGTTAACAGGTCTTCTCGGCTTCTTGGTTCATCACTAAATGCATGGGTTAGTTTGTCGAACCAGCCTTTGTTTTGTCCCGATCGATCTTCGCTCATGGTGTTTATGTTTGTCCTTAGTTAGTTTTCTTCCCGGTAGGGATCAGCAATATCTATGCTGGCAAGAATCTTTTTTTCAAGGCTTTCCATCTCTTCAGCCTCAGCGTCATTTATATGATCGAAACCGATAAGATGCAAGCAGCCGTGTACAACCATGTGGGCCCAATGGTCGAATGGCGCTTTGTTTTGCTCATGTGCTTCTTTCTCAACGACATCGGCACAGATAACTAGGTCACCTAGTAGCTGCAGTGGAATACCTTCTGGTACTTCAAATGGGAAAGATAACACATTAGTGGGTTTATCTTTGCCTCGGTAGGTGTTGTTGAGTGTCTGGCTCTCTTCGGGAGAGACTATACGTATGCATAGCTCACCCTCTTTAATTTGAGTCGATAAAGCGGCTTCTGCCCATTTATTGAATTGAGCTTCAGATGGCAGCGTTCCTTCAATTTCATATTGTACGTCGCAGTCAAAACTCATAAAGGTTTATCCTGAGAGCTGTCTTGTTTTTCGAAACGATCGTAGGCACGCACTATATGTTGAACTAAGGGGTGGCGAACAACGTCCTTAGCGGTGAATTGTGTGAACCCTATATCTTTTACCCCATCTAACACTTGCATGGCATGGATTAAGCCGGATCGAGTACCTTTTGGTAGGTCGACTTGGGTAATATCACCAGTGATCACAGCGGTTGTGCCGAATCCAATACGGGTCAGGAACATCTTCATCTGTTCTCTTGTGGTATTTTGGCTTTCATCAAGAATAACAAAAGAGTTGTTGAGTGTTCGACCACGCATAAATGCAAGTGGCGCGACCTCAATCACATTTCTTTCTATTAATTTACCTACTCGTTCAAAGCCGAGCATCTCGTAGAGAGCGTCGTATAAAGGGCGCAGATAAGGGTCGACTTTTTGACTGAGATCGCCCGGTAGAAAGCCTAGCTTTTCGCCCGCTTCGACGGCAGGACGAACCAATAGAATACGGTCAACTTCTTCACGCTCAAGGGCATCTACAGCACAAGCTACCGCTAAATAGGTTTTACCTGTCCCAGCAGGGCCAATACCAAAGTTAATGTCGTGTTGTAGAATAGAGCGGACATAGCCTTGTTGGTTTTCACCGCGAGGACGGATTAATACTTTTTTGGTGCGGATGCTGATATCGATATCTGTTACTGCTGGGTTGCTCGTTATCTGCTCTATACCGCTTTGCTGGATCAGTAGATGAATTTGATCGGGTGATAAGCGCTTCTCTTGAACGGCGTCTTTATAAAGGTTTTCCAGCATTCCAGATACTGTTTTGATAATGTCGATATCGCCGAGCAGTTGGAAATGGTTACCGTGGTTGCGGATCTCAACCCCTAAGCGTTTTTCCAATAATTTGAGGTGCTCATTAAATGGCCCACAAAGGTTTGCCAAAAAATCGGCATTTTCTGGTTCAAGTGTCAGTTTTATTGATTGTGCAGTGCTCAAGCTAAGCCCGCCTTTTGTGGGAAGTTATCGTCTAGTTCCGAACATAGTAGCTCACCTACTAGGGAGTTAGCGTATGCGTCGACGATAGTTACATCGGCAAAATGACCGATTAGATCTGGATTATCGCAGCGGAAGTTCACTACACGATTATTTTCTGTTCTGCCTGACAGTAGTCCGGGATCTTTTTTAGAGTAGCCGTTGACGAGGATACGTTGTGTCGTACCGACCATCTTGCGACTGATCTGCTGGGCGTTTTGAACAATACGGGTTTGCAGTATTTTTAGTCGCTGTTTTTTAGTTTCGTCATCGATATTATCGGGTAGATCTGAAGCGGGAGTGCCGGGACGACGGCTGTAGATAAAGCTATAGCTGTTATCAAAGCCTATATCTTCGATCAGTTTCATTGTGGCTTCGAAATCGGCATCAGATTCATTTGGGAAGCCAATAATAAAATCAGAGGATATTTCAATATCAGGACGTACTTTACGGATACTGCGGATTTTAGACTTATACTCCAGTGCAGAGTGGCCTCGCTTCATCGCCATTAAGATCTTATCAGAGCCACTTTGTACTGGTAGATGAAGAAAACTCACCAGTTCAGGTACTTCTGCATAGGCTTCGACAAGGCTATCTGTAAACTCGACAGGATGGCTGGTGGTAAACCGAATACGGTCAATACCATCAACTGCGGCAACGCAGCGAATAAGTTCAGCTAGATCAGCTGTATCCCCGTCATGGGTTTCGCCGCGATAAGCATTTACGTTTTGGCCAAGTAAATTGACTTCGCGTACACCTTGCTCCGCTAGCTCGACACACTCTGTAATGACATCATCTAGCGGTCGACTGACTTCCTCACCGCGGGTGTATGGGACTACGCAGAACGTACAATATTTTGAACAGCCTTCCATAACGGAAACAAAGGCTTCAGCCCCTTCTACTTTAGGTGCGGGAAGGTGGTCAAATTTTTCGATCTCAGGGAAGGAAACGTCCACAATACCAACGCCGCCTGCATCTGATTCATTAATCATTTCGGGTAGGCGGTGCAAGGTCTGCGGGCCAAAAATCATATCCACATAAGGGGCACGCTTGAGGATATTGTTACCCTCTTGGCTTGCGACACAGCCACCAATACCTATCTTTATATCAGGATTTTTTGCTTTCAGTTTGCGCCAGCGTCCTAATTGATGGAACACTTTTTCTTGCGCCTTTTCACGAATAGAACAGGTGTTAAGCAACAGAACATCTGCCTCATTAGCATCTTCTGTTAGCTCTAGTTCATGACTTTCTCCCAGAAGGTCAGCCATACGCGCAGAGTCGTATTCGTTCATCTGACAACCGTGAGTCTTAATAAATAGCTTCTTCGCCATTGTTCACCTGTATCTAGCGTGTATCGTTGGATTGTCAATAAAGTGACAAGCCTATCAAAGGACCGGGCATTATACTGAAGCGACTAGATAATGAACAGGTTGAAGAGTGGTTGAGGTTAGGCTTTTTTTATCCAGTTGCTTTAGCTTCTGATATAGCGTGGTATATCTTGAAAAAGAGGATCCTGCCCTTACTTAAGGAGGCAGTTAGTTATTTTATAGACTCGGTTTTTGATAAAAATATAGCAAAAGGTAGGCTATGGCTAAGGGTGATCGTCTTTATCGTGTTATTTTTGTAAATGAAGATCAAGTGTTTGAGATTTATGCGGAACATGTTTATCAAAGTGATATGTGGGGTTTTTTAGAGGTCGAAGGCTTTGTATTTGGCAACCGCTCTGAATTGGTCGTTGATCCTAGCGAGGAGAAACTAAAGGCAAAATTCAGCGGTGTTAAACGCTCTTTTATTCCACTTAATGGGATTATTAGAATCGATGAAGTCGAGCAAGAAGGTGTGGCAAAAATCACTGAAGCTAAAGGCGTCGTGGCGGCATTTCCTATGCCGCCAGCACCGAAAAGGTAAGAATTAGTTAATATCCACAACTGAGCACTTCATGGTGATATTTATCGCCTTATTACTAAAGGTTTATATTATGTCTTACGGCGATTCTAACAGTTATCAACTCCCTGATTCACATGACCAGCAGGTAAAATCTTTTATGCGCTGGTTGCTGTTAGGTATAGCCCTTTTTATAGGCTTAGTTGTGGCCGTTATCTGGTTTGCTGATCGTTTGCTGATCCATGTGCCATTAAGTGCTGAAGCGCGTTTTGTTAAACCATATGAATCCCTATTTGAAAAATACAATACCCTTGACGCGGAGGAGCAGCGTGTAGAGCGATATTTACAGAATATTGTGGATGATCTCTCCGCTAAAAGTGGGTTTGATGAGCCTGTTCGCATAAACGTTCATTACCTCGACACGCCAGAGATCAACGCGTTTGCGACCTTAGGGGGTAATATTTTTGTTTTACGTGGATTGGTGGAGGCGATGCCCAATGAAAATGCACTTGCAATGGTGCTGGCCCATGAGATCGCACATGTAAAACATAGAGACCCTATTGTGAGCGTGAGTCGTGGCCTTGCTTTACAGGTGGCTTATAGTTTTTTTGCCGGTGATCCCGGCACCGTTTTTAATACAGGTTCTGAGTTGGGAATGCTGGTGTTTAGTCGGGGTCAGGAGGGAAGCGCTGATTTAGCCGCGTTAGATACATTGCAGCGCCATTATGGGCATGTTGCGGGTGCGACGACGTTTTTCACTATTATGCAGGAACAATATGCAGCGAAAGATGAAACTGAAAAGCTGCCGACATGGTTGCTTAGTCATCCAAAACTGCAGCACCGGATTGATACGATCAATGCACGGATCGATATGAAAAATTGGTACAAAGGCCAAGCGGTACCGAAGCAAGTAAATTTGTAATTGAAAGGAAGGTGGCGTTACGTGCTGTATAAGGCACGTAGCGCCGAGTTGTATTAGGCTGGCTTGATCGTATGACCGTTTTTGTCTTTGAAAGATCCAACAGCGATCATGATGAAGTCTACAAGCGACCAGATGCCTAACCCACCTAATGTCAGCAGCATAAGTATGCCTGTACCAACTTTTCCTACATAAAAGCGATGAACGCCTAATACGCCTAAAAAGAAGCAAAGTAACAAAGTAGGAACGAAGCCTTTTTCGCTAACGATAACTTCAGGTGCTGCATTTACTGTTGTTGGTTCAGTCATTTTTCTTATCCTTAAAATGGGGTTTTTAGCTTTTGGCCTGGGTAGCAAACGTACTTTCCTTGGCCGTCTTTAAATGATCCTGTTAGGAGCATTATGGTAATAATAAATGTGTGGATGCTATCTATAGCAAAGAAAGCGCCAGCCCAGAGCAGTTCACCGTTGGCGTAAAAATAGATGGTCAATGCAAAGAGACTAAAATCGATGATGCCTTCAATATATCGGCCAAGATAGAAGTGATGTATACCCATAACACCAAAAATTGCGGAGAGAGAAACAGCAATAGCGTAACTTTTAGGTGAGGCTTGAGAGGAGGGCTGCATTCGCGTTTCCTTTGATATCCATATACGCGACGTTCGTATAAGTGCTTTTGATGCTATTAAACATCACTGTTGTCGTCAAGTTAAGATGTTAATTTTTTACATTTTATATAACTAAATCAACTTGTTGTAAGGTTCCAGTATCGCCGCTCTCTGTTAAAAATAGCCCTGTTGCGCGTACTTTACCTGCTATTTCGTCACTATTAGGCCCTGCATTAAGATCCCAATCAGTATCGGTGTAACCTAAATAGAGTGCGCCTACATCTTTTTCTGCCAAGGTAAACAAACTGCTACTACCATCATCATGTTGAACCCAGATACGTAATTTATCCCAAGCGTCATCATTTTCATCAATAAAACCATTGTGATCATCATCATAAGCGGCAAGTTCTTTGAAACCGTTGCCACTGGATGCACCAAATAACTCGCTGCCATCATCAATTTGGCCATTACCATTATGATCAAGTGCGATGTAGCCACTCTGTTCAGATAGTTGGTGAATTAATTCTTGATCACCGTCCATATCTATATCAAAACTAATTTTATTGGCTGTTAATTCTGCTGCTTGACCAGAAAAGTTGATTACTAATGGGTCTTTCAGTGCAGCGCCCATACGTATATGTAGACTTTCGCTTTCACTGGCTGAGCGGCTTAGGTTGAGTTGTAGATCTAAATCGATCACTTTGCCATCCGCTGTTCTCACTTGTCCTTTAGCTTGGAATTGTAGTTGCTCTTGGTGTTCGGTGGTTTCCGTGTAGCGGTAATCTAAACCATATTCAACAGCGCCTACCTCTGTAGCGAGCGATATAGCGGATGATGTCGAGCTACTCTCTGAGGACGGGTTTTCTATGTTTCCGCTATTAGTGCTTGTATTGGATAGGTCGAGTACGCCGCTGTGGAAGGTTTTTCCTGTTAGATGTTCATAAATCTTTTTTAACAACTCTATCTTCATTTTATCTTCAGGCGTGAGTTCAAAGAGACTCGTGCTATCTCTGCCTGTGATATTAGTCAGTAGCTGGTCTAGCGTATATTTTCCAACGTTCTCTCGTGCTGCGTCTTGCCTGAGATCTGAATAGGTAGGCGTTTCTGTGATCTGGTTTGTTGTTTCTGTTCGTGTTTGTTCTGTATGTGTTCCTGCGATGAGATTGTTTTTACTGAAGTTGCTCCCTGTAAGCACGTAGCCTTCAGTAAGTTGTTCCCTGATATGAGTGTATGTTTGGCTGTTAGTTTGTGTATCAAATGAGATATCTGAGGCAGAAATACGCATAAAATCACCTTTTGCACTTAGATAATTTGTTATCGGCAGTATTCTTGGTTTCAGAAGATCTATTTTTGAAGCAAAGCGGTTTTGTTATCTAAGGCTAAGGCTTTAATAAAGTTTTTGAGCCTTTACCTGGGATTTCGCGAGCTAACCTAGGTAGCAGGTAACCTGGGAGTATATTTTGCAGTTTTTCAAATAGTGCAAGGGCTTCCGTATCGCTAATGTTGAAATGTGCGGCTCCCTGAACGGGATCTAAGGTGAAAAGGTAGTAAGGTAAAACACCATAGTGAAAAAGGGTTTCGCTTAGCTCTTGTAATGTATCAACGCTGTCATTGACGCCTTTTAATAGCACTGCTTGGTTAAGTACGGTTACCTGAGCACTTTTTAGTGCTGTGACTATCTTAACTGTCTGCTCGTCTAGTTCATTTGGATGGTTTGCGTGTAAAACCATCACGGTATCAAAGCGGCACTCTTTCAGGATTCTTGTCAGTGATGTTGTTACTCTTTGGGGGATCACAATAGGTAAGCGAGTGTGGATACGTAGCCGTTTTAAGTGCGGGATCTGCTCAAGATCTTTAATCATGCGGGCTAAGCGTTCATCGCTAGTGGCTAGCGGATCACCGCCTGAAAAGATAACTTCACTGATGCTCGGGTCGGCTGTCAAATAAGCCAGTATCTCTTGCCATTGTTCAGGGCCTAAACGGTTTTCCTGATAAGGAAAGTGCCGGCGGAAACAGTATCTGCAGTTGATTGCGCAAGCGCCGCTGAGGATGAGTAGCACACGGCCTTTGTATTTATGAATTAAGCCATCACGATGATTAGCGCTCATCTCCGCTAATGGGTCGATAACGTAGCCGGGAATAGCGTCTAACTCGGCATCTAAAGGTAAAATCTGTCGTAGTAATGGATCCTGTGGGTCCCCTTTTTTTATTTTGGCTAGGTAAGGTTCGGGTACTTTAAGGGGAAATTCATTTGCACCAGCGATGGCCCCATCAAGGTAGCTTTCAGAAAGCTCTAGCCTTTGTAATAATGCTTTTGGGCTGTTAATAGTATGGCTTAATAGGTGCTGCCACGGAGTGTTTTCGCCAATCTGAATCGCTGTTTCACTGATTTTGGTCGTTTTTGGGACAGAATTCATAGTGTTTTTCGGCAGAATGGCAGCTGGAAGTTGCTCGCATTCTCCTTTCTAGTAGAATGTCTGTCAATTTTACTGCTGACAGCGATGTTAGTTGAATAGCAAATTATAAGAGATGCGTAGGACATTATGGCGAATTTTTCTTCTAACCAGTTCAAGAACGGTATGAAAGTAATGATCGATGGTGATCCATGTTCAATGGTTGACGTTGAATTTGTGAAGCCGGGTAAAGGACAAGCATTTACACGTGTTAAGTTGCGTAACTTAATGTCGGGTCGTATTTGGGAGCGTACTTTCAAATCGGGTGAAAGTGTTGAAGCAGCAGATGTTATGGATACGACAATGGAGTATTCATACTACGATGGTGAGCTTTGGTACTTTATGGATCCGAATACCTTTGAGCAGGTGGGTGCGGATGAAAATGCTGTGTCTGATGCTAAACCATGGTTAAAAGAGCAGGATTCCGTCACGGTAACTTTGTTTAACGGTAATCCAATTGCTGTGATGCCAGCTAATTTCGTTGAGTTAGAGGTTGTTGAAACAGATCCAGGCCTAAAAGGCGATACGGCGCAAGGTGGATCTAAACCGGCAACTTTAGCTACTGGTGCGATTGTTCGTGTTCCGTTGTTTATCAATCAAGGCGAAGTGCTGAAAATTGATACACGTACAGGTGAATATGTTTCTCGTGCGTAATTGATCGAATCGTTAGTAAAAACGGCAGCTTAGGCTGCCGTTTTTATTGGTGCGGGATTTTATGGTTTGTTTTTGTGTAATGATTAAGTGAGAGAGTATGAGTGACTGGCGGCCATCGGCAACAATTGAAAACTTGCGTCATCGGGCGCAGCTTTTTGATCATATTCGCGACTTTTTTAAGCAATTAGATGTGCTAGAAGTTGATACGCCAGTGATGTCGCAGTGTGCCGTAAGTGATCCTTTTATCGATAGTTTTGAGCTTAACTATTGTCCTGTCGTTGGTGTTGATGAGCAAACCTATTATCTTCAAACATCACCTGAATATGCGATGAAACGTCTACTGGCTGCGGGTAGTGGCGCTATCTATCAAATGAGCAAAGTGTTTCGCAATGGTGAGTATGGCAGCCGCCACAACCCTGAGTTTACTATGTTGGAGTGGTATCAGCCCGGTTATGATGATCATCAGTTAATGGATGAAGTAGAAGCGTTAGTGGTACCTATTTTGGGCTTAAAAAGTATAGAGAGAATTACCTACTCAGACCTTTTTATGCGTTATTTAGGTTTTCGCCCAGAGCTGGTGGGAGTTGATCGTTTGGTTGCTGAAACCAAAAAATATGTGGATATAACGCTGCAAGATGATGACCCTGATACGTGGTTGAACCTTTTGATCTCCCATGTAATTGAGCCTCAGCTAAAAAAGGTCGCTGCGATTTTCGTCACTGAATACCCAGCCTCTCAAGCTGCGCTTGCGAAGGTGCGGAAAAATAGTGCTGGTGGATGGGTTGCGGCGCGGTTTGAGTTGTTTGTGAACGGTGTTGAATTGGCTAATGGCTATCATGAGCTGACCGATCCACAAGAACAACAGAAGCGTTTGCAGATTGATCAAACACACCGAGAACGATTGCAGCTTCCGCAGCGCCCCTTAGATTATCGCTTAGTCGAGGCGCTGGAAGCAGGCTTGCCCGATTGTGCTGGAGTTGCCTTAGGTGTTGATCGCTTATTAATGCTTGCATTAAATGCGGGTTCTATTGCTGAGGTCATCCCTTTTGATTATTCAAAAGCTTAGTGAGTTAGATGGCGAATAAGGGTGGCTCACTTACCGAGTGTGACTTTTCCCTTAAGCTGGCAACTCATTAAGTAAGGCCGTTTTAATACGGTGTACGGCTTCTTCTAATGTACTTCTTGGGCAACCAAAATTTAAGCGCATATAGTTCTCGTCGCCAAAGTCACGGCCTGGAGACATGCCAACCCCCGCTTGTTCAAAAAAATGTGCAGGGTTAGTTAACTTAGCACCGGATACATCGATCCATGCAAGATAGGTTGCTTCGATAGGGAGTAGTTTAAGTCCAGGGATCGAGTTGATCTCCTTTTGCAGGTAATCACGGTTGCTGCGTAGGTAGTCGAGCTGTTTTTTGTTCCACTCATCCCCATCTTTATAAGCGGCCATTGTCGCGGTATAGCCGAGTAGATTGACATCAGGGACTATGCCTTTGCGCACGTTTATGAACTGCTGGCGTAATTTTTTATCTTTGATAATGGCAAAAGAGCAGCCAAGCCCTGCGATATTGTAGGTTTTGCTGGGTGCCATGAGGGTAATGGTGCGTTGAGCAATCTCTTCATTTAGTGAAGCGAGAGGGGTATGTTTTAATCCCGTTTCTAAGATAAGGTCGCAATGGATTTCATCGGAACAGACATAAAGGTTATGTTTGATAATAAGGCTGGCAAGTGCTTCGAGTTCCTCTTGTCTGTAAACCGTTCCCCCTGGATTATGAGGGTTGCAAAAGAGAAGTAAGCGAGTGCGATCAGTTAAGTTCTTTTCTAGTGCCTCTAAGTCAAGGATAAAGCGTTGATCCACTTTTTTCAGTGGGACTGTGCATACCTCTCTATTGGATAGTCGCGGCGATGAAATAAATGGGGGATAGATAGGTTTTGGTGAGATGACGCTATCACCACTTTTACCAACCGCACGACAGGCAAGGTTTAGTCCGCATACAAGTCCGGGTAGCCAGATGATTGAGTCTGCATCTATTTCCCAATGATATAAGGTTTGCATACGCTGTATGACTAGCTGGTTTAATTCGCTAGGAACGACGGTATAACCAAAAATACCATGATCTATACGCTCCTTCAGTGCGTTGATTACGCATGGAGGAGACATGAAGTCAGTATCGGCAACCCACATTGGCAAAATGTCGCTATCACCGTACTTTTCCCACTTTTGGCTGGCGGTTCCTTTTCGGTTTATTGGGCGATCGAATTCTTTATCCATGATGATCTTCTTTTGTTGTATTAAGAGGTAAACATTGGTTGCAAAACATAGCTCCGGCGCTATAGTGGGTGGTCACTGGGTAACCACGCATATCCCTACTTTTATAGCCAAGTAATAGGTTATATAAAGAGTATTACAACGCAGATTGCTATTTCCATAAGATAGCCAGTTTTAGCTATTAAAAACTATTTTTTGGAACTTAGAGTATAGTTCTCTAGTGCCCTTTTTTGTCCAGTTTTTGTAAAGAATTTAGAGAGTGGCGATAATAGTAAATATTGATCGCTGGTGAGTTGGTTTGGAGCGCTCCTAATGAATAATGATAATCGTGTAATTATATTTGATACAACCTTACGTGACGGTGAGCAAAGTCCTGGTGCGTCCATGACTCGTGACGAGAAACTGCGTATTGCCATGCAGTTAGAGAAGATGCGAGTCGATGTGATTGAGGCTGGTTTTGCTATTGCCAGTCAAGGGGACTTTGAATCGGTTAAGGCGATTGCTGATACAGTAACTGAAAGTCGTATCTGTTCATTATCCCGTGCTTTAGATGCCGATATTGATCGTGCAGGCGAAGCGCTACAAAATGCGGCAATGGGGCGTATCCATACCTTTATTGCAACCTCGCCTATTCATATGAAGTACAAGCTGCAGATGCAGCCTGATCAAGTGGTAGAACAAGCGGTTAAAGCGGTTACTCGAGCACGTAATTTGATTGACGATGTTGAGTTCTCATTAGAAGATGCCAGCCGTTCTGAGCTTGATTTTATGTGTCGAATCATCGAAAAAGTGATTGATGCGGGTGCTCGCACTATTAATATCCCAGATACTGTAGGTTATGCAGTTCCGGGTGAGTTTGCGAATACTATAGGACAGCTGATTCAACGTATCCCTAATGCGGATAAAGCGGTTTTTTCAGTGCACTGTCATAATGATTTAGGCTTGGCTGTGGCTAACTCTCTTGCTGCGGTGGGAGCCGGTGCGCGTCAGGTTGAATGTACGATTAATGGTTTAGGTGAGCGGGCAGGTAATGCTTCGCTTGAAGAGATCGTTATGGCGATTCGGACACGTAAAGATTCTTTGGGTGTTTCGACTAATATAGATACCACTCAGATTGTTCCAGCTTCTCGCTTAGTTTCTAGTGTTACTGGTTTTCCTGTGCAGCCAAATAAGGCAATTGTGGGGGCTAACGCGTTTGCCCATGAATCAGGTATTCATCAGGATGGTGTACTTAAGCACCGTGAAACTTATGAGATTATGACAGCTCAGGATGTGGGCTGGAATACTAACCGCATGGTGTTGGGTAAGCACTCTGGGCGTGCTGCATTCCGCAGTCGTTTAGAGGAGTTAGGTACATCGCTGTCCTCTGACCTTGAATTGAATAATGCCTTTTCGCGTTTTAAAGAGCTTGCCGATAAAAAGCATGAGATCTTTGATGAGGATCTGGTTGCTCTAGTGAGTGATACACGTGCAGCAGCAAGCAGCGAGCAATTCAAACTAAGCAGTTTGTCGGTGGTATCACAAACAGGTGAAACGCCAACAGCGACTATAGTGATACAAGTCGGTGATCAAGAGAAAACGGCAGAAGCTGAAGGGAGTGGTCCAGTGGATGCGACGTTTAAAGCGATCGAATCTATCGCTAACTCGGGTGCTAGTTTACAGATCTATTCGGTGAATGCCGTTACTGAAGGCACTGATTCTCAAGGTGAAGTAACTGTTCGTCTTGAAAAAGGTGGGCGTATTGTTAATGGTTTAGGCGCAGATACTGATATTATTATCGCTTCAGCTAAGGCTTATATCCATGCGCTGAACATGCTTGAAGCAAACGTTCAGAAAGCGCATCCCCAAGTATAACAAACAGTGAAGGTTTAGATCGTCAATATGGAGCAAGAGCAGCTTCGTCATCAATATTTAGAGGCCCTAGGGGTCTCTAGTTGGCTGCCTTGTGCTGTATTACCTAATGCTGCTGATTCGGCGGAGTGGGTATCTGACTTTAGATATCCAGCGCCAGATATTCCTTTTGAGTCTGATCGGGTCGCAAGTGCTCGTTCGGCTTTGGGGCAGCAGGGGGCATCTAAAGGTAGTTCTTCACCTCAAACTCAAACCCGTGGTTCTACCGCCTCTGTGGCAACTGCTCAGCAAGGGATGTCACAAGCTAGAGCTGCTTTAGGCTTAGCGGTTGCTGAGCCTGCTGAGAAAACAGCAGCGCCATCTCCTTCTGTTCAGACACCTTCGCTATCACCAGCTGTATCCGCACCTTCGTCACCTATTGTTGAGGTGGGAGTGAGTGAGGATGATGCCGCCGCAAGTGTGCAGGTAGATACTGATCTTGAGCCACCACGATTTAAGTTAGCTTATTTCAGGATTGGAGAGTTGTTAGTGATTGATAGTGTACCTCCCCAAGGAGGGCATTTTGGGGATAACTATCAAGCATTGGCCATCGCAATTGCGGCTGCTCTTGGTTTTAGGGGTGAGCAAGGATCCGCTTTTATGCTGCCTTGGCCTATGTTTGCAAGCAAAACCTTAGATCAAGGCTATAAACAGGCCGCTATTGCGGTACAGCATAAGTTGAGTAAGGAGTTGCAGGCGCATCCTGTTAAAGCAGTTTTACTATTTGGTGAGATCGCTGTTCAAATGGTAATGGAGCGTCAAGAGCCACTTGAGCAGCTGAAAGGTATCTGTTTTGAGGTACGGGCGGGTATTAAAGCCATAGCGAGTCATAGTTTGACCGAAGCGATGCAGTTACCTGGCATTAAAAAACAGCTTTGGACCGATTTGCAGCCGTTATTAGCAAAGCTTCCATAACATAATGGCGATTATTCAACCGCTTACGGCCGCCAATTTATCGGCACTTATCCAATTGGAAAACGAGTGTTTTGTAGGGGGTTGGTCTCAAACTCAACTTGTCAGACAGCTGGAACATCCGCGTGGGATCTCTTTAGGGATATTTGCGCCAGATCTTGTCGGGTTTATTTTGCTGAGCACTTTGTTGGATGAGGCTGAGTTATTGCAGATCGCTGTTGATTCTCAACATCGCGGTGAAGGGTTAGGCCAGCAGCTGTTAGCCGCTTGTATGCCCTTACTTGAAGAGCAGCAAATAAAGCGTTTGATGTTGGAGGTTCGAGAGTCAAACCTTGTAGCGCGATCGTTGTATAATAGTTTTGGATTTATTGAAGAAGGTCGGCGTAAAGGTTACTACGTTTCGTTAGAGTCTCCTACGGTTCGAGAAGATGCGCTCCTGCTTAGTTTAATGCTGTAACAATCTTAAGCACACTGATATGAAGATATATTATGAGTTTCACTAATGGATTAATAACGGCTCCTTGGTTGTTTCTAGGGGGAGTGGTTTATCTTTTTGCTTTAGGGTTTGCTTTACGCAATACCCCTTGGCGTGTCTTCTTAGATAATAAAACCTTACAGCACATGCTGGGTGGAGCAACCGTTTTATTGGTGGTTCTCTGGTCTATGCGGGCAGGAATTTCGCCGGGTTTAGGGATTCATTTTTTAGGCGTGACGATGATGACACTGGTTTTTGGCTGGGATCTAGCGATCTTATCAGGGACTGTGGCTTTGTTAAGTATGGGAATCATCGGTCGAGAAAGCTGGGATAGTTTGTTTTTAAGTGGCGTGTGTTCCATTCTTTGCCCTGTGGCTATTACCTGTTTCGTTCATAGGTTTGTGGATAAAAAACTAAGTAAGAACTTTTTTGTCTTTCTTTTTCTTTGTGGCTTTTTCGGAGCCGGTTTATCTTCCGCTGGAGCAGGGTTGCTTGCGAGCTCGGTGTTAGTTTTAGATGGTGTGTACAGTCTGGAAAAGGTTTTCTTAGAGTATCTACGTTATTTGCCGCTTATTATGTTTCCTGAGGGGCTGATGAATGGGATTATTTTGACCGGGATGTTGGTTTTTCATCCTGATTGGGTGAGAGGCTTTGATGCTAAAGCTTATATTGATGATCAATAAGGTTTGCTTAGTGATTAACGTTTGACGGGACGTTTAGCTAATTTCCGTTGTAAGGTTCTACGGTGCATCCCTAACGCGCGTGCCGTGGCTGATATATTGCCTTCATGTTCGTTAAGTACTTTTTGAATATGTTCCCATTCCAAGCGATTAACTGACATAGGTTGTTCAGTAACTTCACGCTCAGCATCGGCTTCCACTTGATCTAAGGCGGCTAAGATTTGCTCAGCGTCAGCTGGCTTGGGTAAGTACTGTGTTGCTCCAAGTTTAATCGCTTCTACTGCAGTCGCTATGCTGGCGTAGCCGGTTAGCATTAGAATCCGCATCTCTGCATTTTTTTCTTTCAGGTGAGGGATAATACTTAAACCTGAACTACCCTCTATTTTTAGGTCGACAGTTGCTAAGTCCGGTATCCAATTCTCGATCAGCAGTGCTGTATCTTCCGCACTTCGTGCGACTTGAACATCAAACCCCCTGCGAGTCATGGCACGGGATAGAACCCGGGTAAATGTTGGATCGTCATCGACAATAAGGAAGCGCTTAGTCATGTTTTTTTCCTTATTGGGAGAGTAACTTCTGTTAATGTCCCCCCTTCGGAATGGTTATATAAACGAACATCACCATCATAACGGGCTAGCGTTGTGGCGGTTAAGAATAGGCCAATGCCTAATCCTTTGCCTTTAGTGGTAATAAACGGCTTGCCTAAGTTATCACTTTGTTCAAGGCTAATACCGGGTCCCCAATCATGAATGCGGAAGTAGGTTTGTTGTTGATCCCAATCTAATTCTATTTGAAGATTTTTTGGGTTTGCATCCGCTGCATTATTAAGCAGATTCAGTAATGATTGTTTGAGTGATGTTGTGCAGCTGAGATAGGGTGCATCACCTAGTCCCATCACTGTATAGCTCTTGCTGACCTCAGGGCGCTGCACCATTAGTTGCTCTAAAGTGTCCTCAATAAGCTCAGTTGCTGGGATCCACTGTGTTGTCGAATGTTCATCTTTAACACTTTGAGTCATCTGCTTTAAGCGATCGGCACAGATCTCCGTTTGCTGGTAAAGCAATTGGAGGTCTTCTTGTAATTCGGGGTTTTGCTTATGTTCATATTCAAGTTCTTTTAGTAGCACTTGCATAGTGCTCAAGGGAGTGCCGAGTTCGTGTGCGGTGCCTGCAGCCATGGTTGCTAATGATAATAGCTGTTGATCCTGGATATGCTTTTCTCTTTCTTGTTCCAGCTTTTCCTGCTGGTGTTGCATGGATTGGCGCATTCTAACAATGAAGTAAGTAATCACTAACACTGTCAGTAAAAAGTTAATCCACATGCCTACAATATGTATATCAAAAAGCTCCATAACACGGTGCTGGTGGCTGTCACCTAGTTTGAAAATGGGTTCGTAGTAGAACAGTAAGGAGCTATAAATGACGACGATCATAAGAGCGATAAGCCACACATATCGTTTAGAGAGTGTCGCTGAGGCAATAATAAGCGGGACTAGTAATAAAAAGATAAAGGGGTTTGTTGCGCCCCCGGTATGAAATAGTAGAGCGCCATATAATGACATCTCGGCTATAAGCTGAGTAAAAAATTCAGGTTCAGTAACCGGCCAAGGTGAAAAAAGTCGTGCGTAGGTGATTAAGTTTAGGAGGGCTAAAGTTCCTAAGGTTGAGCTGATTTTCCAAACATTTAAATCTGCGTGTAAGCCATAAATAGCGAAGATAACAGCAAGACACTGACCAAACAGTGTGACTGAACGAATATAAGAAAGCTGTAATAGATTGTCGCGATGATTAGCCATAACGATATTATACCCCAGAGAGGGTTAAGTAAGGCGAGGCAAAATGTCGCAGTTAGGCGGTTTTTTATACCTAGGATAGGGGTAGAGTATTTTTCTACTTCTATAAATTTAGATTTAGGTATAGGTTGTGAAATAGAGAAGGGATTAGGGTTTTTGATTGGCGAAAAGGGGGAGATTGCCATTTTCCCTGTAGTGATAGACTTCCTTTATTTTTGGCTGGATATTATAATCAAATTATAATATCCAGCCAACGGAAACGAATATGGAATCTAAAACTGCTCGCTTTACTGTTCTGCTCGATCCAAGAAAGAAGAAAGCTTTTGAGCAATTATGTGCGTCGCAAGATTTAACCCCTTCCCAAGTTGTTCGTCAACTTATGCGAGGTTACCTTGAGCAGCATGGCGTTGATTATTTGAGTAAAGCTGAGGATGATAGCTCAACCTCAGACTAATCCTTTTTGCCATCTGGTTGGTTACTCGTATCTTCAAAGTATTGGCGGCTAGCGTCTAAAAAGTTGTTCATGATTAATCGGTCATCCTGCTTAATATCGTTCATTTTTAGCAGTTTGCTAATCGCCTGAGTAAAATCACTAAAGAAGTACTCTTCACCTACTAAACTGACAATTCCTGCTTTTTTTAGTTTGCGCTCTACGCGTTTGTTCGCGCCTGACATTAAAACAATGACATTACGTTTATGCAGTGCGCTAATGACCTCTTCTAATGTTTGTAATCCTGTAGCGTCAATAAAGGGAACCCATTTAAGACGAATGATCAAATATTGAGGGTCTGTATGGGTGTTCGCGAGTGATCGCTCAAGTGTTTCAACTGCACCAAAGAAGAAAGGCCCTTCTACAGAGTAAACAAGGACTGAGTCAGGAAGTTTTTGGGTGCCTAAGTGAGTCAGTTCTGCATGAATATCACTAGATTCAGAGACGGATACTTCCACGCTGGAAGCCATTCGGCGTAAAAAATGCAATGTGGCAATAATAACGCCAATATTGACTGCAATAACAAGGTCTGCAAAAACGGTAAGGAAAAAGGTAACCAGTAAAATAACAACATCAGCGCGGGGGGCTTTTGTCATGATTTTTGTGAAGTGTCTGACTTCACTCATATTCCAAGCAACCACAAATAAAATAGCTGAGAGAACACAAAGAGGAATGTCACTGGCCAGTGGCGCTAATAAAACCAAAATAATGACCAAAACAGCAGAGTGAACAATACCGGCAATAGGGCTGTTACCACCGTTACGGATATTGGTCGCTGTACGGGCAATAGCGCCTGTTGCTGCAAATCCACCAAATAAAGGGGTGAGTACGTTAGCTATACCTTGGCCAACAAGTTCCTGATTTGAGTCGTGTCGTGTGCCTGACATACCATCGGCGACGACAGCTGAGAGTAAGGATTCAATTGCGCCAAGCATAGCTATAGTGAATGCCGGACCAATTAAGGAGATGACTTGCGGCCAAGTGAAAGAGGGGACTGAAAACTCAGGTAGTCCTTGTGGTATCCCGCCGAATGCACTTCCTATTGTACGTACATCTTCGAATTGAAATATTGCTTGGGTAAGGGTGATAACAATCAAAGCAACTAAAGGACCCGGAACTTTTTTTAATCCAGGTATATGTGCTGTGATAATAACCAAAAATAGGGATAAAATGGCTAAAGCGGTAGTGGCTAAATGGAAATCGGGTAGTAAGTTGAAGAGGCTGATGGCCTTCTCGTGAAAGTGTTGGCCGTCGACTTTAGCTAAGCCAAAAAAATCCTGCCATTGACCTACCCAGATGATGACAGCGATGCCTGCGGTGAAACCCACAATAACAGGGTCAGGGATAAACTTTATGATGCTTCCCAACCGAGCAACGCCCAAAGCGATGAGAATAAAACCGGCCATTAACGTTGCTATTTGCAGCCCAGACACACCGTATTCGGCGGTGATTCCCGCCAAAATAACGATGAAAGCACCCGTGGGGCCTGCGATCTGCAATCGGCTCCCACCGAAAATAGAAACCGCCAAACCCGCGATTATGGCTGTATAAATACCCTGTTCCGGCTTGACGCCTGAAGCGATCGCAAATGCCATTGCTAGAGGCAGTGCTACGACGCCAACAATGGTTCCAGCAACAATATTTCTTAACCAGTTTTTATGCGAAAATAGTCCCGCTTGAAAGGCATCTCTGATCGCGATCATATGCTGTATACACTCTAGTAAATCTATTATCATGTGATTATAATAAAATTGTAATGACAAAAGAAGTGATTATCCAAATTTCACCCTAAGAGAGGTCGTAATGAGTCTGCCTAATTGCCCAAAATGTGAGTCTGCCTACGTATATCAAGATCAAGAGATGCTGATCTGTCCTGAATGTGCATATGAATGGAATCCAAATGATAGCGGTGAAGAGGAAGAAGTGACTCTTAAAGACGCAAATGGCAATACGTTGTTAGAAGGGGATAAAGTCACTTTAATCAAGGACTTAAAAGTTAAAGGTTCATCACAAGTTCTTAAAATCGGAACGAAAGCATCCATAAAGCGTTTTGTTGATGGCGATCACGATATTGACTGTAAGGTTGATGGTGTGGGCGATATGATGCTGAAATCTAAGTTTGTGAAAAAAGCGTAGTAATGGTTTTTGAGAGTCGTATTTAGACGGCTTTTAGATTTTCTTTGCATATGATTTTGGAATGAGATTATTTAGCAAAGCGATCTTAGGGGAAAATGACTTAGCAGTGGCATTTTTCTGGATGAAGGCTAGCCAGTTTTATATTGGCTAGCCTTTTTATTAATTGGTGGGATATTCTAGTATTGGATGTTGTTTACCAACGGTTTTGATGTCTGATTTTTAGGTAAGCCCAGAGAAATAAGCGCTGTTAAAATAATAAAAGCGCTAGATATCCATAAGCATGTAGCCATTCCAAAATCTTGATAAATCCAGCCCGATAGCACTGTGCCTATCAGTCTACCCATCGCATTGGCCATATAATAAAAACCAACATCTAGTGATACACGGTCGCCACTGGCATAGCTGACAATTAAATAACTGTGTAAGGCAGAGTTGACGGCAAAGAGCGCCCCAAACGCAAGTAATCCGCTAATCAGAACGATCTGTACATTCCAGTCATAGGTTAAGGCAAGGGCGATAATAGCAGGTGTGATGCTTAGCGCTAATGCCCAAGCAATTGCATGCCTTCCATCAGGCATAAGGTCTTTGTTTTTTCCTGTGATTTTAGGGGCAAGGCTCTGAACTATGCCATAGCCGATGACCCAAAGCGCTAAAAAACCGCCCACATACCAATGATCCCAAGCAAAGGTGTTGGCAAGGAAAACAGGTAAGGCGACAACAAACCATATATCTCGTGCGCCAAAAAGAAACATGCGTGCTGCAGATAGGTAATTAACCGCTCTGCTTTTGGAAAATATAGCTGTGAACTTCGGTTTACTTTTGGCCTTTCCTAAATGCTGTTTAAGGCTGATTAGGCTCAATATCCATACGCCAGTTAATGCAATGGCCATAGTTAATATGGCACCCGCAAAGCCTAAAAGACTTAGCAATGCACCGCCCAGAAAAAAGCCTATACCTTTTAGAGCATTTTTCGAACCGGTTAAAATAGCTACCCATCTATATAACTGGCTTTCAGTGCTTTTTGAATCAGGAACCAATAATTTAATAGCACTTTTTGCGCTCATTTTATTTAGATCTTTAGCTATACCTGACAGTGCTTGTGCTCCCATAACCCAAGGAACTGTCAACAAACTGGTTGGAACCAGTAGCATCGCGAGAGCGACTATCTGTATAAAGAGACCTATATTCATGGTCCTGTTTAGACCTAGCCTCGCGCCCAGCCATCCGCCAATTAAGTTGGTGATTACACCAAAAACCTCATAGAAGATGAATAGCATTGCGATTTCCAGCGGGCTATAGCCTAGCCCGTAAAAATACAAAATAACCAACATTCTTAAGGCGCCATCGGTCAGGGTAAATGCCCAATAATTACCCGTGACGATTATATATTGGCGAACTTGAGGGGATAGCTGCGCGAGTAATTGCATCTCAGTTACTCTTTGTCTGAGCGGCCAACGAGGCGAACGAGCTCAACCGTACGATTTGCATAGCCCCACTCATTGTCATACCAAGCATAAAGTTTAACTTGGGTACCATTGATAACCATAGTTGATAGCGCATCAATGATGCTAGAGCGAGGATCTGTTTTGTAATCAATTGATACTAAGGGGCGCTCTTCATAACCGAGAATTCCTTTTAACTCGCTCTCGGCCGCTTCTTTGAGTAATTGATTAACTTCTGTCTCAGTTGTGGATTTTCCGACTTCAAATACACAATCAGTTAAAGATGCATTAGCTAATGGAATACGTACCGCATGGCCATTAAGCTTACCTTTAAGTTCAGGGAATATATGAGTGATCGCCGTTGCAGAACCGGTAGTTGTCGGTATCAGGCTCATGCCGCAGGCCCTAGCACGACGTAGATCTTTATGAGGCGCATCTAAGATGGTTTGCGTATTCGTTATATCGTGAATGGTGGTCATGGAGCCGTGTACTATGCCAAGCTTTTCATGAATCACTTTAACAACGGGGGCTAAGCAGTTTGTTGTGCAGGAAGCAGCCGTCACAATTGAGTGGATAGTCTTGTCATATAAGTGCTGATTGACACCCATAACCACATTGAGCACGCCTTCTTCCTTGACCGGTGCGGTGACAACAATGCGTTTTACACCTTGTTTTAAGTAATCCTGTAAAGCGGCTTTCGATTTCATTTTACCGCTAGCTTCAATGACTACATCACAGTTGGACCAGTCTGTATCAGCGATCGCTTTGTTTTGGGTGCAATGAATAGGTTTGTCGTTAATAACTATATCTGAACCTTCGGCGCGGGCCTCATGGTGCCAGCGGCCGTGCACAGAATCGAAGGTGATCAGGTGAGCGAGTGTTGCAGCATCACCCGCAGGATCATTAAATTGAACAAATTCTACATCATCCCAATCAAATGCAGCACGAAACGATAGCCGTCCCATACGTCCTAAGCCATTGATACCTACTTTAATCGTCATAAAAACCTCAAATCGAATAACGTCTATAAATTAATGCTAAATGTGTCGAAGTTAATGTGCTGCTTTCTTGTATTGATGCACTATGTTTAACGTCGCTGGTTCACCCTTCGCTTAACCATGCTTGGATTTGTTCTGTATGTGGTATCGAGCCGGAGTGGACGAGTTGCTCATCTACAACGACGGCAGGTGTGCTCATTACCCCGTAAGCCATGATAACTTGCGGATCTGTCTCTTTTGTTACATTCACAGAAACGCCTTGTTCAAGCGCAAGCTTGTTGATTAATTCAGCCGTTTTAGTACATTTTTTGCAGCCGCTACCTAGTACTTTTATCTGTTTCATAGATCACCTTATAAAAAAGAAGAGAATGCATTAAATAGCCATCCAACCACAGTGAATGACACGAGTAATAAGAAAAATACGGTGGCTAATAGTCGCCACTGCATGACCTGTTTAAGTAGAATGAATTCAGGGAAGCTTGCGGCAACAGTACTCATACAAAAGGCCAGTGTTGTTCCTATAGGTAAGCCATTAATAATTAAACTTTCCATTACAGGAATGACACCCGTTGCATTGGAATACAGCGGGATACCTAATAAAACCGCTGCGGGAACTGACCACCATTGACCATCTCCGAGGTATTGTTCTATCCAGCCGTCGGGAACAAAACCATGCAGCGCGGCACCCAACCCAACACCGATAATGACCCATTTCCAAACGCGGCCAAAAATCTCGAAAGTTTCATCTTTCGCAAATTGATGGCGTTCTGAAAATGGCATAATTACTGGTGTACCTTCATTTTGAGGCTGGTCTTTTTGCTGTCCCTGGACAAGGGCTTTTGCAGCAAAGGACTGTAACCAGCGCTCGGCTTTAATGCTATCAAGGAAAAAACCACCGATTGTGCCTACGCAGATCCCTATGGCGACATAGAGCAGAGTGAACTTCCAACCGAGCAAACTCATCAGTAGTAAGATCGCTACTTCATTAATTAGTGGTGAAGTGAGAAGGAACGACATAGTGATGCCTAAGGGGATACCTGCTGAGGTAAAGCCAAGAAATACAGGTATGCTTGAGCAGGAGCAAAAAGGTGTAATCGCGCCAAAACCTGATCCTAGTAGATAGCCTACACCACGGTTTTTTCCCGAAAGGTAATCTCTAACGCGTTCTATATTTAACGACGCGCGCAGGAGCGCAATAAAGTAAATCATGACGATGAGTAGCGCGTAGATCTTGGTTACATCTTCGATAAAAAAGTGTACGGCATCGCCCAATTTTGAATCAGGGGATAAGTTCAAGATTGAATAGGTTAACCAGTCAGCTAATTGTGTAAATATTGCAAACATTAGATCTCTCCAAACCAATGTCTAGTGCGGTTAGCGAACCAAACTAGACTAAGCATAACGGGAACTTCGACGAGCACGCCGACCACGGTTGCCAGTGCTGCGCCTGAGTGGAGGCCGAATAGTGAGATTGCGACAGCGACGGCTAATTCAAAAAAATTAGATGTGCTAATCATGCAGGCAGGTGCTGCAATGTTGTGAGGAAGCTTCATCTTTTTAGCCCATAAATAAGCAAGGGCAAAAATACCATAGGTTTGAATCAGCAAAGGGATCGCGATTAAAGCAATGACCTCCGGTTGAGATAGAATGATCTCTGCCTGAAAGCCAAATAATAATATAACCGTTGCTAGTAGCCCGATCATTGACCAAGGTTTTAGACGTGCCAGCAAGGTATTCAGTTTGGAATGGTCGTTTTTGTTGTCAATGCTTCTGCGGGTCAATACTCCCGCAACAAGCGGAATGACAACATAGAGAACTACGGATAGAAGGAGAGTATTCCAGGGTACAGCTATATCTGTAACACCTAAAAGAAATCCTGCTATAGGAGCAAAAGCGAAAATCATAATCAGGTCATTAATGGAGACTTGTACTAATGTGTAATTGGGGTCACCTTTAGTTAGTTGGCTCCAAACAAAAACCATAGCGGTGCAGGGCGCAACGCCTAGCAGAATCATGCCTGCGATATATTCAGTTGCTGTTTGTGGATCTACCCAGCTGGCGAAGAGAACTTTAAAAAATAACCAACCAAGAAAGGCCATAGTAAAAGGTTTAATCAACCAATTTATGACTAAGGTGAGTATCAGCCCTTTAGGTCTTGTACCAATATCTTTAATTGACGAGAAATCAATTTGCACCATCATTGGATAAATCATAATCCAGATGAGTACCGCTACGATTAAATTTACATGCGCAAATTCTAAGGTAGCAATGAGTTCGAAGAGGTCAGGGAATATATTGCCTAAAACTACGCCAGCGATAATGCAAAAGCCTACCCAAACAGATAAGTAACGTTCAAAAATGCCCATCAGAATCCTCGTTCTTTAATATTGCTTATTACAGACTAGCTTTATGCACAGCATTGGCGTGTGCGTTCAGGACGGTCGCCCATTTTATGAAGACGAATTTGATTTTCTTCAATAAATGCGGAGTTATTGTTTAGCGTTTCCGTTAAGACCTTTTTCGCCCAAGAAGGGAGTGCCTGATTAATGCTATAAAACACCCATTGTCCTTGGCGGCGATCAGTGAGTAAGTCGCAATTTCTCAACTGTGCCAAGTGTCTAGAGATCTTTGGCTGGCTTTCATCTAAGGCTTGCATAAGCTCGCACACACACAGCTCTTGCTCAGATTCAATTAATAGTAGGCAGCGAAGGCGTGTCTCGTCTGAAAGGCACTTATAAAACTGGGTAGGGGACATGGAAATTTTAAACTCCTATTATCATGCTGTGGTTATCATATATGATATTCTATATATATGTAAATACGTATATATTGGAAAGTGTATATTTGGAGCAAGAAGGGTCGCCTGCGAGTGTAGGTTCATCTAACTGATCTCTTTTCACTAAAGAGGGTAGGCGACGATGCGACGTTTTATGGGGAAAGGCTTTAGACGATGTTAGATCCTTAGGTCAAGGAAAAGTGGCTGGTATCGGTAGCCACTTTTCTTGTACTTCGCCTGATGGTGCTCAGTTGCTAGAGTTTAGGGGAGATAAACCCTTCCGGTTTAATTGCGAGGACTGAGCACTTAAGCTGAGATAGAACGGTTTCTGCTGTATTTCCAATGAGTACGCCGGCAATGCCTGAACGAGCAACGGTTCCCATGACAACTAAATCTATATCCATTTCTGTTGCTAGTTTTGGAATTTCCTCGCCTGCAATACCTCTGACAATATGGGAGTGGGGGGAGACGTATTTATAGGATTCGTCACCTAGTTGTTGCTTCATAGTACTTAAAAGTGAATCCATATTTTGTGTGCGCAAGCGGTGTTCAGATTCAAATAATTTTTGTTCTATTTTGTCGGGCTGTTCAGCCCATAAACTAATAAATCCTGCTTGCGGAACATCGTAAACATTCACTATATCGAGGGAGGTAAAATCTGATAAGGATAGAGAGCTGGCAAGGTCAACAATCATATTGTTAAGATTGTCGTTGCTCTCATTTTGGTTGTCAGTGTCAAAATCAACAGCAGCCATAATACGCTGATAGTTCTCCTTCTCTTCGTCTTTCTTCATTAGCCAGACTGGGCATGGGCACTGACGTAATAGATGCATATCATCACTGACGATTAAATGGTCAAGCCAGTTATATTCGTCAGCCTCTTTGATGACTAAGTCAAAGTTGTGAGATTGGACTGCACGTATGCTTTCGACATATTTCTTACCGGATTTTATGAGAACGTTGAGGTTAATCTCTTTCTCTAAGGATTCCGTGAGTTCTTGCAGGTTGGCGTCTTCTCGCTCTTTAATCATTTTTTGGAGTCGATTTTCATCAATACCAATGCCTTTTGCGTACATTGGTAAAGAGGTATTCGTTTGCATAGAGAGCAATGTTAAATTGGCTTGATTGTTTTTAGCTAAAGAGACTGCACGTGTTAATGAAGCCGATGGTTCATCGTTCTGATTGCTCATGACATACAAAATATTTTGAAATCTATTCATGCTGATCTCCTTTTAATCTCTTTGCTTATTGGCTTGAGCGTCAGGGCTTTCAAGTAGGAGTTCAGAAGCTCTGTCAGCAGCATCTTGGAAAGGTTCTAAGATGAGGTCTACACCAAGTAACTCTAACTCTTCTGTTTCTAGCTTGCTTTGTGACACTGTTGCCAATTTCCCTGTAAAGCCTGCAGAACGTGTTAATTGAATGATGGTTTTTCGAGTATCTTCAGATGAAAGTCCCGTATGGTGGTGGGGAATCGTTGTGACAATCCAGCGTGCATGCCGGAGAGGTAGCTCGGTTATAAATTCGGCATCAGTGACATCACCATACTGAGTATCTAACCCGATTTTATTCCAATGTTTGATCGTGGCAGGGTTAAAGTCGAGCCCTAAAACCTTGACCCCTTTCTCTCTAAGCCGCATCGCTATAGCGGTGCCTAAACGGCCTAACCCAAAGATAATAATAGGGTAGCTGCCACTGGCGTGAGTTTCCTCGGGCTGTTCTCGTGGTGCTCCTCTGCGCTCAAATATACCTAAAACGGGTTCAAGCAGCGTGTATAGCTGGTGGGAGTAGGTGATCATATAGGTTGATGCCGCAATAGTGACGATACCGACAAGTGTAACTAGACCTAGAATATCTTGCTGTAGGTGTCCTAAGCTGATCCCCATCGCAATAAAAATCAGTGAGAATTCACTAATCTGTGCCACGGTTAAGCCAGCGAGAAAGCCTGTTCTCTTACGGTAGCCCATAAGGCCCATAATAATTAAAACAATTAGAGGGTTTCCTATAAGAACAAACAGTGAAAATATCGCTGCGCCCGTTATATGGGAACCAAGGAGAGATAGATCCAGCGTTGCACCTAGTGCAATAAAGAAAAACAGCAGAAGAAAGTCTCGTAGTGGTGCGAGCCTTGCTGCAATACTTTCACGGTAAGGTGTAGAGGCGAGTGCCACACCCGCAAGCAGGCCGCCGACTTCCATGCCTAGGCCTACAAAATTGCCTATTGCTGCGAATAATGTTGCTTGAGCTATAGCATAAATAACTAATAGTTCGGGAATTTTTGCGAGTTTCTCGGTAAGTGGGTTGGCAATATAGCGGACAAAAATAATAACAAATAAAAGTAAGCTGAAGCCGGAGATCGCTACATTCCAAGCTGATGCATCACTGGCATTTCCGTGGCTATCTCCTATACCTATTGCGGCGAGCACAATCATTGCTACGACCACCACTAGATCTTGGACAATTAGAAAGCCAAGTGCGATTTGACCATGTAATGAGTCAATCTCCCTTTTGTCTGACAAGAGCTTAACGATAATAATAGTCGATGAGAACGTGAGTGCGACTGCAACGTAGAGGCTCGTCGTATGGCCCAGTCCAAGCCCAAGTCCTATAAAGTAGCCAATAATGGAGGTGAACGCGACTTGGCCGAGGCCTGTCATTAATGAGACACCACCTATAGAGCGAATAAGCTTTACATCAAGCTTAATACCAACAAGAAATAGGAGTATGGCAATCCCTAGCTCTGAAAGAAGGGTGATCTGCTCTTTGGAATGAACAATATCAAGAATGGATGGGCCCGCAATTAAACCGACAGCGATAAAACTCACGATTAGCGGCTGTCTCATCAATAAACCGATGAAACCTATTACGGTAGCCAAGACCATCAAAGCAGTAATTTCGGTGAAGGTCGATTGGGTTATTAATTCGACTAGACTCATATATTAAAACTCATTCCTTGTATTTGTAATTTATGCTGTTGCCTGTTTTTCTATTCTTTTTTGGGTGGAATTCCTATTAAAGAAATACTGGTTTTATGCAGTGATCTCTACCGTTAATAACATGAGTTAAAGTAATCATGTTGGCTGGCGAATACAATTGACGCCGGTTAAAGAAACAGAGGATAGATAACTAAAATAGAGTATCTATACATCTTCGCTTGCTTTAGATTGTTTTTGTTAGGCACTCAATTTAAGTCCAACAGAAACAATCCGAATACCATCCGTTTCTTTGACGATAATTTTTACAAGTCCAAGTTGAACTCGGTCGCCTACAACGGGCGTACCGTGGAACTGTTTGGTTAAGTACTGTTCAACGGTCATTTCCGCATTTATTGGGTCGAGCTCAAAACTATACTCTTTAGCTAAATCAGCCATTTTGGCGTTAGGTAATAAAGCAAACTCACCAAAAAAACGTTTAGCTTTAAGCATAGGTGATTGAGTGTCTGGAGCAAAAATACGTCCTAAAGCTGCTCTTGCCTCACTTGTTGCCAAAATCATTACTTGGTCTTCAGGTATAAGTTTTTGCTCTTCTGTATTGCTTATTAACCGCCCGTGCCTAATGACACCCACCATCTGGCAAGTATCAGTTAAGGGTATATTCGTAGCTGATGTACCAATAACACTGCTTCCCGCTGTTATAGGGTAGATTAAGAGATCTTTATCTAAGTCATGTTTGATAGTGAGATGTAAATAATTGGGCTCGGGTGATGTTGGGGGAAGCTCAATTTTTAGCCATCTCGCCATAGGCGCAATAGTCCAGCCTTGAAGTACCAATGATATAAGTACAACGAAGAAGACTAGATCAAAATATGTTTGTGTATGTTCTAAACCCGCTAAGGATGGGAACAGCGCCAAGATAATAGGGACCGCACCACGTAACCCGCACCAACCGATAAAGACTTGTTCCCTCCACGGGAAATGGAAAGGTAGTAAAGACACCGCTACAGCGAGAGGTCTGGCAATAAAAATAAGCACAAATGCGATAGCGATAGCGGGAATAATGATCGGTATCATATGGCTTGGTGTGATGAGCAAACCGAGCATCAAAAACATACCAATTTGGCTTAACCATGCTATACCGTCATGGAAACGATGAATCTCGTTACTGTAAATAAGCGGGGTATTACCAATGATAACGCCCGCTATAAAGATTGCGAGAAAGCCACTGCCATTAAGTAGGTTGGTTACGCCAAAGATGCAGATGCCGCCGGCTAAAGCGAGAAGTGGATAGAGTGATGATGGAAGTGGCAAACGCTTAAGTAGCTGAGCGACTATATGGCCACCCGCGAAGCCGAAAGCTAGACCTAGCCCCATCTGACTGAGTAGCTCGCTCGCAATTGTCCAGCCTTGGCTACTACTATCGCTAAGTTGAAGTAGTTGCACTAAGGTAATTGTTAAAAAGATCGCTATTGGGTCATTAGATCCTGACTCGATCTCTAGGGTTGCGCTTGTCCGTTCTTTTAAATCTAAACCAGCGCTTCTTATTAAGCCAAAGACTGCTGCAGCGTCAGTCGATCCAACGATGGCGCCTATTAATAGCCCATCGAGGAGCGGTAAGCCTAAAATAATATGCGCGGCATAGCCTGTTATGCCTGCAGTGGCGATAACACCAACGGTGGCTAATGAGAGTGCGGGTTTTAGACTGACACGAAAGCTCTGTGTTTTTGTGCCGAGCCCACCATCAAAGATAATAATGGCAAGCGCGATATTGCCGAAGAGAAAGGCCACATTAAAATCGTCAAACTTAATACCGCCGATTCCATCTTCCCCTGCAAGCATACCTAATACTAAGAAAACCAATAAAACAGGCGCGCCAATACGACGAGTCAGTACGCTGGCAACAACACATAGCATTACCAGTAAGCCGGATAAGAAAATGTATTGATAGGTTAGGTCGATGGTCATGCAGTGCCCTTAGTCAAAATTTGTATAGTGGTGGTTTGTAGATTGGCCGACACTCATTAGTGTGATTGATATGAGCGTTATTCCCTGCGTTACTTTGTGGTTCCTCCTTTTTTGCGTATACGGTTCAGTTTTTGTGATGGGGTTGGGACAAAATAGATATAAATGCGCTGCTAAATTTAGAATCTGCATAGGTGTTACACAGATGACTAAGGGTATTGTTTCAGCATTTATTATTGTTTTAGGTGATACGCCTGCAAGCGCTAAAGCCCCAAAAGGGTAAGATCATTATTAACTGATCTGTTTCTAATTACTTATGGGCCCAGTTGAATATTTCAAGGATCTGAGTGGTTATTAATATGCCCATTCTAGCATTTAAATACGGCGCCACAATATGCTTTATAGGGTGGAAGGGAAATCTCAGGGGCTTTATATAAAAGTTTTTATTATTTGATCTGTTTACTTATTTTGTTGGTGCGAACGTGAAATTAACTACAGATGGCCTGCCAGCCTTTGATTTAGTGTTTATTGTTTTTTCTTGGGTAGTTGAATAGATTATGTTTAGTATCTTTTTAGTGATATTTGCCCTTTATTTCTAGGAAATAAATATCTTGATTTGGTACTAAAGAATAGGGTGTGTATTCGAATTAATTTTTTCTATTCGCGTGTTAGAGGGGGTCTGTTTTATCGTTGATAGCGTGTTAAATACTTTCTCCTAATCCGTCTAAATCGGCTTCAGAACTCATTTGCTCGATTGCAAAAAAAGAATGGAAATATTTTACGCAAGGAGGTGAACGTTTACATTTATTCTTGAGTAAGATAAAAGGCTGTTATTCGTTTAAGAGAATGTAATGGCGTCGTAGGTTGTTTTCTCTGCGGCATTGTAAAACAGGTCTCGTGTATAGAAGTAAAAGGTATTGGCTGATATGAGTGAAGTAAACCTAGAGAGCCCCTCGCTACCCAATATAGATGATGCGTTGCTGGATCTACCATCGTTTGGAAAGTGTATCGGAAAGCAGAGTGAGCATGCGCCGCGTTTGTTATTACTCTATGGGTCTTTACGAGAGCGTTCTTTTAGTCGTTTGGTCATTGAGGAGTCTGCACGGTTATTAACTCGTTTTGGCGCGGAGGTGAAAATTTTTAACCCTGAGGGATTACCTCAGGTGGATGCTGCAGATGAAAATCATCCTAAAGTGCAAGAGTTGCGGGAATTGATGATGTGGTCTGAGGGGCAAGTGTGGTGCTCTCCTGAACGTCATGGTGCGATGACCAGTATATTTAAAAGCCAGTTAGATTGGGTGCCTTTAAATATGGGAGGGGTTAGGCCGACACAAGGCAAAACGCTTGCTGTTATGCAGGTTTGTGGTGGTTCGCAATCGTTTAATGTTGTGAATCAACTTCGCGTGCTAGGTCGATGGATGCGGATGGTTACTATACCGAATCAGTCCTCTGTTCCTAAGGCGTACCTAGAATTTGATGACAACAATAGAATGAAGCCGTCGCCTTACTACAACCGTATTGTGGATGTTATGGAAGAGTTAATGAAATTCACTTTATTGCTGCGTGATAATAAAGACTATTTTGTGGATCGTTATTCTGAGCGTGTAGAAACTGCCGAGCAAGTGAGTGAGCGGGTTAACCAGCGATCGTTATAAATGTGGAGTCTCGGGTTGATTGATCCCTGTTTTTGTTCTGCCGTTTGCGAATGTAGTAGTGTGCAAAGGGTTGAGTATGACGGATGATCGATCATGCAGAGGCAAATGAATTTTGGTAAATGATGCGTAGAGATAAACGATGATAGTTATCCATCACAATCCAGACTGCGGTACATCGAGAAATGTGCTTAAAATCATCCAAGACTCAGGCTATTCACCGGTAGTGATTGAGTATATTAAAGAGGGCTGGACTAAAGCTCAGTTGCAAGGCTTGCTTGCAGCTGCTGATTTAACCCCACGTCAGGCCCTTAGAACAACTAAGTCTCCTGCGGAAGCCTTAGGTTTGTTAGATGAAGCTGTCTCGAATGAGGTGATTTTTAGCGCAATGTTAGAGCACCCCATTTTAGTCAATAGACCTATAGTGTGTAGCCCAAAAGGCGTTAAGCTGTGCCGTCCGAGTGAAGTCGTGCTTGATCTTTTAGACCGCTGGCCCACAGGTCCCTATTACAAAGAAGATGGGCAACAAGTTTTAGATACCTTAGGGCAACGGTTTATTTCGAGCCAGTAAAGCCTTTTTTCTGGGGCCGCCTTCTACGCTTAACCTTCTGCAATCAGGCTGGTGGGGGGGGGTCCTACGTTCACAGACTCAGTGTTTCTATTTCTGCGAGGCAAGCCGGCTTGGTTTCACTGCCTTACAGCTGTATTCGAGGATGGATATAGTCTAGAAACGCAGTAATTCGACTGGAAAGGGTGGTGTTACGGTAGTAGACCGCATGTACCAACTCGCGGTTACTTGGGCTGGTGATATGATTATCTAGCACTTTAACCAGCCGTCCGTTGGCCAAGTCTTCACAAATCATAAACTCGGATAGCAGTGCCAAGCCTTGTCCAGCCAAGCAAAGTTGGCGAATGGTTTCACCGCTGCTACTGCTTAGGGTTGTGGACAGTGCAACATGACGGGTAAGGGGCCAGCGATTCAGGTGGGGCGCATCGGCAAAGCCAATGATTTTGTGCTGTTCTAGCGCTTCGGGGGTTTCCGGTGTGCCTTGTTGAGCAAGATATGAAGGAGAGGCGACGATATGCAAAGGGCTGCGTCCGAGAAAGCGGGCATGCAAGTTTGAATCCTGTAGGGTACCAATGCGAATTGCCAGATCCGTCTTGCGCTCAATCAGATCAATGATGTTTTCATTGGCTACAAGTTCTAACTCGATCTTTGGATAGCACTCACAAAAGCCTGCTACCAGTGGGACTAACTGGTGCAGGATAAAAGGAGTAGCGGCGTCCACTCTGAGCCGACCTGCCGGTATACCTTTTAAGGTTCTGATCTTTTCTTCCGCCTCTGCCAGCTGATGCAGCCCGTTTCTGACCAGCTCGCTAAAAATGCGGCCTTCTTCAGTGAGTTCCAGCTTGCGGGTGGTGCGATTCAGCAATGTGCAGTCTAAATCCTTTTCTAGTCGGCTGACAGCGCGCGACACCTTGGCAACTTGAATATCTAGGATGCGGGCGGCGGCTGAGAAGCCGCCGCTATCAATCACGGTTAGCAGAATCTCAAGATCTTCAGTACGGGATATTATTGCCATATATGTAAAGGTATTTTGTCACTGATGCTGTTTTTGTAAAAGATAGCAGTAGGCATACTCCGTAGCAACTAAAACATACAAGGAGATTGAAATGCCTATTGCTCTTTTTGCGCTGACACTCAGCGCATTTGCAATCGGTACCACCGAGTTCGTGATTGTTGGTTTGGTACCTACTATCGCCCAAGACCTGGGCGTTTCCCTACCTTCTGCGGGACTATTAGTCAGTCTTTATGCATTGGGTGTTGCTATTGGGGCGCCTGTCCTTACAGCCCTGACTGGGCGCTGGCAGCGTAAAAATGTGCTGCTGGCGGTAATGTTATTGTTCGTAGTGGGTAACCTGCTGGCTTGGATGGCCCCTACTTACAGCTCACTGATCACTGCGCGTGTCTTGACTGGCTTGGCCCATGGGGTGTTTTTCTCAATTGGATCAACCATTGCAACTAGTTTGGTGCCACGTGAAAAAGAGGCCAGTGCTATCGCTATCATGTTTACTGGCTTGACTGTTGCATTGGTCACAGGTGTGCCTTTGGGGACCTGGATTGGTCAGAACTTTGGCTGGCGTGCGACCTTCATGGTTGTGGCTGCTCTAGGGTTAATTGCGCTGATCGGTAGTGCATTGCTTGTGCCAAAGAATCTCAAACAGGCCCCGCCTGCACGTATTGCCCAGCAGCTAAGCGTATTGACTCAACCACGCCTGCTGCTGGTCTATGCCATGACTGCGGTTGGTTACGGTGGCACTTTTACCGCTTTCACCTTCCTTGCTCCGATTTTGGAACAGGTGTCCGGCTTTGAATCGGGTGCTATAGGCCTAATCATGCTGGTCTACGGTGTATCGGTTGCCGTTGGTAATATTTGGGGTGGTCGTATGGCGGATCGTATGGGGCCGATCAAGGCATTACATATAATCTTTACTGCACTAGCACTTGTACTGTTAGCGTTTACCTTTACCGCCGGAAATCAGATTGCTGCTGTTATCACCATTTTAATTTGGGGAGCCTTTGCCTTCGGCAATGTACCTGGCTTGCAAGTGTATGTAGTTCAGTTGGCAGAGAAGTACACACCGCAGGCAGTTGATGTGGCCTCGGGGCTGAATATCGCAGCGTTCAATGTCGGTATTGCATTGGGTTCGATCCTCGGAGGGGTTGTAATAGAAAGAATGACACTGATGGATACCGCTTGGATTGGAGCACTGATCGTTGCATTGGCACTCGTGCTTACTCGACTGTCCGGTTTTCTCGACAAGCGTGACCAGCTACAGACCATCTGAAGACACGAGAGTGCAAGGGCGAAGCCTAGCTTCGCTCGGGAGTTGTTTAAATGAATCTTGAAAAACTGACTCAGGGCGGCTTTTCCATCGGTGTGGAACTGCCTCTAGATAATGACTGGTCAGCAAGCGGCGATGCTAATCGAAAGCGTGATGGCCGCCCCTTTGGTGTTCCGGATATGCAGCATCATGCAGAGTTGATTAAACAGGCTGATGATCTTGGGTTCCGTGCCGCTTGGGTGCGTGATGTACCCTTGTATGACCCTGATTTTGGTGATGCTGCACAAATATTCGAAACCTTTACCTATCTGGGTTATTTAGCGTCCCATACCCAAAATATTCTATTGGGAACGGCGGCTGTGGTATTGCCATTGCGTAATCCATGGTTGGTGCGTAAGGCTGCCGCAACGGTACAAACGTTAAGTAATCAGCGTTTGTTGTTGGGGGTTGCTAGTGGTGACCGTCCTAGTGAGTATCCTGTTTTCGGCGTTGATTTTCATAGTCGGGGTGAAAGCTTCCGTCAGGCTGTAGAAATTCTGCGCGGGGAACAGGACAACAAATTGGCCAGTGGTATGCGGGTATTACCGGATGCACCGCAGCCTCCTTTACTGGTTGCCGGTTTAGCCCAGCAAAGCCCCGCTTGGGTTGGGGATAACATGCAGGGCTGGTTGGCCTATCCGGGCGCCCCTGAGGACCATGTTAAACGCGTTGGGTTATGGCGTGACGTTGCCGGAGACAAACCTTATATCAGCTTTATTCATCTTGATCTTGTGGATAACCCGGACGCACCGATTAGGCGCCATCGTTTTGGTGTCAGTACCGGTGTGAAAGGATTGATTCAAGAACTGGAATCCATGAACGCAGCGGGGGTGGATCATATTGGATTACATTTCCGTCGTAACCAGCGACCGCTGGACGAAACCTTTGAACAGATCGGTAAATCAGTATTGCCGCTGTTTCATACCTAAAATAGGAGTTATACAACATGAAAACGATACCATCTTTGGGAATGGGGACCTTCCGACTGGAAGGAGAAGTGGCTTACAACGCTGTTAAAATGGCGTTGGAAACAGGCTATCGTCATATTGATACGGCGCAGATCTACGGTAACGAAGCTGAAGTAGGTCAGGCGATTGCCGACAGTGGTTTGGCTCGGGATGAGTTTTTTCTGACCACTAAGGTTTGGCTAGACAACCTAGGAATGGAGGTCTTCAAATCCAGTGTTGAAGAAAGTCTTCGCAAGCTGCAGGTCGAAGCGGTTGATCTACTGTTGATTCATTGGCCGGATGTCAGTGGCAAAGTTGAAATGGACAGCTACCTTGAGCAACTGCTTGAAGTACAACGGAAAGGACTGACTCGATTGATTGGTGTATCCAATTTTACGAATGCACAACTGGACGAAGCTGTTGAGATTCTGGGGGCTGATGCGATTTTTACTAACCAGGTTGAAGTTCATCCTTACCTGCAAAACCGCCGCGTTATTGATCATTGCCAAGCAAAAGGCATTCAGGTGACCGGCTTTATGCCGCTGGCCGTTGGCAAGGTAATGCAGGACAAAGTACTACAGGCTATTGCGGCCACTCATAACGTGACTGTGGCTGAGGTCGTACTGGCTTGGCAGCTACAGCAGAACCTTGTCACCATTCCATCATCCACCAAACGCGTGAACCTAGAAACCAACTTGAAATCTGTAGAGCTTGTTTTGAGCGATGACGAGATGGCGAAAATTGCCCTCTTGGATAAAGGTGAACGTATTGCCAACCCTGAATTTTCCCCAGAGTGGGATTAAGTAGGAGATAAACTAAGTATGAGTACCATTGAGCCATTGCCGGAACAGATGAAAGCTTGGGTTTGGTCTAAGGAGGCTCGTGTGATCAGCTTATCAGATCAGGCCGTTCCGACATTGGCTCAGCACGATGTCTTGATTATGAACAAGGCGGTTGGACTGAATCCCGTCGACTGGAAGTTTATTGAGACCGATTTGGGTGGTCGCTGGTCGCATGGGCATATTCCTGGCGTAGACGGTGCAGGAGTTGTGATCGCGGTTGGTGATGCGTCCAATCAGCATTGGTTGGGAGCCGCTGTGTGCTATCACCAGTCACTATACCGTAGCGGTAGCTTTGCCGAATACACGGCAATTGATGCCCGTACCCTGATTAGTTTACCTGAACAAATGACTTGGAGGGGCGCTGCAGCATTCCCTTGTCCAGTGATGACTGCTTGGCAGGCTATCGAAAAGGTACCAGTCCAGCAGGGAGTAGATATTCTGATTACCGGCGCTGGGGGGGCCGTCGGACGTATATTGGTTCAATTGGCGCGTGCACGTGGCTTCAAGGTGACGGCGCAAGCATCGCGTAAACGCCACAGCGAATTGTCTGAATTGGGGGCGGATTTATGTATCGAGTCGACAGAGCAACTGGCGCAGCCCTTCTATGCGATCTTCGATACTGTCAGTGCTGAGCATGCGGAGCGGCTGGCTTCAGGTGTGGAGGCCAACGGGCATCTGGTCTGCATTATGGGGCGGCTGGAAAAGGCGGCTGTACCGGTATTTTCCACTGCTATATCCCAGCATGAAGTGGCGCTTAATGCTTTGCATGGCACAGGTTCAGTTGTACAGTGGCAACGTTTTACTCAGATGGGTGAAAAGCTGCTCAATCAGTTTTATCAGGGTGAGCTTAAAGGGCCTGATATTCATGTAGTTAAATTCGATCAGTTGGCAGAGGCGTTGCGGGAGTTTAAGAGCAATCGTAAGGCCCTCAAATACACTATTGAACTGGCATAGGAACGCTTTTCTGTTCTATTTTATAACGGTTCTAAGGTGGATCAGGCGCACGGGGCAACTGGGGTTTGATATAATGCCCATGTGCTTTGTTTATCAGCTTTTAACCTCAAGGCTTAATGCAAAAATCTAATAGCGAGGATTAATATGGCAGATCTTTTTACACCGGTTCAGCTCGGTGCTCTAACACTGGATAATCGTGTACTGATGGCGCCTTTGACGCGTACTCGCGCTGATGCAGACCATGTCCCCACTGATCTTATGGTCGAACACTATGCCCAGCGTGCTTCAGCGGGCTTGATCATTGCCGAAGCCACCATGGCAATGGAAGGTAACTCGGCATTTTGGCGTGAACCTGGTATCTACTCCGAGGCTCAGGTTTCTGGCTGGAAGAAAGTCACTGACGCCGTACATGCCAAGGGTGGCAAAATTTTCTTGCAGATCTGGCATGGCGGTCGCGCTTGCCATCCCTTGCTGAATGAAGGTCGTGTACCGGTCGCGCCGAGTGCTATGGCTATCACCAATGATGAAGTTCACACGCCAGAAGGGAAGAAGGCTTATACCGTCCCCCGTGAACTGGGTGATGAAGAGATTCCGGCCATTATCGAAGGTTTTCAAGTGGCAGCGGAAAATGCTAAGAGAGCCGGTTTTGATGGTGTTGAAGTACACGGCGCGAATGGTTATTTACTGGATGAGTTCTTGCGTGATGGCGCCAACCACCGTAAAGGTCCTTATGGTGGCCCGATCGAAAATCGTGCTCGTTTGCTGCTAGAAGTTCTAGACGTTGTAACTCAAGTTTGGGGCAGCGACTGTGTTGGTGTGCGTCTGTCGCCGTTGAATAGCTTCAACAGTATGAAAGACAGTGACCCAATTGCGCTGGTTACTTGGTTGGCCAAACGCCTAAATGACTTTGATCTGGCATATTTACACCTTATGCGTGCTGATTTCCTTGGTGAACAGCAGGCCGACGTGGTGACGCCTGTACGTGAATACTACCGCGGCCATTTGATGCTGAATATGGGCTATACCGGTGTCGAAGCCAACACTGTTATCGCTTCAGGTCAAGCCGATAGTATCGCGTTTGGTGTGCCCTTTATCGCCAATCCTGATCTGCCGGAGCGTTTGCGGAATGATGTAGAACTGAATCAGGCAGACCCTGCTACTTTTTATACTCAGGGCCCCGAAGGCTATATTGACTATCCGATTATCAGTGAATTGGCAAACGCCTGAGGCAGGTGCGGAGGTCTTTAGCCCCTCAGCTTATAGGAGAGATGAATTTAGATGATCCATGTTATCGCCACAATAAAAAAAACCAAGGGTGCAAAAATAAAGTGCTGGAAGCGTTGCTCGCAATTCAACCTAAAGTGCTTTTGGAAGAGGGTTGTCACCAGTATGAGCCACTGGATGATGTGCAAAGCGAACTGCCTAGGCAAGTGTCGTTTCGATCAGACACTATAGTGCTTATAGAACAGTGGGAATCTGTTGAGAATCTTAAAACTCATCTAGCAACACCTCTTTTGAAACAGTATCAGAAAATGGTGGGAGACTGGGTGCAGAACGTCAGTTTACAAGTTTTAAAAAGCGTCGATAAATTATTGTAGTTTTTTAAGGGGGTTGACGGTTTAAAGCAGTAGGTGTTGAATCTTTGGAGGTTTTTTGCTGCTATTTTAGCAAATAATAATATGACATGGGTTCTAGCTCTATTGCTGCCTGTCGACCTATACTGCTTATGCTTTACTTGTTTCTTTTTTTGGGGTGGAGTGATTTGTTGCTCGTCTTGATGATGTTAAAGAAACAACTTTTAATCCCCTCCAATACTCGGTATCCCGGCCAACGGCAACTACAACACATCATGTGTGTAAGTCGACAGACGATCATCGTTTTTTGTAGCAAGGAGTGTGTGGTTTAGCCGTAGTTGTTCATGAGCGGGGCGTTAATGGTAACCAATTAAATAATCATTGATTGTTTATAAAGTCCAGATCAGCGAAAATAGCCGCCAATTACGATTAACATAATGGATGTCACACGCAAGGCGCCAAAAAGGGGCTTTCTCAATGTGTACCGCTCCGGTCTAAACTAAAAGAATTTATTAATGGCTGATCAGCATTTTCTCGATGAAGTAAACAAACGCAGAACCTTCGCTATTATCTCGCATCCTGATGCGGGTAAAACGACGATTACTGAAAAGTTGTTGTTGTTCGGACAGCTTATTCAGCAAGCGGGTACGGTTAAAGGTAAAAAAAGTGACCGCCATGCTACCTCTGACTGGATGTCTATGGAGCAGGAACGTGGTATTTCTATCACCTCTTCTGTTATGCAGTTTCCCTATAATGGGCGCATGGTTAACCTGCTGGATACGCCGGGCCACGAGGATTTCTCAGAAGATACCTATCGTACATTAACGGCTGTAGATTCAGCGTTAATGGTAGTGGATGGGGCTAAAGGTGTTGAGGCGCGAACCATTAAGTTGATGGATGTTTGTCGTCTGCGAGATACACCAATTTTTTCGTTTGTGAACAAAGTTGACCGTGAGATTCGTGATCCAATTGATCTGTTGGATGAGATCGAAGAGGTGCTTAAGATTGAATCAGCGCCGATTACATGGCCAATAGAAGTCGGGCCTCGTTTTAAAGGAATCTATAACCTTTATACCGATACCATCCATGTCTTCACTCCGGGTCAAGGCAATACTATTCCTGATGATATTCGTATAGAGGGTTTAGAGAGTGATGAAGCTAAAACGTTGTTAGGTGAGCTTTATGATGACTTTCTTGAAGAGATTGAACTCGTTCGTGGGGCAACTCATCAATATGATCAAGAGGCGTTTTTAGCGGGTAAGCTGACCCCAGTATTTTTTGGTACAGCTTTGGCTAACTTTGGTGTGCGTGAAATGTTGAATGATTTTGTGAAGTGGGCGCCAGCGCCGATTGCACGATCTACCATTACACGCCCTGTTGATCCTGCAGAAGATAAGTTCAGCGGTTTTATCTTTAAAATTCAGGCGAATATGGATCCAAAACATCGTGACCGTATCGCCTTTATGCGTATCTGCTCTGGTAAATATACTAAGGGTATGAAAATGCGCCATAGTCGTATCAATAAAGATGTCAAAATTGCCGATGCGGTAACCTTTATAGCGGGTGACCGTGAAAACGTTGAAGAAGCGTGGTCAGGCGATATTATTGGTTTGCATAACCATGGAACGATCCAGATCGGTGATACATTTACTGCGGGCGAGGATCTGAAATTTACCGGTATTCCTCATTTCGCGCCAGAGATGTTTCGTCGTGTGCGTCCTTTAGATCCTCTTAAAATGAAGCAGCTGCAGAAAGGCTTGCAGCAGCTATCCGAAGAGGGGGCTGTGCAGCTTTTTCAGCCGTTTAAAAACAACGACCTTATTTTAGGGGCCGTTGGTCAATTGCAGTTTGATGTTGTTGTTTTCCGCTTAAAGGATGAATACAAAGTCGACTGTAAGTATGAGCCTATTAGTGTTCAAACTGCGCGTTGGGCTGACTGTGAAGATGAAAAAATTCTGGCAGAGTTCCAGAAGAAAAATCATGATAACTTGGCGCTTGATGGTAGTGGTTTGTTGACCTATCTTGCACCGACACGGGTTAATTTAAGTTTGGCTGAAGAGCGCTGGCCGGATGTTGCTTTTAGAGCAACGCGCGAACACTGATTGTTTCGTAGTTTGTAAAGGCTTGGCGTAAACTTGCGTCCAAGCCTTCCTCCTATTACTCTGCTTTGATGCAGCTTATTGATACCCATTGTCATATCGATTTCCCACAGTTTGAGTCGTCTCGAACTGAGGTGTTAACGCGTGCCGCTGAAGCGGGTATCCGTCATATTATTGTTCCTGGTGTTAATGCGGCGGGTTGGGGTGGTATTGAAGCCTTATTTTTAGCCCATTGTAAGAATAGGCCTCGTCTTCATATAGCGCTAGGATTGCACCCTTGTTTCCTTCATGGACACCAGTCTCAAGATCTTGAGCAGTTGGAGCAACTGTTATCGTCTAAACCTGTATGCGCTGTTGGTGAAATAGGCTTGGATCTCTTTATCCCGCAGGCGGATCTGGATGAACAACTCAGATTTTTAAAACCCCAGTTGGCGCTGGCTGAAAAGTATCAGCTTCCTGTTTTATTACATGTTAGAAAGGCCCACGATCAGATGCTTAAGCAGCTGAGGTTATTTAAGCTTACTCGAGGTGGGATTGTGCATGCTTTTTCCGGGAGTGAGCAGCAGGCTCATCAGTATATTGAACTTGGGTTTAAGTTAGGACTTGGTGGGACTGTGACTTATGAGCGTGCACAGAAATTAAGACGTACAGTGCAAGCTATAGCGCTAGAACATTTTGTTTTAGAGACTGATGCGCCGGATATGCCGTTGAGTGGCCATCAAGGTAAGCCTAATGAGCCTTGTCGGGTATTGGATGTTGCCAAGGTCGTTGCGGATCTGAAGGACTGTACGCTAGAGGAGGTTGCTGCAATCACCTCTCAGCAGGCGTTGCAGCTTTTTAATATAGATCAGTCAAGCGTTGTCGATTAACTGCCAGAGTCAAATAGATCGTTTAGGATGCTGGAGAGTGTGTTCCAGACTAGATCAGTCGTGTCGTTTTTAGGTACTTTAAAAAATCGACCCTCATTGCCCACGGGCGTTGCTTTATAACTCCCATCGTTGGGGTTCATGATCATCAACATTAAGGATACCGGATAATTCGGGCCTTTGACTTCTTGGTTGTAAGCCTTTTCGATGGGATACAGTTCGCCACGAGAGGAAACAACCTTAGTCATATCTTTGCAGCGTTTACTGTCCCCTTCACAAAAGAATCGGTATTTAGTATCGATCAAGTAATAGCTAGTATCTGTTTCAGCTTGGAAATCCGGTGTTATAGCATCCATATTAATACAGCCATTAAGACCTATGATTGCTATTAGGGTGATGAAAAAACGCATCGCCAGTTCCTTATAAATTATTAGTTAGCAGATATCGTCAAAAGGGTTATCAATATCCAAGTTAATAGGATTGCTGTAACCCGGCATAGTGATCTGTTTATCACTAATGCTAAGGTCTTCGCCCTGAAGGACATTATGATCATACAAATAGATCGGCTTAGCGTCTCCATGAAGAGAGGCTTGGTCGTATGCAGTAGCTGCCATACGCGTTTTGTCGAGTTTTGTTTGGTAAGCCAATAGCTGAGATTTGCTGTAGCGCTTGTTCAGCATGTTACTTACAATGTGAGGGGCGAGCACAGGTGCAGATGCGTTATTGCCACCAAAACCTTTTGAATTTAAGAAAACGGTATCCACTCCTTGGCTTCCAACCTCAATATGCTGGTTACTCAAGAATAGATTACTTTGATGTACATCGCTGGCGAATTCATCTGTAGTTAAAATACCGGGAATGTAGCCGTACTTCCAAGTACCTAACGATAAGCTAAGCTGGTCTCCTCCGGCGGTGCCTTGAGAGTGTCCAATATAGGATTTAATAGCAGCAACCGGCCAGTTTTGTATGCCAAAGGCTTTTGCCGTTTCGTTAATTACATGGGATTCAGTCACGCGATTTTGTGGTGTACTGGTACCGTGAGCTTGGACAAAGCTCCTTTGCTGTAAGGACTCTTCGCCAAGCATTTTTCGAACAAGGGCTGCGGATTTGGCTAAAGTGATGTAATTGCCAATACCTGGTGCGGAGATCGATTTTTTATGTCCATCCGCGCTTACAAATACTTCTGGAACTGCGCCATATATTTCCGCGCCTAATTCAATGGCTAAATCATCGCTCATCAAAAGAACAAATTGGCTGCTTTCACCTATAGTGAAACCGCAGTTATTGCCGAATGGACGGCAGGCTTTGCGGTAATCATCAGCTGTGAGTTCTGATAGATTGTCGAGTGCTAAAAGATCTTTGTCTTCCGCGAGTGCTCCCATGGCTTTGAAGCCTTCAATGACTTCTGGGATTACTGGCGCGTCACTCCCGCCCACGAGGACGACTTTACGGCGTCCTGAGCGAATATCATTGACGCCGCTGCGAAGGTTGTAGAGAAACGTTGCACAAGCACCTAGTGCGCCTCCAGTGGTGCCTACATTGCCTAAGATGTAGGCATTAACAAAATCGGCAGGCATCTGTGCATAGCCTAATGGCATCTGTTTGGATGTTGTGCGCTTCCCTATAGCAGGGAACTTTGTAAGTCCGCCAAAACCAAAATCATCAAGCTGGCCTATAGAGTTACTGGCATAAACCGCAATCTGATCCGGTGCAACGCTGTTGGCTATCGTTTCGAAAGGGATGCCTGTCGAAGAGAGCGCATCGGATGCTGCAAAAACAGTCATCTGAAGGTTGCGAGGATGGTTGCGCGATTGGTAAAGCTTGCCTGGTTCGAAGCCTGAAGGTAACTGACCGGCAGACTGGACAGGGGCAACTTTGTTATCGGGTAAGATAACATCCATTTTTGATGAAACATGGATGTCGAACTGCCCAGGTGCGGTTTCAGTGACTGACCAATTAGCAGGTATCTCTAATGGCATCTGTCTTTTGCGGAGGTGGAATCTGAGTGATCCATCTCCGCAATTTAGAGTGGCAGCTTTGTTAAACATAACGTGGTTTACATCAAAGCTACTTTTTTCAATTCGGCGAATTAAAGTGCTATCAAGCAACTGTTTTTGCAGATCTTTGATTAATTCGGTCGCATTGCACTCAATGCCATCCTGATTTTTATATTTTCCATCAGATGATGTGGCAAGACCTGTCAATATAGCTAGGTCCGTGAGTGTCTCTTGGCGCGAATGCTCGTCGAGTTTCTCTATAATTAATCGGCGATATGCATGGTGAAAAGAAGCGCGCCCAGCAGGGTTTATACCACCAAAACCAACAATGACAGGAAGCTGGGACAATTGAATCTCCTAAAAACGAGTACTACGTAAAATTAACTTATGTTCAATACAGTGAGTGGAGTTTATATGAAACTGCATTGTTGGAACAATACGATTATTTTATCGGTGTTTCGCATGACTGACTAGCGGCAAGTTAGTATTTATCTATTTTTTAGTCAGTGTTTATTCAGCCATAGTAGAGTTATTATGGTGCAATAGTCATTTCTTTGGAGTTAGTTATGAAAAAACTGTTCGCAGTTTGTGTTGCCGGCGTTCTGTTGGGTGGGTGTCAAACAATCGATCCATATACAGGAGAGGAGAAAGTAGGAGGCACAACTAAAGGCGCAGGTATAGGTGCTATTGCCGGTGCTGTGCTGGGTGCAGCTGTTTCCAGTAAATCTGATCGTGGTAAAGGTGCTTTAACAGGTGCTTTGGTGGGTGGCGCTGTTGGTGGTGGTATTGGTTACTACATGGATCAACAGGAGGCACTTCTGCGTCAAGAGCTGCAAGGTACTGGGGTTCAAGTTGAGCGTATTGGTGATTCAATTCGTTTGATTATGCCAGGGAACATTACGTTTGCGCTTAATTCTGATCAGATAGCGAATAATTTTTATCCCGTTTTAGATTCTGTTGTAAAAGTCTTAGTTAAGTTTGATAAAACTGAGATGAATGTGGATGGCTTTACTGATAGTACAGGGTCATTTGAGTATAACCAGCAGTTGTCTGAGCGACGTGCGGCCCGTGTAGCTGACTACTTGGCGAGCTCGGGTATCTCTCGTCTTAGAGTGAATGCGCGTGGTTTTGGTGAGCGTTACCCCGTAGCAGATAACACCACTGAAGCCGGCCGTTCTCAAAACCGCCGTGTTGAAATTAATATCAGTGGTACGCGTACAGACTAAGTTAAATGATGACTCCCTTGTATTGGCAGGGGAGTCGTTCTTTAGGTGTGATTAACGTGCGATCGCTAAGTCTCCCGTCCGTATATTATATGTGGCGGCGGGTGAGCTGATGTGACCTGATGAAAAGCCCATTTGTACATCATCAATAATTAAGGTTTGTTGGGTGTTGGTTAATTGGGTGTTGCTGTTCATTTGTGGTGTAAAAATAGTTGAACTGCGGTAGATAGTGAGCTTGTCACCACGCTTTAAACCATGCTGTTTACCTGCACTGATCCAGATGGTTCGATCTTCAACTTGAGTTATACGAGCACTAAAAGGTTCGCAGCGCAGTTCTGCGGATATTTCTGATGCAATTTTATCTTCGAGCGCTTTTACCTTCTGACCGTAGTCTTGCTTAATAAACCCTGGTGTAGCAAACCCCGTTGTTATTGTCCGATCAAGACTCCATAGGCCTGCGGTCTGGTAGTGCTTTTGCGAAACGAGTTGACCTGAGAAACCGTCGTGTATAAATAGGTCGATTTCAAAATTCCGTAGGTGTCTTTTGCTTTTGAAATCGAGTCTGTTGTAAAGATCCATAAAGTAGTTATTTTCGGCATGAGTGCGAGGATCAACCATAGAGATATCACGGATAACGCCGGAAATTACATAGTTGACGTCGAGCTGACCGATCGTGCTTAGCATGCTTGTTAACTTGCCGCTATCTAGTTGTGATGAGCTAGCTTGGCTAGGATTAGGGTAGAGGTTAATTAAACCCGCATTGTAGGTGATCGTTTGTGATTTGCTATTAAAGCGTTGGCTTAATTGTGCAGGTAGTGCGCTGCTAATATTATGGAGTCCGCCCAGATTAGCTTGGCTTAATTGTTGAAGCGGAAAAGCGGCAAAGGCTATGGTTTTTTTGTAATTGTTACTACTTCCGTTGCTACAGCCTTCATCAATCTCTACATTTGCTTTGATTCGAATATGCAGTGTTGAGCCAATGATTTTCTCATCTAGTATCTCGATATTTGAAACTTGGCCCAAAGAGCTGATCTGCATATTGTCTATCTCAAGAATGCCATCTCGTACGACTTGACTGCTAGACACATAAACAGCTGCCTGCATAGATGCTTGTTGAGAAGCATCCCTGATTGCGGCCTCTCTGGCAGCGGTAATATTTTTGTTGGCAATAATAGCTTGCCCCTCAGCCTCAATGACAACTGCTTGGGCTATAGAAGTTAAAGATAGAAATAAGCTAACAATAAGAAAATTCAGCGTTTTATTAAACATATCTGCCTAATGACCGATTACTAAAAGATGTCGAGTAAATAATTAATCGTTTTCAGAACAGTATTTTATTGTGTGCCTGTTGTAAACGGTTTAAGTCGACTCCCTATGCTTGGTGGATTATGTTAGATTGTCGAGCTTAACCTTTTGAGTTTGGAATATCAGGATGAAAAAGATTTTACTGCTGTTAATGGTTTGCTTTTTAAGCGGATGCTTTCAGCAGGTTAATACCCAAGATAAGCAGCCTGAAAAGGTGCATATTGAAAGTATGAGTCCTGAGGTTGTTGAGCAGTTGCATCAACTAGAGAAAGCGCATATTGCGGAGAAAGAGGCACTGCTGGAAAAAGAGCGATCGATGTTGCAGCGCCAAGTTGTACAAGTTGAGACTTTGCCAAATGGGTTGGATCCTATTAGTGAAGCGGTGTCTCAAATGGCTGTGCAGATGAATGCTGGCTTGCAGGAAAATCGAGTAAAGCGCTTCCCTGTTGCGGTTATTCCATTCACTAACTTACACAATGGTAGGAAAGTTGGTCGTTTTGGTGAGCGATTAGAGCAAGGATTTATCTATCAATTGCAGCAGCACGGTTATAACCTTGTTGATTATCGTGCGGCTGGGCTCACGACTTCGACCAAGCAGCCGTTATCGAAACAAAATCTTTCGGGGTTGCGTACGCGTTTTAAGGTTTATTTCTTAGTGACAGGGACTTATGCCCAACACTCAGATGGCTTAGTGATCAATGCGCGTGTTATTGATACAACGACGCGACAAGTATTGGCGACAGGTCAAACCCACATTCCTAACGAACGTTTAGAGGGTGCTATTCCAGGGTATGATCCATTGGAGGCTCTAAATCAGGGGCTTATTATTGAAAATCGCGGTGGTCCTGTTGGTAGGTGATAATGAAAAGAATAATAAGTAAATCTCTAAAGCTGACTGCTTTTGCGCTGTTTTTTCCTATGTTTCTAGTTATTCAAGGTTGTGAAACGGTTGTGGAATCTACGGTTGAGGTGGTGGATGCGTTACCTGATATTAATTTTCCACCGCGTGTGGAGGAGCCGAAAGCGCCAAACTGGGTGCGTGCAACAGGTTATGCCCCTATAAGTTTACAGCCTGGCCAAACGCAGCAACATAAAGTGTTGATGGCTATGCGGGCATCTAAGTTGCGTGCTTACCAAGAGTTGGCAGGTGTTGTTCATGGTCAATATATGTTCGGCACGACAACGGTTAAAGATATGGTTTTACAAAGCGATCAATTTAAAACCGCTATATCCGGTATAGTGCGCGGTGCGAGAGTGGTGAAGACCTTCCCTGTACAGGAAGATACATACGCCACTACCCTTGAGGTGGACATGAATCAAGTGCAACGTGCGTGGGTTAGTAACTAAAACTCTACTGAATCGGTTGATCAGTAGAGTGTTTAGCTATTTGTTTTGCGTAGCTTCAAACGCTGCCATCTGTTCTGGGGTTGCTTTCGCTTGATATTTCTCTTTCCAGCTATCGTAGGGTTCTCCGTAAACTAACTCTCTCGCTGCTTCGTAATCGATCTCTTCACCTCGTTCCTCAGCTTCCGCTTTGTACCATTTGCTTAGGCAGTTGCGGCAAAAGCCCGCAAGAATCATTAAATCGATGTTTTGTACATCCTTCCTTTCATCTAAGTGGGCCAATAGGCGACGAAAGACGGCAGCTTCTATCTCGTTTTGTTTATTCTGATCCATATTGCTCTCAACCCTATTGTTCATGCTGGATAGTTTCATCTAGCTGATGGCATATATCTTCTTGCAACTTTTGGCACACATCGGGATCGGAAAGGGGCGTTCCTTCTTCATCAGTGATAAAAAAGAAATCCTCTACTTTTTCGCCGACACTTGTAATTCTGGCCTTTCTAACTGAGAGGTTATGTTCGGCAAAAATGCCACCTATGCGGGCTAAAAGGCCAGGTCTGTCAGGTGTTATAACCTCTAAAACGGTCTGTTGAGAAATTGAGTCGTTGCTTAAATACACTTGTGTAGGTGTCGCAAAGAGTTTCATTTGGCGAGGGACGCGCCGTTGAATGATCTCTGGATAGTCGTCTGGATCATCAAGCTCTTCAATCAGGCGTTCTTTTATCTGAGATAGATGGTCTGGATTTTCTGATAGGGGAGTGTTGTCATCAGAGAGTACTGTGTAGGTATTCAAAACTTCACCGCAATCAGTAACTATGATGCGTGCATCTTGAATGTTGAGGTGTAGCTGGTCCATTGTTGAAACGGTGGCTGCAAACAGGTTTTTGAAATCTTGGCTGTAGATGAAGATTTCAGTTGCTCCCTCAAATACTCGGTGTGATGTTTGTCTTATTAAAACGAGAGGTTCGTGGGGTCTATCGTGTTCAATAATTGCCTTTGTGTGCTCGGCAATACTTTGTGAGGTTTCACGTAGGAAATAATCATCTCCAATGGATTCCCATAGCTCTTTGAACGCGTCTGCTTCCACACCTTGGCGCTTGAGAATAACGAGCGCTTCGTTTTGTATCTGCTCAATGCGGTCTTCTTTGTTGATTGGGTTTTCTAAGCCGCGCCTTAATGCGCGTTTAGTATCTGTGTACAGCTTGCGCATTAAGGTCGCACGCCAGCTGTTCCAGAGCGTCTGGTTTGTGGCGTTAATATCGGCAATAGTTAATACATAAAGGTAGTCTAAGTGGACAACGTCACAGACTTGTTTGGCGAACCTATGGATGACTTCTGGGTCTGATATGTCTTTTCGTTGGGCTGTCATCGACATTAGCAGATGGTTTCTGACTAACCATGCAACGAGGTGACTGTCCCATTTGCCTAAGTGGTGCTTTTCGCAAAAAGACATTGCATCTTCTGCCCCTAAATCAGAGTGATCTCCACCTCGACCTTTTGCTATATCGTGGAAAAGTGCTGCAATATAGAGAAGTTCAACCTTTGGAAGTTGGTTTACTATTCTGTGAGCTATAGGGAATTCTTCTCGTGCGTCGTTGTGTCTGAATTGTCTACAGTTTTGAATGACCTTCATGGTATGTGCATCAACGGTATAGATATGAAATAGGTCGTGCTGCATCTGACCTATGATTTTACCGAATGCAGGTAAATATCGTCCTAAGATACCGTAACGGGTCATGAGTTTAAGCTGAGTAGAGACGCGTTCAGGTGAGCGCATCAATTCCATAAATAGACTGGTGTTGCGTATATCGTTTCTGAAGTCGTCATCTACTCGATGGCGATTGGCGCGTAGAAGTCGGATTGTAGATGCTCTTACACCCGCTATATTTTCGTTTTGCGCGAGTAGTACAAACAGCTCCATTAATGCAAAAGGGTGATGCTCGAAAACCTTGTCGTAGGTGACTTCTATGAAGTCGTTGTGGATCTGAAAGCGGTTGTTTAGAGGTTTGATGACCTGTTCTTCGTCAGCACGAAGGATCGCTTCATCGAAGTGCTGTAACAGTAAGCCATTGAAGACCGACATTGCCATTGCTATGCGGTAATACTTGCTCATAAACTGTTCAACAGCTAGCTTTCCATCTTTGTCTTGGTAACCAAAGAAACTGGCTAATTCGCGCTGGTGGTCAAATAAAAGGCGGTCCTCACGTCGTTTACATAGCATGTGTAGTGCGTATCTTACTGACCAGAGGTAGAGCTCACCTTTGTTTAAAATATCTAGTTCTGATTCGGTTAGAAAGCCATCTTCTACTAAGTCGCGAATATATGTAGAACCAAAATGCCGTTTGGCGACCCATCCGATGGTCTGGAGGTCGCGTAAGCCACCCGGAGAGTTTTTGAGGTTAGGTTCTAAATTGTATTCTGTGTTATTTGTTTTTGAGTGACGGTCTTTCTGTTCTTTCGATTTAGCAAGGAAAAACTCTTTATCGGTCCAAGCGCCTTCAGAGGTGACTTTGTCGTACATCTCTGAGTGTAAACCTTCATTGCCGATAAGTGTTCTGGACTCAATTAGGTTGGTTGCGATGGTGATGTCATTTTGAGCTTCGTTGTAGCATTCACTTAGTGTGCGGACGCTAGAGCCTATATCTAAATTTATATCCCATAGAAACGTTAAAAAACCACTGATTGAGTCGTGATGCTCTTCAGGGTTTAGTTCGTCGCTTAACAGTATCAGTAAATCAATATCTGAATGAGGGTGTAGCTCTCCGCGGCCATAACCTCCAACAGCAATCAGTGCGATTTGGTTTTGAGGCCATTCGAACTGTTCCCAAGCTGTTTGTAGAATGCGATCAATCTCCCATGCGCGTCCATAGACAAGTTTTCTGATGTCTTCGCCAGCTTTGAAGCGCTCATCAAGGTTTTGATTAATCTCTTTTAGTGCATCTTTATAAACAGGAATTTGGGATGTTGCTGAAGCGAGTTTGTTTTTGAAATCGCTGAGATTAATAATCTCTGTTTCGGCAAGCTGCTGTTGTAAAGTAATTGGCATTGCATACGACCTTTTATTGAATGCGGCACTAATTTTATAGGTGTAGATTAAATTGTATCATCAGGTCTGAGTGTTAATATTTCATAACCATCTGCCGTCACCAATATAGTGTGTTCCCATTGTGCGGAAAGGCGGCGATCGGATGTTTCCACGGTCCAACCATCTTTCTTTGAAAGCTTAACTTGGCGTTTGCCCGCGTTAATCATCGGTTCAATAGTGAAGATCATCCCTTCTTCTAAGATCTCGCCAGTGTCGGGTCTGCCATAATGTAATACTTGAGGTTCTTCGTGGAACTCCGCGCCTATGCCATGTCCGCAGTATTCGCGTACAACGGTGTAATGGTTTTGTTCCGCATAGGTTTGTATGGTGTGACCAATATCGCCTAGGCGAGCACCTGGTTTGACCAATCGAATCCCTCTGTACATGCATTCTAGTGTTACATCGACCAGTCTACGTGCATGTGGAAGCTCCTTGCCAACAAAGAACATCTTGCTTGTATCGCCATGATAGCCGTCCTTAATGACTGTAATATCAATATTAATAATATCGTTATTTTTTAGGGGCTTATCATTGGGGATGCCGTGGCAAACGACTTGGTTTACCGATGTGCAGATTGATTTTGGAAAACCATGGTAATTGAGTGGTGCGGGAATAGCTTGCTGTTCGTTGACAATGTAGTCGTGACAGATCTGATTGAGTTCGTCGGTGGTGACGCCGACTTTTACAAAAGGTTCAATCATGACTAAAACATCGGCAGCTAAACGGCCTGCGATGCGCATTTTTTCGATCTCTTCTGGGGTTTTAATCTTGATGCTCATAGCTGCCGGAATATCCTTCTAATTCTTGTGAGTACTGTATGTAAAAAATAACTGGATGGGGATTGTATCAATCAACTGAGGTTAAAAGAAATAAGCTTTATCTCTATGGGCAGTTATGGTATAAATCCGCGCTCAATTTGCATAAGCAAAAATGTCACACACGTGCCGACACAATATTCAGGGTGCCTTAGGGTTGAATGTTGGGGTTCGTGGAGGTCTAACCCAAAACATTTAGGAAAAAACAATGGCTAAAACTACTATGCGTGACCTGCTTAAAGCAGGCGTTCACTTCGGTCACCAGACTCGTTACTGGAACCCGAAAATGTCAAAATTCATTTTCGGTGCTCGTAACAAAATCCATATCATCAACCTAGAGCACACACTTCCTGCTCTTAATGGTGCATTGGATAGCATCCAGAATATGGCATCTAACAAAAATAAAGTTCTTTTTGTTGGTACAAAACGTGCAGCAAGCAAAATCATTAAAGAAGAAGCTAGCCGTGCATCTATGCCATACGTTAACCACCGTTGGTTGGGTGGTATGCTGACTAACTACAAGACTATTCGTCAGTCTATCCGTCGTCTTCGTGATCTAGAATCGCAGAGCCAAGACGGTACGTTTGAAAAGCTAACTAAGAAAGAAGCTTTGATGCGTCAGCGTGAAATGGAAAAGCTAGAGCGTTCTATCGGTGGTATTAAAGAGATGGGCGGCCTGCCTGATGCTCTTTTTGTAATCGATGTGGATCATGAGCGTATCGCTGTAAATGAAGCAAACAAGCTAGGTATCCCTGTTATCGGTGTTGTTGATACTAACAGTAATCCTGATGGTATTGACGTTATTATTCCTGGTAACGATGATGCGTTGCGCGCTATTCAGATTTACGTTAAGTCTGCTGCTGATGCATGCCTTGAAGGTTCAGGTGCTGGTGCTGGCGACAAAAACGAATTCGTAGAAGTTGAAGAGACTCCAGCTGCGGCTGAGTAATCGGACTGTAAACACAGTCAATTATTCTCTTTGATGACTTAAAGAGGGGGCTAGGCCCCCTTTTTTGGATTTTTTGATTAACCCACGACTATTTTATTAGGGGTATCGATAATGGCGAAGATTTCCGCTGCAATGGTTAAAGATCTGCGTGACCGTACAGGTCTAGGCATGATGGAATGTAAAAAAGCACTTCAGGGTACTGATGGTGATGTAGATAAAGCGATTGAAGAAATGCGTAAAGCATCAGGTATGAAAGCAGCTAAAAAAGCTGGTCGTACTGCTGCTGAAGGTGTTGTTCTAGTTAAGGTCGCTGATGATAATAGCTACGCTGTTGCTGTAGAGGTTAACTCTGAAACTGATTTCGCTGCGCGCGATGAAGGTTTCTTAGCGTTTTCAAATGTTGTTCTTGATAAAGCATTTGCTGGTAAAGAAACAAACGTTGAAACTTTGATGGCTGGTGAATTGAACGATGCACGTGATGCATTAGTTCAGAAAATCGGTGAAAACATTGGCGTACGCCGTGTGTTCTTAGTTGAAGGTGGTGTTGTCGCTGCCTATGTTCATAGTAATAACAAAATTGCTGCAATGGTTCAGCTTGAAGGCGGTAACGCTGAAACAGCTAAAGATATTGCTATGCACGTGACTGCTGTTAATCCTCAGGTTGTAAGTAAAGATGATATGCCTGAAGATGTAGTTGCTAAAGAGAAAGAAATTATTCTTGCTCAGCCAGATATGGCTAGTAAGCCAGCAGAAATTGCTGAGAAAATGGTTGTTGGTCGTATCAATAAATTCTTGGCAGAGAATAGCTTGGTAGAGCAAGCGTTCGTTAAAAATCCTGAGCTTAAAGTGGGCCAGGTTGCTAAAGATGCTGGTGCGACAGTTAAATCCTTTACTCGTATAGAAGTGGGTGAAGGCATTGAAGTTGAAGAAGTGGATTTTGCTGCTGAAGTTGCTGCTCAGTTGAAAGGCTAACTTGCTGTAAAACCTTCCGATTGCGCATGTTCTGCATGCGCAATCTTCCCTTTTCCTGATACACTATCCTGATCTCAATTTCTGCGGAGATAGACGGATGCCATCTACCGAAAAACGATCCAAGTATAAACGTATTCTGCTCAAGTTGAGCGGTGAAGCCCTGATGGGCGAAGAAAGCTTTGGTATTGATTCCAATGTCCTCAATCGAATGGCGCTTGAAATTGGCCAGTTGGTTGGAATAGGTGTGCAAGTGGGTATGGTGATCGGTGGCGGGAATTTATTCCGCGGTGCCGCACTCAATGCTGCTGGCTTAGATCGAGTTACTGGCGATCACATGGGAATGTTAGCTACGGTTATGAATGCATTAGCTATGCGCGATGCTTTAGAACGTAGCAATATTAATACACGTGTTATGTCTGCAATTCCTATGAGTGGTGTCGTTGATCATTATGATCGTCGTAACGCGATACGTTACTTGAATCAGGGTGATGTAGTTATTTTTGCCGCGGGCACAGGTAACCCATTTTTCACTACAGATTCTGCCGCTTGTTTACGTGGTATAGAAATTGACGCAGACGTTGTGTTAAAAGCGACAAAAGTTGATGGTGTATATACTGCCGACCCAGTGAAAGATCCAACAGCGCGCCGATACCTTCATTTAAATTATGATGAAGTTCTGGAGCAGCAGTTAGGAGTGATGGATCTGACGGCGATATGTTTAACGCGCGATCATAATATGCCTGTTCGTGTATTTAATATGAATAAATCAGGTGCTTTGGCTAACCTTGTTGTTGGTGGTAATGAAGGCACGTTGATTGATTGCAGTGAAACGGTTGGAGAAAAATATGCTGAATGAAATTACTCAGGATGCTTCCGAACGCATGCAGAAGAGCTTAGATGCTCTAGTAAATAATTTTAAAAAGATTCGTACTGGGCGCGCACATCCAAGTATTTTGGAAGGTGTGCAGGTTTCCTATTACGGATCTGATGTGCCTTTAAGTCAGGTTGCTAATATCTCGGTTGAAGATGGTCGTACACTGTCTATTGTGCCTTGGGAAAAACCAATGGTGCCTGTGATTGAAAAAGCCATTATGACATCGAATCTGGGGCTTAATCCTGCTACGGCCGGTGAAAATATCCGTGTCCCTATGCCGCCTTTGACAGAAGAAACACGTAAGGGCTACATAAAGCAGGCTCGTTCAGAAGCTGAGAATGCGCGTGTATCTGTACGTAATGTTCGTCGTGATGCTAATGGTGATTTGAAGGATCTTCTGAAAGAGAAGGAGATTACTGAGGATGATCAACGCCGTGGTGAAGATCAGATTCAGAAGATTACGGATAAGTATGTTGCTGAAGTGGATGCACTTTTGGAACAGAAAGAAAAAGATCTAATGGAAATTTGATCGTAGCAGCGGTGCTGTAAAGTGCCGCTGAACTTATGTCATGAAATCTACTAATAGCTCGTCTAGTCTAGCTGCGAAAACGCCGCGACATATTGCCATTATAATGGATGGTAATAATCGCTGGGCGAAAGAGCGGCGCTTGCCCGGTCTTGCCGGGCATAAGGCTGGTGTTGACTGCGTCCGTTCCACTATCGAAGGCTGTATTGAGTCTGGTGTGGAAGTGTTGACGCTTTTTGCGTTTAGTTCTGAAAATTGGAAACGTCCACCCCTTGAAGTTAAAGGGTTGATGGAATTATTTAAATTAGCCTTAGATCGCGAAGCTAAACGGTTACTGAAAAACAATATTCGTTTGCGAGTGATTGGGGATAAGTCTGCTTTTAGCGCTTCTCTACAGAAAAAAATTGAAAAAGTTGAGGTGCTGACCGAAAAATGCACAGGCCTTCAGCTAAATATTGCAGCAAACTATGGTGGTCGCTGGGATATAGTTAATGCCGCTCAACGAGTCGCTGAGCAGTGTGTGCAAAATAAAATATCGCCTGCTGATATTACTGAAGAGTTGTTTTCTGCAGCGGTAACGCTTGATGAACTGCCTGAGCCTGATCTTTGTATCCGCACAGGTGGTGAAAAGCGCATAAGTAATTTTCTTATTTGGCAATTCGCATATACCGAACTTTATTTCTCTGATGCTTATTGGCCAGATTTCGATAAATCTCACCTATTGGCTGCTATTGATGATTTTGGTCGTCGGCAGCGTCGTTTTGGGCGTACTAGTGAGCAAGTAGAGGCTGAGATGAATGCTTAAACAACGCATAATTACGGCGATGGTTCTTGCGCCTCTGGCGTTGTTTGGTGTTTTTGGTCTTCCTTTCTCCTCCTTTGTCTTTTTAATGGATGCTGTCATATTGTTGGCTGCATGGGAATGGGCGAATCTCGCTGGTTTTCAAAAGCTTGGGGCGAAATTAGTCTATGTATGCCTTGTGGCTGTCGTTGTAGGTTTGTGCCACTATCAACATCAAAATATAGATGTCTTTTATGTTTTTTCTCTTGCTGTTGCCTTTTGGTTTGTTGCGCTCTTTTGGGTGTATAGATTTCCGCGTGTATCTAGTTGGGGCCCAGTCTTAGTGCGAGGTATGATTGGTTTTATTGTTCTTCTGCCTTGTTGGTTCGCGTTTGTTGAAATGAAGTCCGTAGAACAGGGTGATCAGTTGATTCTTCTACTATTATTGCTTGTCTGGGGAGCGGATGTAGGTGCTTATTTTGCGGGCAAGCGTTTTGGCCGAACAAAATTGGCGCCCAGTGTGAGCCCTGGAAAGACGCGTGAGGGATTGTATGGCGGCTTAGTCGCGTGCTTAGCTGTTGCGGTTATTTATAGTTTTATTGCTGGGGTGGCATCAGTCAGTATATTTCCTTTAGTTATTATGGCGCTGCTGACGGGGTTGATTTCAGTCTTAGGCGATCTTTTTGAGAGTATGTTAAAACGTCATCGAGGCATTAAGGATAGTAGTCAATTGTTGCCTGGGCATGGGGGGGTACTGGATCGTATCGATAGTATTACCGCCGCTTCGCCATTGTTTATCTTAGGAATGCAGTATTGGGTGTTTGTGTAATATGGAATTTCTGCATACTGTTTTTATCACCATTCTAACCTTAGGTATTTTGGTTACTATTCATGAATGGGGACATTTTTATGTTGCGCGTAGATGCGGCATTAAGGTCTTAAAGTTTTCAATCGGTTTTGGTAAAGCTTTATATACTTGGCGTGATAAGCAGGGCACTGAATTTGCAATTGCTGCTATCCCGTTGGGTGGTTATGTGAAAATGCTAGATGAGGGAGAAGCTGAGGTTCCTCCTGAACAGTTAGATCAAGCATTTAATCGTAAACCTGTCTTGCATCGGATGGCTGTTGTGGTTGCGGGGCCTGCAGTTAATCTTATCTTTGCTGTTCTTGCTTATTGGTTTATGTATCAATCGGGTGTTTCTACAGTCGTGCCTGTAGTGGGTGCGCTTATCGAAGGCTCTATTGCGGATACAGCTAATATACCTGTGAATAGTGAAATTTTATCTGTTGATGGTGATGAAACCCTATCTTGGGATGAAGTAAATTTAAAACTAGCTTCTCGCGTTGGTGAAAGTGGCTCTTTAGTGCTCACTGTGCGGCCAGTGGATAAAGTTAATGCTGTACCTGAAGAGTATGCTGTAGATCTGAAGAAGTGGCATATTGACCTTGAAAATGAGTCGCCATTAACTGCATTGGGTCTGATTCCTTGGCGACCAGAGGTGCCGGCAATTATTGGTCGTTTAGTTGAGGATGGGCGAGCTAAAGCCGCAGGGCTTCAACTAGGTGACAAAGTAGTAAGTGTAAATGCAGATGTAGTTGATGATTGGTATTCTTTAGTTGATGTGGTGAGAGCGAGTCCTAATACGCCGTTAACGCTTCAAGTTCAGCGTGGTGTGGATTTGCGCGAACTGGTTTTATCTCCTGCACTTAAAGTGGATGAAACGGGTGAATCTTATGGCTATATAGGAGCGGCTGCGCAGCCTGTAGATTGGCCACAAGAGTATAAGCGTGAGCTTCATTATGGTTTTTTTGATGCTGTGGTTAAGGCATTTAACAAAACTTTACAGATGATTTCTTTGACCCTTGATTCTATCTGGAAGATGATTGAAGGGGTAATATCAGTAAAAAACTTGAGTGGGCCTATAACCATTGCTAAAGTGGCCAGTGCTTCTGCTGCCTCTGGCTTAGAATCCTATGTGAGTTTTTTAGCTTATCTGAGTATTAGCTTAGGTATATTGAATTTATTGCCGATCCCTGTGTTGGATGGCGGGCACCTTCTTTACTACACAATTGAGTTGTTGAGAGGGAAGCCAGTCAGTGAACGAGTTCAATTTTTAGGATTGAAGATAGGGATGGCAATGCTGTTAACGCTTATGTTGGTAGCTCTGTTTAACGACTTTATGCGATTGTGATATTAAGTTACAGTCGGTTTTATTTTTATAATGGGTAAGAAGTACTTCATGAAACGCGCCATTGGACTTCTGGTTACGCTTTTTCTTTGGGCCTCATTGGCTCAAGCAAACACATCATCTTTCGTGGTTGAAGATATTCGCTTGGAGGGGTTGCAGCGAGTATCGCCAGGTATAGTTTTTAGGAACTTCCCTATTACCGCAGGGGATCAGGTCGATCCTTTGGTTCTAGCGGATGCTTCACGGAAGCTGTTTGAATCTGGTTATTTTGATGATATCGAATTGTTACGTGATGACTCTGTTCTGATTTTACAGCTTCAGGAGAGGCCATCGGTCAGTTTGATTCGATTGGATGGTAACAAAGTTCTTGAATCTGATGCGTTGTTAGATGGTCTTAAGCAGACCGGCTTGCAAGAGGGTGATGTTTTTAAGCGTTCCACCTTGGAGCAGATTAAGCAGGATATTGTTCGAGTATACTCATCACAAGGGCGTTATGGTGCAAACGTTGAAACTGATGTTGAAACGCTACCGGGTAATCGTGTTGCTCTAAATATACATATTAAAGAGGGACAGGTTGCGACGATTCAGCATATAAATATTGTTGGTAACAGTGTTTATACTGATGAAGAATTAACTGATCTGTTTTCCTTGAAGCTACCTAATTTCTGGTCTTTCTTTAAAAAGGATGACCGTTACGCTAGACAAAAACTATCTGCGGATATCGAGCGTCTTCGCTCCTATTATCTGGATAGTGGTTATGTGAACTTTTCCATTGATTCCACACAAGTTTCAATTACACCTGATAAAAAACATGTCTATATAACCGTTAATGTCACTGAAGGTGAAAAATATACTGTTCGCGATGTAGATATTGCAGGCGAGATGGTTGTACCTGAAGCTGAATTGAAGAAAGTTATTCGCGTTGAGAAAGGTCAGACTTTTTCTAGACGCTTAATTACTGAGTCACAAGAAGCGCTGAGTAATAAAATTGGCGATGTAGGTTACATGTTTGCGAACGTATCTCCTGCGCCTGAGTTACATGATGATAATACTGTTACCGTTAAGTTTTTCCTTGATCCGGGTAAACGTACCTATGTGCGTAGGATTGCTATCAGAGGTAATACGCGTACGGCAGATGATGTTATTCGTCAGCACTTAAAGCAGATGGAAGCGGCAGTTGCATCGAATGAGTTGATTGAGCAATCTAAGCTGCGATTGGAAAAAACAGGATATTTTAAGGCTGTTAGTGTCGAAACTATCCCTGTTCCAGGGAGTACAGACCTTGTTGATGTGCAGTATTCAGTTGAAGAGCAACAATCGGGTTCCTTCTCTGCAAGTTTAGGTTTCTCTCAAACCTCAGGTATCATTCTGGGCTTCCAGCTGCAGCAGGATAACTTCCTAGGCACAGGTAAAAAAGTCGGTATAGGTATCTCCAATAGTGATACTTTAACGGAATATTCATATAGTTTTGTTGATCCGTACTATACGGTAGATGGCGTAAGCCGAGGTTTTAACCTTTACTACCGTGAACGTGACTTTGACGAAGATAATACGAGTGCCTTCTCAACCGATGAGATTGGTGGTGGTGTTAACTTTGGTTATCCTATTGATGATTATCAGCGTTTGAATTTTGGTCTAAATGTTGAACAGGTCACCATCAATACAAACGCTTCTGAAACGCCTGATGAGATTAATCAGTATCTGCTGGATGAAGGAAATGATTATTTCAATATGAGCTTCACGGGTTCGTGGAGTAGTAACCACCTTAATAGGGGGTATTTCCCAACTAAAGGTTATTCCCAGAGTGCATCCCTTGAAGTTAGTATCCCTGGTAGTGATCTAAGCTATTATAAGGCGTTGTATAATGCTAAATGGTATCGCCCTCTAACTGAAGATCGTAATTGGATACTCTCAATGAAAGGGCGTCTTGGTTACGGTGGCGAGCTGGGTGATAATGAATATCCGTTTTATAAACATTTTTATGCCGGTGGTTTGAAAACGGTTCGAGGGTACGAGCAGAATACCTTAGGGCCTCGTGATACTAACGATGATCCTTTTGGTGGTGATGTATTGATCACTGGTGGTGTTGAACTTATTTTTCCAACACCGTTTGTTAAAGATAAATCTTCATGGCGTACGCTCTTCTTCTTCGACGCGGGTAATGTGTTTGATACCAGTTGCTCATCTGCCTCCTTGGCAGGCAACTGTGAAGATGGTGTGAAGTTGGATGAACTACGTTATTCTGCAGGCATTGGTTTGAGTTGGCTTACACCTATAGGCCCGTTATCAGTTGCTTTAGCAACACAGTTAAATGATAAAGCGGGCGATGATACGGAAGTATTCCAATTCGCATTAGGTCAGACTTTCTAAGGGATAAGATATGAATTTTAAAGCGTTGTTAGGTTTTGTTTTAGTTGCAAGTATGAGTTTCTCGGTACATGCAGAGAAAATAGCGGTACTGGGTGTGCAGCAAGCCTTGTTGGCTTCGTCTGCGGCAGCTGACTTTCGTGAGAAGCTTAAAAGTGAGTTTTCTAAAGAGGAGCGTTCACTTTTAGACTTAGAGAAACAAGTGAAAACGGCTCGTGATAAAGTTACAAAGAATAAAGATTTAGCTTCAGCTGACGAGCTGAATAAAATGAAAATACAGTTTCAAAAGGTCTTCGCGGAATATCAACGTAATGGACAAGCGCTACAGCAGAAAAGAATGGAACGGGAGCAAGCTTTCGTCCAAGAGATGCGCCCTAAACTTGATAAAGTGATCCGAGCGCTTATTGAAAAAGAAGGCTATGATGTGGTTTTAGCAAAGCAGGCAACTCTTTTTGCAAAGAAAGAGGTTGATATTACGCCGCGCGTTGTTGAACTTTTAAATAAGCAATAGGCTTATATGGGTTCATGAAAAATCATCATTACACGCTTAGTGATATTGCAACGTTTCTTTCGGCAGAGTTTGTTGGTAATGCTGATTATAAATTGAGCTCAGTATCCACATTGCAGTCGGCATCGTCGGCTCAGCTCTCTTTTATAGCAAATAATCGCTATCAGAAGTATTTGCGTACAACCCAAGCTGGCGCAGTTATTCTGTCGCCAGCAGACCTGGAAAACTATTCAGGTAATGCTATTTTAGTTGATGATCCTTATTTGGCTTACGCTAAAATAAGCCACCTGTTTTCTTCAGCTCAAAAACTATCACAAGAGATATCACCTTCTGCACATGTTCATCCTTCGGCCGTTGTTAGTAAAACGGCCTCTGTGGCTGCCGGAGCTCATATAGGCCCCAATTGTACAATTGGAGATAATGTTACTGTCGGGGCTAATTCGGTCGTAGGCGCAGGATCAAGTGTTGCAGATAATACTGTGATCAATGCTAATGTGACGATCTACCATAATGTGAAAATAGGCGCTAACTGCCTAATTCATGGCGGTGTGGTTTTGGGGGCGGATGGATTCGGGTTTGCTAAAGATGGCGACGACTGGGTTAAAATTGCTCAGTTAGGCGGTGTCTGCATAGGTAATAATGTTGAAATCGGCGCGGGCACAACCATTGATCGTGGTGCTTTAGACGATACTGTTATCGAAGATGGTGTGATTTTAGATAATCAGATTCAAATCGCTCATAATGTTACAATTGGCAAAAATAGTGCATTAGCTGCTTGTACTGCAGTGGCTGGTAGCACTAAAATTGGCGCCCAGTGCACAATTGCTGGAGCTTGCGGAATTACAGGTCATTTGTCGATTGCGGATGGCTCGCATATTACTGCAATGTCGCTTATTACAAAATCCATATTAAAGCCGGGTGTATATTCATCAGGTACGGGAATGTTACCGAATAAAATGTGGAAAAAAAATGTTGTTCGTTTTCGACAGCTGGATCAAATGGCGCGTCGAATTAAGTCTATTGAAGACGAGATTATTGAGATTAAGGGTTCGTAAGAAATGATGGATGTGAATGAAATTCGGGAATATCTTCCGCATCGTTATCCTTTCCTTTTGGTGGATAGGGTGTTGGAGTTAGAAAAAGGAACGTCCATTGTTGCGATTAAAAACGTTACAGTTAACGAACCCTTTTTTAATGGACATTTCCCCGACTATCCTGTGATGCCTGGTGTTTTAATTGTTGAAGCCATGGCACAAGCTGCAGGCCTTCTCGGTTTTAAAACAATGGATAAAACGCCACAAGATGGATCTATCTATTATTTTGTGGGTGCGGATAAGTTACGCTTTAAACGTCCTGTAGTTCCAGGAGACCAGTTAAAGTTAGAAGCGACTGTTGTATCTGAGCGTCGAGGTATTTGGAAATTTGATGTGCGTTCATCTGTCGACGGTGATACGGTAAGTACTGCAACTATTTTGTGTGCTGATAGAAAGGTTTAAGTCTTGATCGATTCTCGTGCTGTTATAGATCCCTCTGCAAAGCTGGCCAGTGATGTTGTTGTAGGGCCATGGTCTCTTATTGGACCTGATGTCGAAATCGGTGCGGGTACAGTTGTTGGGCCTCACGTTGTTATAAAAGGCCCAACGACAATTGGCAAAAACAATAAGATTTTCCAATTTGCTTCGGTGGGTGAAGATTGCCAAGATAAGAAGTATGCAGGTGAGCCGACCAAATTGGTTATCGGTGATAATAATATCATTCGAGAAGGCGTAACTATTCACCGAGGTACTGTGCAGGATGCCGGGGTTACTCAAGTAGGTAGTGATAACCTTTTTATGGCCTATGCCCACGTGGCACATGATTGCATTGTTGGTGATCATGTCATTATGGCTAATAATACTGCTATTGCTGGGCATGTCCATGTTGGTGATTGGGCTGTTCTTGGTGGGTTTACTGCTGTACATCAGTTTTGTCATATTGGTGCGCATGTCATGTGCGGGACTAGTACTGTAGTGCTAAAAGATATTCCTGATTACATTATGGCCAATGGTAATACGGCAGCCCCTCATGGTATTAATGTTGAAGGTTTGAGGCGAAGAGGTTTTTCAGCTGATGCTATTGCCAATTTACGCCGCGCCTACAAGATTATTTACCGTAAAAAATTGACTATTGCTCAAGCGCTAGTTGAGTTACGGGAGCTTGCGGAAAGCTGTCCCGAAGTCCTATCTTTGATTCACTCTATTGAATTATCAAGCCGCGGCATTATTCGCTAGGAGAAACTATGCCGAATCCTCTGCGAATAGGCATTGTTGCGGGAGAAGCCTCAGGTGATATTTTAGGTGCGGGGCTTATCCGATCACTTAAAACCAGATTTCCAGATCTTATCGTTGAAGGTATAGGTGGTGAGCTTATGCAGGCTGAGGGCTGTATATCTCGTTACCCGATGGAACGTTTATCTGTGATGGGGTTAGTTGAAGTTCTTGGCCGATTGTTTGAGTTGCTTAAAGCCCGTAAAACGCTTATCCAATATTTTATCGATAATCCCCCAGATGTTTTTATTGGTATTGATGCGCCAGACTTTACCCTTCATATGGAAGGTCGTTTAAAAGCGGCAGGGATTCCAACGGTTCATTATGTAAGCCCCTCTGTCTGGGCGTGGAAACGTAAGCGTATTTTTAAAATAAAGCAAACAACTGATTTAGTGTTAGCTTTGTTTCCCTTTGAGCCTGCTTGTTACCAAGAAACAGGCCAGAGAATTGAGTTTGTTGGTCACCCATTGGCTGATCAGATTGTAAATGATCCCTCCCTTCGAGACCCTCGAGCTCTATTTGATATTAGCGAGACCCAGCGAGTTGTCGCGTTATTACCAGGTAGTAGAGGGAGTGAGATAAAATATCTGGCAGAGCCCTTTTTACAAACAGCAAGATGGTTAACTGAAAAAGAGCCTGATTTGCTTTTTCTTTTGCCAGCGGCTAATAAGCAACGATTCAATGAGCTTGAAGCTTTACTCGACGAAGGCTTTTCTGAGCTTAATGTTAGATTAGTGCTGCAGCAATCTAGGCAAGTGATGGCTGCTGCTGATGTTATCTTAATCGCTTCAGGTACGGCTACGCTCGAGGCGACTATCTTGAAAAAACCGATGGTTGTCGCCTATAAAATGGCATCATTAACTTATGCTATTTATTCGCGAATGATTAAATCTCGTCATATATCACTACCTAATTTGCTGGCTGATGAAACTTTAGTTCCAGAGGTTTTACAGGATGATGTGACCCCCAGCATTTTAGGCGAGGCGCTATTAAAAGCTCTGAATGATCACTCTTATATTGATTATGTGCAGAAGCGTTTTGAAGATGTTTATACTCAGCTACATCAAGATGCTGATGAGCGAGCCGCATCTGCGATCGTTCAACTGCTTAAGGACAAAGGGGCGCTGTAATGGATAGTTTGGGCTTTGATTTTGGCGATGGGAAGCGGGTAGCCGGTGTGGATGAGGTGGGTCGAGGTCCACTGGTCGGTAATGTCGTAGCTGCTGCTGTTATTCTAGATCCATCGAAACCGATTGTAGGTTTAGCCGATTCAAAAAAATTGTCTGAGAAGCGTCGAGAATCACTTGATCTTGAAATAAGAGAGAAGGCACTTGCTTGGTGTATTGCTTCTGCATCCCCTGTGGAAATTGACGAGCTGAATATTCTGCATGCAACAATGTTAGCTATGCAGAGAGCTGTCCAGGGATTAGATATAGCGCCTGAATTTGCTTTTATTGATGGTAATCGTTGTCCCCAGTTATTATGCCCAAGTGAAGCTGTGGTTAAAGGGGATAGTAAAGTTGCTGAGATCAGCGCTGCGTCTATTATTGCTAAAGTTGCACGTGATAAGGAGATGCAGGAGCTTGATGTTTTACATCCAGAATATGGGTTTGCTAAGCATAAAGGTTATCCGACTGTTCTTCATTTAGAGGCATTAAAAAAGCATGGCCCGTTAGTTCAGCACAGACGTTCTTTTAAACCTGTACGTCAGTTATTAGAAGAAAATTAACTTAACCCATTAGATTGAGCACCATGTCAGAGCTAGCCTTAAACGATCCTAAATTTATTCATCTACGTGTACATACTGAGTTTTCCTTAGTGGATGGATTAGTGCGTGTTAAAGAGCTTATTGCAGCCGCAAAAGCGAATAATATGCCTGCTGTAGCGATGACAGACCAAACGAATCTTTTTGCTTTAATTAAATTTTTTAAAGCAGCCACAGGTAGTGGTATTAAACCACTATGTGGGGCGGATCTTTGGGTTGAAAATACGGATGAACCTGGAGGCGAGCCTTATCGATTAACCTTCTTAGTGAGAAACTCTGAAGGTTATCTGAATCTAATGGAGCTGATCTCCCAAGCTTATTCTGAAGGGCAAAATATCATTCATGATATGGCGCTAGTTAAAAAAGAATGGGTTGTGGATAAGTCTGAGGGTTTAATCGTACTCTCGGGTGGTAAGCGGGGAGAAATTGGCCGTTCCATTCTGGCTGAAAATGGTCAGGCTGGTGATATTCTACAATATTGGATGGATGTATTTCCTGATTCTTTTTACTTGGAAGTACAACGTACAGGCCGAAGTGGTGATGAGCAGGTGGTTCACGGTTCAGTTGCTTTAGCTAAGCAGTATAACTGTCCAGTTGTTGCGACCAATGAAGTCATGTTTATTAAGCCTGAAGACTTTGAGGCCCATGAGGTTCGCGTTTGCATAAACCAAGGACGAGCTTTTGAAGACCCTACTCGCCCTAAAGATTATAGTGAAGAGCAGTATTTCCGTTCTCAAGATGAAATGGCGGAGCTTTTTAGTGATATTCCATCGGCTGTTAGCAATACAGTAGCTATAGCGAAACGTTGTAATATTGAAATTGAAATGGGGACTTACTACCTGCCGAAATATCCCATTCCTGAAGGGATGTTGATGGATGATTATTTTCGCAAGGTCTCTTATGACGGTTTAGAAGAGCGTTTAGCCATTCTTCTTGATCGTGATGATCCTGAATATGACGCTAAACGTCAGCTATATGTTGATCGGCTTGAATTCGAGCTTGAGATCATCATTCAGATGGGTTTCCCCGGCTATTTCCTTATCGTGATGGACTTTATTAAATGGGGTAAGGAGAACGGTGTACCTGTAGGGCCCGGTCGAGGTTCTGGTGCGGGCTCATTGGTGGCTTATGTACAAAAGATCACTGATCTAGATCCACTTGAATACGACTTGCTGTTTGAGCGATTCCTAAATCCTGAACGTGTTTCTATGCCGGATTTCGATATCGATTTCTGTATGGATAACCGTGATAGGGTGATTGACTATGTGGCCAGAACTTACGGCCGTGATGCGGTATCTCAGATTGTTACTTTCGGTACTATGGCGGCCAAAGCGGTTGTCCGCGATGTAGCGCGTGTGCAAGGTAAGCCTTTTGGTTTGGCGGATCGTCTATCTAAGCTTATCCCGTTTGAAGTTGGGATAACGCTGAAGAAAGCGATGGAACAGGAGCCGATGTTAAGTGACTTTGTGAACTCGAGTGCTGAGGCGCAAGAGATCATGGAGATGGCTTATAAGCTGGAAGGGATTACTCGAAATGTGGGTAAGCATGCGGGTGGTGTGGTTATCGCGCCAACCAAACTGACCGATTTTGCTGCAACTTATTGTGATGAAGAAGGTAAAGGCCTTGTTACCCAGTTTGATAAGGGCGACGTTGAAGAAGCGGGTTTGGTTAAATTCGACTTTTTAGGACTGAGAACGCTGACAATTATTGATTGGGCGTTACAAACGATCAATAACATTCGAGAGAAAAATAATGAAGCGCCTCTCGATATAGCGTTAATTGATTTAGAAGATAGAAAAACATTTGATCTTCTGCAGTCGGCTGAAACTACTGCTGTGTTCCAGTTAGAGTCGAGTGGTATGAAGGATCTTGTCCGCCGCTTATTACCCTCTCGTTTTGAAGATATTGTCGCACTTGTTGCACTCTTTCGTCCGGGGCCTTTGCAGTCGGGCATGGTTGATGACTTTATCAACCGTAAGCATGGCCGTGCCGAGATGGCTTGGCCGCATCCAGATTACCAATTAGATAGTTTGCAGCCAGTATTGGAGCCAACTTACGGTATTATCCTTTACCAAGAGCAGGTTATGCAGATTGCTCAGGTTATGGCTGGATATACCCTTGGTGGGGCCGATATGTTGCGTCGTGCTATGGGTAAGAAAAAGCCTGAGGAGATGGCGAAGCAGCGCGCTTTGTTTTTAGAGGGCTCTGAAGCTAATGGTATTGATAAAGACCTAGCAGGTAATATCTTTGATCTTGTAGAGAAGTTTGCGGGTTATGGTTTTAACAAATCCCACTCCGCCGCCTACGCGCTTGTCTCCTATCAGACTGCGTGGCTGAAAACCCATTACCCTGCTCCTTTTATGGCTGCAGTGCTTTCTTCTGATATGCAGAACACTGACAAAGTAGTGATCTTCGTTGAAGAATGCCGTCAGATGAAGATTGCACCAACCTTGCCTGATGTTAATAGTGGCGATTATATGTTCACTGTTAATGATGATGGCGACATCGTTTATGGATTAGGGGCTATTAAAGGGGTTGGTGAAGGGCCGATTGAAGCGATTGTTGAAGCAAGAGCTTCAGGAGAAGAGTTTAAAGATCTGTTTGATTTCTGTCAGCGTGTTGGGGCAAAGAAATTAAATAAACGGGTGCTTGAAGCACTGGTTCGATCGGGTGCGCTGGATAAATTAGGTGCTGAACGTGCTGTGTTATGGAAAGCTATTCCTGATGCCTTACAGGCGGCCGACCAAACCGCTAAAAATCAAGATGCGGGAATGTTTGATCTATTTGGCGAGGCAGAGGCTGAGTTAGAACGTGATCCTTATGAAGAATATAAAGGTGTTAGGCCTTGGACTGATAAGGAGCGTCTAACGGGGGAGAAAGATACCTTAGGTTTATATTTAACAGGCCACCCAATTGATGAATATGCAGGAGAGCTTAAGCATTTTGTTAGTAAGCGTATTGTTGAGCTGCAACCTGCCCGTGGGCAAGCACAAAAAATTGCTGGTTTGGTTGTAGAGATTAGGCTTAAAAAGACCAAAAAAGGGGATAATCTCTGTTTTGTGACTTTAGATGATCGTAGCGCCCGTATTGATGTGACGCTTTTTGGGGATACCTATGATGAAGTTAGGGAGTCTGTGCAAAAGGATGTAGTTCTGATCGTAGAGGGGGAAGTAGCAGAAGACCACTTCTCGGGCGGTTTGAAAGTGCGTGTTAATAAAGTGTTAACGATTCCTCAGGCACGCTCACAATATGCATCAGGTGTTCAGGTGGTTGCAACGGCGGATCATTTTACCGGTAGAAAGTTAAAAGAGTTCGAAAGTTTACTTAATACCTACAAGATTGGCGGTCAATTGCCGGTCAAAGTACGTTATAAACGAGCAGATGCTGAGGCAGTACTTACCTTGGGTGATAATTGGAGGGTACAAGCCAGTGATGAGCTACTTATTGCATTAATGGAGCGTTTTGGTCACGAATCAGTCTCTTTGAGTTACTAGGTCTGGTTCTTAAAGCTGCAAAAAGGTACACTTTGCACAATTTTTCACTTAAGCATAGATGAGTCATATGAATCCTAACTATCTGGATTTTGAGCAGCCGATTGCGGAGCTGCAGGCAAAAATTGAAGAACTTCGTTTGGTTGGAGATGATACTGCCGAGTTAAATATCTCTGAAGAGATCTCTCGCCTTGAAGGTAAGAGTCGTGCTTTGACGGAATCAATCTTTTCAGACCTTTCTGCATGGCAAGTGTCTCAGCTAGCACGTCATCCTCAGCGGCCCTATACATTAGATTACATTGAATATATTTTTGATGAATTTGATGAGATACATGGCGATCGTCATTTTGCGGATGATCAGGCTATTGTCGGTGGTACAGCACGCCTTGATGGCAAGCCCGTTATGATCATTGGGCACCAAAAAGGGCGTGGCGTTCGTGAACGTCAAAAACGTAACTTTGGTATGCCGCGTCCTGAAGGCTATCGTAAAGCATTGCGTCTGATGGAGATGGCTGAACGTTTTAAAATGCCTATTCTTACCTTCATTGATACACCGGGCGCTTATCCTGGTATTGATGCTGAAGAGCGTGGCCAGTCAGAAGCTATAGCGTTTAACTTGGCTAAAATGTCACAATTTAAAACACCCATTATCTCTACCGTGATCGGTGAAGGTGGATCTGGTGGTGCGTTGGCGATTGGTGTATGTGATGAGCTTATGATGATGAGCTACTCTACTTACTCCGTTATATCTCCTGAAGGTTGTGCATCGATTCTTTGGAAGAGTGCTGACCGTGCAGCTGATGCAGCGAAAGCGATGGGTATTACATCTGAGCGTTTGCATGAACTAGGCCTTGTGGATCAAATTATTAACGAGCCATTGGGTGGTGCACATCGTGACCCAGCTCTAACTGCTGCAAACTTAAAACGTCACTTATTAGGTGTTTTAGATCACTTGGATGAGTTACCAACTGATGAATTGCTTGAACGACGTTATAAGCGTCTGATGGCTTATGGTTTTGGCGGTGAAGAGTAACCCTGAAGCGGTTGCTGTCCTCAAAAAATGTGAGCGCCAATTTTCAAATGCGCTCACAGTTATTTCTTCTTCAAATATAGAGCGTTTCCTTATTGCTCATAGTGGTGGTTTAGACTCTCAGGTCTTGCTAGTGCTAGCTTCTCGTTTGTTACCTTCCTCTAAGATACATGTTGTCCATATTAATCATCATTTACAAAATGAGGCTGGTAGTTGGGCTGCTTTTTCGTGTGCTCAGGCTTCTAGGCTTTCTCTTGCTCATGAAGTGGTTGATGTTTTTCCTGAAAACTCATCTGAAAACGCTGCGCGAGATGCTCGATACACTGCATTTGAACGGGTAATAAGGCCTAGGGATTTGTTGTTAATGGGGCATCATGCAGATGATCAGGCTGAAACCCTCTTATTTAGAATGCTGCGTGGAGCTGGATTGCTGGGCTTGTCGGGCATGGCTGCGATGCGTTCTTTGGGGGAAGGGGCTCTGTTTCGTCCATTGCTTAAGTTGAGTCGTGCAGAGTTGGAGCAGGTTGCTGATCTATTGGAATTTGAATATATAGATGACCCGAGCAATCAGGATGAGAGTTACGATCGAAACTTTTTGCGTCATCGTGTGATGCCGTTGTTAAAGCAACGCTGGCCTCATGTGTTGACTCAGTGGCAGAAAAGCGCCGAGCTTATGGCTGAATCGCACTCTTTGCTAGAGTCCTATCTGGAATCTGACCTTTTAGACTGTACCGATCAATGGGGATGCTTAGATTTACAGAAGTTAGAAGGCTTTGAGCCGAACAAGCGTCGAGCGTTATTGCGTCATTGGATCTATGTGAAAACAGGTATTCGAATTAATCAGGAGCAGCTGCAAGTGATTTTTACTGATGTTGTGCTTGCTAAGGTTGATGCGAATCCTGTTTATATTTTGGGTGAATATAAGTTGCGGCGGTTTTTAGGTGCACTTTATGTAGATCGTGATGATCTATCCTTGCCTAACTTGTTGTGTGATGGTCTCCCAGCTGAGCGCGAAGGGGAGTACGATCTGGGTGAGGGAACATTGTATATATCCGCTGCGACAATGGGGCTTAAATCCTTATCTGGTGTTGTGGTAAAGCGCCGTAAAGGTGGAGAGCGCTGTCGCCCTCAAGGTAAAAAACACTCAGTCTCTGTTAAAAAACTATTACAAGAAGCAGCGATACCGCCTTGGTATAGGGAGCATTGGCCGTTGCTTTATGTCGGTGATCAGTTGGTTGCAGTGCCTAGTATTTGCGTTTGTGAGGGATGGTACTCAGAAAAGTCTGGCTTTTCTGTTTTATGGTGCTCCTTTTCATTGTCTGAGCGCTGCTAATTTGCTATCTTATAGCGCCATCTCCAACTTAAAATTTCCTCGTTTAATACACGATCAGACAGGTTCTGCATGACGCGATATATCTTCGTCACAGGCGGTGTTGTGTCCTCATTGGGCAAAGGCATCGCATCCGCATCTCTAGCTGCCATTTTGGAAGCCAGAGGGCTGAAAGTAACTATGTTGAAACTGGACCCATATATCAATGTGGATCCAGGGACTATGAGCCCTATTCAACACGGTGAAGTTTTTGTAACAGAGGATGGTGCAGAAACCGACCTCGACCTTGGCCACTACGAACGTTTTATTCGTACGACCATGAGTAAACGTAATAATTTCACTGCTGGGCGTATCTATCAGCATGTACTCCGTAAAGAGCGCCGTGGTGATTATCTTGGTGGTACAGTACAGGTTATTCCTCATATTACCGATGAGATTAAGCGTCGCGTTATTGAGGGTGCTGGTGATGCTGATGTTGCCTTGGTAGAGATTGGCGGCACTGTTGGTGATATTGAATCGCTACCGTTTATGGAAGCTGTTCGCCAACTTAAAGCGGAACTCGGTTCATCTCGCGCTATGTTTATGCACTTAACCTTAGTGCCTTATATTGCTACTGCGGGTGAGATCAAAACTAAGCCGTCCCAGCATTCGGTTAAAGAGCTTCGTTCAATCGGTATTCAACCGGACATCTTGGTATGTCGGTCTGATTTTGCGATACCCGATTCATCGCGCCGTAAACTATCCCTGTTTACTAACGTGGAAGAGCGGGCGGTTATTTCGCTACCTGATGCCGATACTATCTACAACATTCCTCGTATGCTGTCAGAACAGCATCTTGATGACATCGTGATAGAGCGTTTTAATCTTGAATGTGGTGAAGCTAATCTTGATGAATGGGATCGTGTAGCTGATGCACACTTGAATCCAGAAGGTGAAGTTAAGATTGCCATGGTTGGTAAATACATGGAGCTTCTGGATGCTTATAAATCATTGATCGAGGCGCTTTCCCATGCGGGTATCGCCTTGAAGAGACGAGTTAAAATTGAGTGTATCGATTCTGAACGTGTAGAGCGTGAAGGGGTGGGTATTCTTAGTGATGTTAATGCCATTCTTGTGCCTGGCGGTTTTGGTGAGCGAGGCGTTGAAGGGAAGATCAGTGCTGTTCGTTATGCGCGTGAAAACAAGGTTCCATACTTAGGTATCTGTTTAGGTATGCAAGTAGCAGTGATTGAATTTGCGCGTAATGTTGCAGGTCTGGAAAATGCTACTTCGACTGAGTTTGATGCTCAGGCAGAGTATCCGGTTGTTGGTTTGATTACTGAGTGGAGAACATCTGAAGGTGATGTGGAAACGCGTGGTGAAACTGATGATCTAGGTGGAACAATGCGCTTGGGCGCCCAAATTTGTCATTTGGCTGAAGGATCTACGGCGGCTAAAGCTTATGGTTCTACAGAGGTGACTGAACGTCACCGCCATCGTTACGAAGTGAATAACAATTACGTCTCTAAATTAGAAGATGCTGGTCTACGTATCTCTGGACGTTCAGTTGATGGTGAGTTGGTCGAAGTCGTAGAAGTAGCGGATCATCCTTGGTTTGTGGCTTGTCAGTTCCATCCTGAGTTCACGTCAACTCCTCGTGATGGTCACGGGCTGTTTACCGGTTTTATTCAGGCTGCGATAGACCAACAAGCTAATTGAAAAATTATGGACGGGGGCTAAAAAGCCCCCTGAACGAAAAATTTCTGGAGTTTTTTACCCATGACACAGATTGCTAACATTAAAGCCCGCGAAGTATTGGATTCTCGTGGAAACCCAACTGTAGAAGCTGACGTTATCCTTGCGTCAGGTGTTGTTGGTTCAGCCTGTGCCCCATCTGGTGCATCAACAGGCTCTCGTGAAGCACTTGAACTTCGTGATGGTGATAAAGCGCGTTACTTGGGTAAAGGCGTATTGAAAGCAGTTGCTGCAGTCAACGGTGTTATCCGTGAAGCGCTAATTGGAATGGATGTTACTGATCAGCGTGCGCTTGATAATAAAATGCTTGAGCTGGATGGTACCGAAAATAAAGAAAACCTTGGCGCAAACGCTATCTTGGCGGTTTCTTTGGCGGCGGCTAAAGCAGCGGCTGTAGAGAAAGGTATTCCTCTTTATGCGCACATTGCAGATGTGAACGGCACGCCAGGACAGTACTCTTTGCCTGTGCCTATGATGAATATTCTGAATGGCGGTGAGCACGCGGATAATAACGTAGATATCCAAGAGTTTATGGTGCAGCCTGTTAATTTTGATAAGTTCTCTGAAGGTTTGCGTTGTGGTGCAGAGATTTTTCATGCATTGAAAGCGGTTTTAAAAGCCAAAGGCTTGAATACAGCGGTCGGTGATGAAGGTGGTTTTGCGCCTAATCTAGCGTCCAATGAAGAAGCGCTGGTTGTTATTAAAGAAGCGGTCTCAAATGCAGGTTATGAGTTAGGTAAAGATGTAACTCTAGCTTTAGATTGCGCCGCATCTGAATTTTATAAAGATGGCAAATATGATCTTGCTGGCGAAGGTAAGGTTTTTGATTCCGAAGGTTTTAGTGATTACCTTGCGGTTCTTACTGAAAACTATCCAATCGTTTCTGTTGAAGATGGTTTGGATGAGTCAGACTGGGAAGGTTGGGCTTATCTGACTAAAAGAATTGGCGATAAAGTTCAATTGGTTGGTGATGACCTGTTTGTAACTAATACTAAAATATTGAGCCGTGGTATTGAGCAGAGCATTGGTAACTCAATACTGATTAAATTTAACCAGATTGGTTCTTTGTCAGAAACGCTTGATGCTATCAAAATGGCTAAAGATGCTGGATTTACTGCGGTTATCTCACATCGCTCAGGGGAAACAGAAGACACCACTATTGCTGATTTGGCTGTGGGTACGGCTGCTGGGCAGATTAAGACAGGTTCACTATGCCGTTCTGATCGTGTTGCTAAGTACAATCGCCTGCTTCGTATAGAAGAAGAGTTAGGTGCAGGTGCTATCTATAATGGTCTGAAAGAAATTAAAGGGCAGGGCTAACGTAGTTGTTTGCTCAATAGTCTGATATAAAAAGAGGGCTGTTTGCCCTCTTTTTTTGCTTAAAGAATATCTATGTATCGCTGGTTAATTACTTTACTTATTATTCTCTTGTTGGGACTGCAATACCGATTGTGGTTCGGAGAGGTTAATGTGCGTGATATTTGGGATTTAAATGCCAAGATTGAACTGCAGAAAAGTATTAATCAGGAATTGATCCAAAGAAATAGTGAGCTAGAAGCTGAAGTTCAAGATTTAAAGAAAGGAAAAGCAGCGTTAGAAGAGCGTGCCCGTAGCGAATTGGGCATGATACGTGATGGCGAAACTTTTTTTCAGTTGGTTGAGCCTGCAGAAGAGACTAAATAACACGTGATAAGCCTACCGACAGATTTTAAATATTTATACGGCGTTCCAGAGAGCGAAGCGGTTATTCGTTCAACCCCTGAAGATTTTCAAGTGATAGAGCAGCTTGGCTTTGAACCCGAAGGGCAGGGGGAACACGTATTTTTATATATCCGCAAATGTGGAGAGAATACAGATTGGGTTGCACGTCAGTTAGCTAACTTTGCTCAAGTTAGTCCACGTGATGTGAGTTATGCCGGCAAAAAAGATAGGCATGCGGTTACTGAACAGTGGTTTTGTATTAAATTCCCTATTAAGCGCAATCTAAACTGGAAGCTGTTTGGTGGTGATAGCATTGAGGTGCTTAAGGCGGTACGCCATCCGCGAAAACTTCGCTTAGGTACGCTAAAAGGGAATACATTTAGACTCTGCTTACGACAAGTTACGGATATGGATGCGTTGAAGCGTCGTGTGGCTGTTATTGAAAAAGAGGGTGTGCCCAACTATTTCGGTGAGCAGCGTTTTGGTTTTGATTTTGGTAATTTATATAAAGGCATCGCCCTATTAAAAGGGGAGATTCAGGAGCGGCAGCGGAATAAAAAAGGTATCTATATTTCTGCAGTCCGTTCATGGTTGTTTAATCAGCTTTTGTCTTCACGTATAGAAAGCGGCTTGTGGAATAGCTTAATGGATGGTGATGCTTTGATGATCTCCGGAAGCCAGAGCTGTTTTGTTGAAGAAAAATCGAACGATGAGCTGCAACAGCGCCTTAATAGTGGCGCTATTACGCTTACGGGGCCTTTGTGGGGGCGTGGCGATATGTTACCCCAAGGTGAGGCCGAGGAGTGGGAACGCTCTACTCTTCTACAATGGAAAGATGTTTCCGACCTTTTAGAGACCTTAAGTTTAAATCAGGAGCGAAGAGCTTTGAAGCTGCAGCCTGAAAACCTTAAGCTAGAACAAATAAGCGAGACAGAGTGTTGGATTGAGTTTGGTTTGATGTCCGGTGCTTTCGCAACAAGTGTACTTAGAGAGCTGTGTTCAACTTCTGTGTCAGAGTAACGACGGATATATGAAGATATTAATCTCAAATGATGATGGTGTTTATGCTCCTGGGTTGTCGGCGTTAGTCCGAGCCTTGTCTGATTTAGGGGAGGTTTTAGTTGTCGCTCCGGATAGAAACCGTAGCGCCGCGAGTAACTCTTTAACCCTTGATAGACCATTGGAAATTGTTCACCACGAAAATGGATTTTATAGTATCAATGGCACGCCGACCGATTGTGTTCATATTGGTGGGTCTGGAGTATTAGGCATGGAGCCGGATATTGTAGTGTCGGGGATCAATGCGGGTCCTAATCTTGGTGATGATGTTATCTACTCAGGAACGGTTGCTGCGGCGATGGAAGGGCGGCATTTTCGTTATCCTGCTATTGCTATATCATCAGGCAGCTTTCATCCAGCTTCCTATGAGGCAGCCGCACAAGTAGCCAAAGATATAGTGGCTAATATTCAGCAGTTGAATGTTGCGCCGAGGACTATTTTGAATGTTAATGTGCCTGACTGCTCTGTGGATGAATTTAGCGGTATTCATGTGACCCGTTTAGGGCATAGGTCATGTGCAGATAAGCCTATAGCAACTCATGATCCCCGTGGCAAAGTGCGTTACTGGGTTGCGGGTGCAGGTCTTGCTGCTGATAGAGAGCCCGGTACTGACTTTTATGCGTTAGATGAGCGTTGTGTATCTATTACGCCTTTACATGTGGATATGACGGAATATTCAGGTATGGATAATGTAGGTGATTGGTTGGAGCGTAGTTTTTGAACGATCAGCAATTACGTGGGATAGGAATGACCTCACAGCGAACTCGAGACCGATTAATTAACCGGTTAAGAGAGCAGGGTATAGTTAATGAATCTGTACTCGAAGTGATGCGTCAGACGCCTAGACATATTTTTATTGATGAGGCTTTATCGCATCGTGCGTATGAAGATACGGCCTTGCCTATTGGTTTTAATCAGACCATATCGCAGCCTTTTATTGTGGCGCGTATGACCGAAACCTTATTGGCGGATGGACCTTTAGATAAAGTGTTAGAAGTAGGTACCGGTTCAGGGTATCAAACATCTATTTTGGCGCCTTTAGTGTCCGAATTGTTTAGTGTAGAGCGAATTCGTCCTTTACAAGAAAAAGCGCGAGAGCGGCTAAAGCTGCTAGGGCTCAGAAATGTCCACCTTAAGCATACCGATGGAGGCATGGGGTGGTCAGTCAAAGCACCATTTGATGGGATATTGGCTGCCTGTGCTCCGGAAGAGGTTCCAGAAGAGTTGAAACAGCAGTTGGCTATTGGTGGAAGGCTGATTATTCCTGTAGGTGGAAGTGATAGTCAGGAGCTTAAGTTGGTTATACGTCTCTCAGAAGATGAGTTTTCAACAGAAGTACTTGAGTGTGTGAAATTTGTTCCATTATTAAGCGGTACTGTACGTTAGGGAGTTTAGATGCAAGAAGGGCGTTCACTGCGTGATTATATTGCGCTGTCGGGTAAAGGTATGATGATGGGGGCTGCAGATGCAGTGCCTGGCGTGTCTGGAGGCACGATCGCCTTTATGATGGGAATATATGAAGAGCTTATATTTTCATTAAAGCAGTTTGGACCAGCAGCTGTATTGATGTTGTTTAGAGAGGGGCCTGTTGCTGTATGGAAACATGTAAATGGCTCGTTTCTTTTAACACTGATTTCCGGAATACTATTTAGTTTATTAACTATTTCTCATGTTGTTCTCTATTGGTTGGCGGAATATCCGGAATTACTTTGGTCTTTTTTCTTCGGCCTGATCTTGGCTTCAGTATGGTCAGTCTGTCGGCATATAGATCTATGGGATCGTAATACTTATACCTCTTTTATTGTTGGGGTGGTTACGGCTTACTTTGTTACATCGATGTCCCCTACAAGCTTGGAGGTAACGCCTCTGTTTATCTTTTTGTCTGGTATGGTGGCGATCTGTGCAATGATTCTTCCTGGTATCTCAGGAAGTTTTATTCTTTTGCTCTTAGGTATGTATGCGCCGATCTTGATGGCTATTAAAAATCTAGAACTGCTTACCTTAAGCCTATTTGCTGGTGGCTGTGTTGTCGGGTTGTTAAGCTTTTCCCGCGTGCTGAGTTGGATGTTTAGTTCTTTTAAAACCACCACCTTTGCTCTGTTGGGTGGCTTCATGTTGGGCTCGCTTAATAAAGTGTGGCCTTGGAAATATACAACAGCCTATACCATTAATCGTCATGGAGAGGAGATACCCTTAGTGCAAGAAAATATCTCTCCGTTTTCTTTTGAGTCGCTTACGGGTGAACCCGCGTTATTAATGTATTCTCTATTATTGATGTTTGTAGGGGTTCTGATGGTTGTAGTGATTGAAAAAATGGGGCGAAAATCAGAGGTATAGTATTGTGCTGCTAAGATGGTTTTTAGCGTTTACTATAATGGGATCGCTTGTAGCATGTGGTGGACACACTTATGCGCCCGTTAGTGAACGTGCTGTGCCTGCAGCTATCCATCCGAATACAGCAGAATACATTGTTAAAAAAGGGGATACGCTTTATTCCATAGCGTTTCGTTACGGGATGGATTATCGACAATTGGCTGCCTTGAATGGCATTGGCAGCCATTACAGTATTTATCCTGGACAGCCTTTAAGATTAAAGCCAGCAACGGTACCTTCTAAAGAGTCGATCGTTCGCGACTCTTCAATAGTGGCTCCTAAGCCTATAATTACGTCTACTCGACAGACTGTTGCCGCGAATAAGCCTGTATCAAAACCTAAGCCTCAATCCCAGGCCGCAACGAAAACACCGATTAAGAGCACAGCAAAGCCTTCATCTTCTACAGCTAAGCCGCCAGTAAAAACAACGACTACGAATAAAAAGCCCGAAATTAAAACAACTTCTTCAGGTAAAATTTACTGGAAATGGCCGACCAACGGTAAGGTTTTAAATACATTTAAAACAAGTGGTGTTATTAATAAAGGGATAGATATTGCTGGGTCCAGAGGTCTAGCGATTAAAGCGGCAGCGTCAGGTAAGGTGGTCTATGCAGGTAATGGCTTGTTAGGTTATGGAAATCTCGTAATTATTGATCACAATCAGCAATTTTTGAGTGCATATGCACATAATAGTCGTGTTTTAGTAAAAGAAAATGATATGGTTAAAACAGGCCAGAAAATTGCTGAGATGGGTAGCAGTGGTGCGGATAGAGTCATGTTGCATTTTGAAATACGGCGTGATGGGAAACCGGTTGATCCACTTAGATATTTGCCCAAGCGATAGCCAATAATAATAAAAAAATCTGTTTTTTTAGAATGCGACGGTTAGGGAACGGGTTATGGAGAATATGGATAACGACTGCAAATTGGATTTGCAGGGTGCAGCTGTAAGTGATCAGCAGCTTCAAGAAGAACCGGATCAAACAACTGTAGCGTCCGTAGAAAAAAAGGAGTTTTTAGATAGTGGACGGGGGCGGGGTAGTATTGCCCACAAAGATTTATTAAATGCTAAAAATTTGGATGCAACACAGCTTTATCTGAATGAAATTGGCTTTTCTCCACTTTTGAGCGCTGAGGAAGAGGTTTATTTCTCTCGTTTATCACTTAAGGGAGATGAGGCTGCACGTAAACGAATGATCGAGAGCAACTTGAGATTAGTTGTTAAGATTTCTCGCCGTTACATCAATAGAGGTCTTACCCTGTTAGATCTTATTGAGGAGGGGAATTTAGGGTTGATTCGTGCGGTTGAAAAATTTGACCCTGAACGAGGCTTCCGTTTTTCAACTTATGCTACATGGTGGATTCGTCAAACTATTGAACGAGCGATTATGAATCAAACTCGTACAATTAGGCTGCCGATTCATGTGGTTAAAGAGTTAAACGTCTATCTTCGAGCCGCGAGAGAGTTAGCGCAAAAGTTAGATCATGAGCCATCAGCTGAAGAAATTGCTGAGTTGGTGGATAAGCCTGTTGAGAATGTAGAACGTATGCTGGGTCTCAATGAGCGTGTAACTTCAATTGATACCCCGATGGGTAAAGATTCAGACAAATCTTTACTTGATACTATACCTGATACCATTTCGACTGATCCTGCTACTTTACTTCAGAACTCCAATATCAGTGGGAATCTTGATAACTGGTTGAATGGTTTACCTGAGAAGCATGCTGAAGTTTTATCTAGGCGTTTTGGGCTTCGTGGTTATGAAATGAGTACTTTAGAAGAAGTAGGGCGAGAAATTGGTTTGACGCGTGAACGTGTTCGTCAAATTCAAGTTGAAGCGCTGCGTAAACTGCGTGATATTGTAGAAAAAAATGGCTTAAGTGGAGAAGATCTACTTCAGCAATAGATTGTTTTGTACCCCGATTAAAAAAAACCGCCATGGGCGGTTTTTTTGTATTTATTTAACGAGTTCCTTTAGTTCGTATAAAAGCTCCAGTGCCTGTCGTGGAGAAAGGTCATCAGGAGATATCTTTTTCAGCTCTTTTACGGCTTTGTGAGTCGGTGCGGAAAACATATCGTTCTGAACCGGCGGTGGTGGCGTTGTCATCTGCGCTGCGACAGTAACATCTTGTTCTAGCTGCAGTAGTTTTGTTTTTGCCTGCTGTATTACTTGTAGCGGTACGCCAGCTAGCTGAGCAACTTGTAAACCATAACTTTGACTTGCAGGACCCTCTTTAACTTCATGAAGGAAGACAATGTGATCATTGTGTTCCACTGCCGTTAAATGAACATTGAATACGCTTGGCGCTTGTTCTGGCAAGCTGGTCAATTCGAAGTAGTGGGTTGCAAAGAGTGTAAAGGCACGGGTTTCTCGGGCAAGGTTTTCTGCGCATGCCCACGCGAGGGATAAACCATCAAAGGTGCTGGTGCCTCGGCCCACTTCATCCATTAATACTAAGCTGCGATCCGTTGCATTATGCATAATGTTGGCGGTTTCTGTCATTTCCACCATAAATGTGGATCGACCGCCGGCCAGATCGTCTGAAGAGCCCATGCGGGTAAATATTCGATCTACAATGCCGATTGTTGCTGCGCTCGCGGGTACATAGCTTCCTATGTGGGCCAGTAAAGTGATAAGCGCTGCTTGGCGCATATAGGTTGATTTACCGCCCATGTTTGGCCCTGTGATAATGAGCATCTTGCGCTTAGTATCAAGTTCTAAATCATTAGAAACAAAAGGGTCGTCTAAAACGCTTTCAACAACTGGGTGGCGACCTCGCTGGATTTTAATTTGCGGCTCATCTGTCAAAGTCGGTGGAACATAGTCAAGTGTTGAGGCGCGTTCTGCTAAATTGTTTAGCGTGTCTAGCTCCGCTATAGCAGTTGAAGAATCCTGTAATTCGGCGAGTTCTGCCGCTAAGGTTTCAAGTAGCTCATCATAAAGTGCTTTTTCCCGTGATAGAGCCCGGCTTTTAGCGGAGAGTGCTTTATCTTCAAACTCTTTGAGTTCTGGTGTGATATAGCGTTCGGCATTTTTTAAGGTTTGGCGGCGGATATATTCCGCTGGGAGTTCTGCTTTTTGGGCTTTGCCTATCTCAATAAAGTAGCCGTGAACTCGATTATAACCAACCTTTAGCGTTGTGATACCAGTACGTTCACGCTCGCGGCGCTCGAGTTCAATTAAATAGGCGCCCGCATTTTCGCTTAAGCCACGTAATTCGTCGAGTTCGCTGTCGTAACCTGCGGCTATTACGCCCCCATCACGGATGATGACGGGTGGGTTGTCGATAATCGCTCGGCTAAGTAAATCTGCTAAAGCAGGGAATTCACTGATTGTTTCTGCTAATTCTGCAACTCTAGGGGCTGAGCTTTCGTGTAGTTTACTTTGTAAACTGGGTAATATATTTAATGAGTTACGTAGTCTTTCTAAGTCACGTGGCCGCGCTGAGCGTAAAGCTATGCGGGCTAAAATTCGCTCGCTATCACCTATTTTTTTAAGGTCTTGTTCAATGCTTTCAAAACGATATTCATCTTGTAACCATTGTATAGATGCTTGTCGTGCTAAAAGCGTGCTTCTGTCTTGCAAAGGTCTATGCAACCAGCGTCTCAATAAGCGACTTCCCATCGGAGTTCGGCATTTATCGATCACTTGAGCAAGTGTGTTATCAAAGCTGCCCGATAGATTTTGATCTATTTCTAAATTCTTACGAGTGGCGGCATCAAGGGCCACACAATCGTTGTGGTGCTCAACTTGGATACGACGAATATGGGGGAGTGCGGTTCTTTGGGTGTCTTTAGCGTATTGAAGTAAGCACCCTGCAGCGCTGATGGCTACGCTATGTTGTTCGCACCCAAAGCCGCCTAGATCTTTGACTTTAAATTGTTGGCATAAAAGATTATGAGCGGTATCGGTTTCAAAATGCCAAGGTGCTTGAGGGCGTAAACTTTTGCGTGTAGCCAGTAGTGTGCCGAGCGTTGTTTCTTCGTTATATAAGGTTTCAGAGGGGCGTAAACGCTCAAGTTCACTTAATAATGAATCTTGTGTATTAACTTCCAGTAAACTAAAGCGGCCTGAGGTTATATCAACAATAGCTAAACCGTAAATATCGTCAATATGGTTGATCGCTACGAGTAAGTTGTCTCTATTTTCGTCGAGTAGAGCTTCGTCGCTGACGGTTCCTGGAGTGATAATTCTGGCGACTGCGCGCTCTACGGGACCTTTGCTCGTTGCTGGATCACCAATTTGTTCACAGATTACAACGGATTCACCAGCGCGAACAATTTTTCCTACGTAAGTTTCTGCAGCGTGATAGGGAATACCGGCCATAGGGATCGGCTCCCCTCCGGATTTACCACGTGCTGTTAAGGATATATCGAGTAGTTCAGAGGCTTTTTTTGCATCATCATAGAAAAGCTCATAAAAGTCTCCCATCCGGTAAAATACAAGTTGGTTGGGGTGTTGAGCCTTAATGCGTAGATATTGCTGCATCATAGGTGTATGGGTTGGGGATGCTTTGGTAACCATCTGATTATAATGTCTATTTTGAGGTAAATTAGTTCTGCTTAGGTGCAGATATTAGAGGCATTGTACGTTAAATGGATATGACAACATAGATGCGATTATATATGTGTTCGTGTCTTTTTTTGTGTTGTTTTAGTGAGAAATGAGAATAATAAAAGAGATAAGTTGTGGATAACTGGAGTCTATATGCAACAGCTAGTATGTGAGATTGCTAAGAAAGCGATCGAAAAGAAAGTAATGATAGCGACTGCAGAATCATGCACCGGTGGTTGGATTGCTCAAGAGATAACAGCCGTGGCGGGTAGTTCTGAGTGGTTTGATTGTGGCTTTGTTACTTACAGTAATCAGTCGAAGCACGAGATGTTAGGGGTTTCGGAGCACACCTTGGCACAGTATGGAGCGGTTTCTGAGGAAGTGGTCATTGAGATGGCTGAAGGTGTTCTTTTAAATAGTTCGGCGCAGCTATCGGTCGTTACAAGTGGGATAGCGGGACCGGGGGGGGGTAGTGCAGAAAAGCCGGTTGGTACGGTGTGGTTTGCGTGGGCGGTGCATGATAAGCCGACCCGAACGGCGGTTTTTCAGTTTAATGGCGATCGTGAATCCGTTCGAAAACAAGCGGTTAGGGTGGCGCTTGAGGGAATTTTACAGAACTTGGCCATCTGAGGGTTGCAATCCAGAAATGTTATGAAATAATACTGTCCATACATACAGTATATTTCAACGTAATGTGAAATGACTTAGACAGGGTTTAAGATGGACGCGAATCGTAAAAAAGCGCTTGATGCAGCATTAGGGCAGATTGAAAGACAGTTTGGTAAAGGCGCAGTCATGCGTATGGGGGATCAGCCAAGAGAAGCGATTCCTGCTGTATCGACAGGTTCTTTAGGGCTGGATATCGCTCTGGGTATAGGTGGTTTACCTTATGGTCGAATCGTAGAAATCTATGGTCCAGAATCCTCAGGTAAAACTACATTAACGTTACAAGTTATTGCCGAAGCGCAAAAAGACGGTAAGACCTGTGCTTTCGTTGATGCTGAACACGCATTAGACCCTATCTATGCTGAAAAACTAGGTGTTGATGTCGATAATCTTTTGGTCTCTCAACCAGATACGGGTGAGCAGGCTTTAGAAATTACCGATATGCTTGTTCGCTCTAACGCTGTTGATGTGATTATTGTTGACTCTGTTGCGGCGTTAACGCCAAAAGCAGAAATTGAAGGTGATATGGGTGATACTCATGTTGGTTTACAGGCGCGTCTAATGTCTCAAGCGCTACGTAAATTGACGGGTAATGTAAAAAATTCAAATTGCTTGTTGGTATTTATCAATCAGATCCGTATGAAAATTGGTGTGATGTTTGGTAACCCAGAAACTACAACTGGGGGTAATGCACTTAAGTTCTACTCCTCTGTTCGGTTAGACATCCGTCGTACCGGTGCTGTTAAGTTGGGTGATGAGGTTATTGGTAACGAGACGCGCGTTAAAGTTGTGAAGAACAAAGTGGCACCTCCTTTCCGCCAAGCTGAATTCCAGATCATGTATGGTAAAGGTATCTATCATATGGGTGAGGTAATTGATTTAGGCGTTAAAGAGAAGTTAGTCGATAAATCGGGTGCTTGGTATGCTTATAACGGCGATAAAATTGGTCAAGGTAAGGCTAATGCTGCGAAGTATTTAGAAGAAAATCGTGAAATCGCTAATGAGATTGAAACTGAGTTGCGTAAACGTTTATTGGCGGCAGAACCAGAAGTAAAAGAAGAAAGTGATTCTTCAGAAAATCTTGACCTTATTTAACAATATGCTCGGTTAAGATTAAGACCTCCGTCACTTAGTGATGGAGGTTTTTTTGTTTAAGGCCCTAAATTTTGAAGGCAGTTTAATGGATAGAGAGATTACTAAAAAAGATCTATGGAATAGGGCGATAGGTTTACTTTCACGGCGTGAATACTCTAAAGGTGAGCTGAGAGATAAATTATCGTTAATGTCGACGGAGCTTGATATTGAGTCTGTTTTATCAGATTTAGAAGCGGCAGGATATCAATCTGACACTCGGTTTGTTGAAAGCTTTTTACGGATGAGGATTTCTCAAGGCCATGGTTTGATGCGTATCCGCTTTGATCTAAAGCGGAAGGGGATTGAGGAGTATTTGATTGAAGATGCTGTGCATGCAAATGATGTGGATTGGTTTGAACTAGCTGTAGATCTGTATAAACGAAAGTATGCGCTATCATCGAAAGTGTTAGATTATAAAGAGCGCGCACGAAGAGTTCGTTTTATGAGTCAGCGTGGTTTCTCATTTGATGAAATTCAATATGCTGAAAATGAAGTGTTAAAAAATACAAATTAACGCGTAAATTGGGTATACGCGTTATAGATCCCCATTAATTGTTCTATTAATGGTCATTAATTCAAAAATATTCGAACAATTTCAGTACAGGATATATACTATGGCGCCCATATTTGTGGTTACTTTTTTCTGTCATGGCTATTAGACGGTCATTTGGCAGGTTTACTGGAACGGACACGCAAACGGTTCATCTAATGAAATACATGACAAGCGCTGAAATTCGCCAAGCTTTTTTAGAATATTTTAATAAGCAGGGCCATGAAATTGTAGCAAGTAGCTCACTAATTCCTGCCAATGATCCTACATTGATGTTTACCAATGCAGGAATGGTTCAGTTTAAAGATGTTTTCCTTGGTAGCGATAAACGTAGTTATTCGCGTGCTACTAGTTCTCAGCGTTGTGTGCGTGCTGGTGGTAAGCATAATGACTTGGAAAATGTGGGCTATACCGCTCGCCATCATACATTTTTTGAGATGTTGGGTAATTTTAGCTTTGGTGACTATTTTAAGCGTGATGCTATTCAGTTTGCTTGGAGCTTTCTCACTGAAGTGATGGGGCTGCCAAAAGAGCGATTATGGGTCACGGTCCATCATTCAGATGCCGAAGCTGAGAAAATTTGGAAAGATGAGATCGGTGTTGATCCTGAGCGTTTTTCTAAATTGGATGAAGATAATTTTTGGTCTATGGGCGATACCGGTCCTTGCGGTCCTTGTACTGAGATCTTTTTTGATCATGGTGATGATGTTTGGGGTGGACCTCCAGGCAGTCCTGAAGAAGATGGTGATCGTTACATCGAAATCTGGAACGTTGTATTTATGCAATACAACCGCAGTGCTGACGGTGAAATGACACCGTTACCTAAGCCATCCGTTGATACGGGTATGGGTTTAGAACGTATCGCGGCGATAATGCAGGGCGTTCATTCAAACTATGAGATTGATTTGTTTCAGAGCTTACTTAAGTCAACGGCAGAGGCTGTAGGCGTGAGTGATCTTGATAATAAATCATTACGTGTAATTGCCGATCATATTCGTTCTTGTTCGTTTCTTATTGTTGATGGTGTTTTGCCTTCTAACGAAGGTGCCGGTTATGTATTGCGACGTATTATCCGTCGCGCTGTTCGTCACGGTAATAAGTTGGGGGCAAGTGGTCCTTTCTTTAATCAATTAGTGGCCGCGCTTGTTAAGGAAATGGGCGAAGCCTATCCCGAATTAAAAGAGAAACAGTCTCAAGTGGAGCGCGTTCTTCTGAAAGAGGAAGAGCAGTTCGCGAAGACGTTAGATCACGGTATGCGTTTACTACAGGAAGCGATTGAGCAGTTAGATGGCTCAGAAATTCCAGGAGAAACGATCTTTAAGTTATATGACACTTATGGTTTCCCATTTGACTTAACTGCCGATGTTGCACGTGAACATGAGCTAAGTGTTGATGAAGCAGGTTTTGAGCGGGCAATGGAAGCCCAGCGTGAACGTGCGCGTGCAGCTGGAAAGTTCTCAGTAGATTATAACGATGCGATCCGTCTTGACGGTTCGACTGACTTTACTGGCTATGAACGATTGAATGATTCAGCCACAGTTGTTGCGTTATTTTCTGACGGAAGTGAAGTGCAGCAGCTTGCTGAAGGTCAGCAGGGTGTTGTTGTGCTGGATAAAACACCGTTCTACGCTGAATCGGGTGGTCAAGTAGGTGATAGCGGCATTTTAACGTCAAATACTGCTCGTTTTGATGTGGCTGACTGCACTAAAGAGGGTAAAAATCACCTCCATCATGGTGTATTAACGTCAGGTTCATTGACTGTAGGTGATCATATTTCACCAGAAGTAGACGCGGTACGCCGTCAAGCGATTGCCTTGAATCATTCAGCTACCCATCTATTGCATGCGGCACTTTCCACTGTATTGGGAGACCATGTGCAGCAAAAAGGCTCTCTTAATGATGATGAGCGTTTGCGCTTTGATTTTTCTCATTTTGAAGCGATGACGGCTGAGCAGATAAGTGAAGTTGAGCGTCTTGTTAATGAGCAGATTCGCCAGAATTCAGAAGTTGTTACTGAAATCATGGCAATAGATGCAGCTAAAGAGAAAGGCGCAGCGGCATTGTTCGGTGAAAAATACGATGAGACCGTTAGAGTCCTATCTATGGGAGGGGATTTCTCCATCGAGCTTTGTGGTGGTACTCATGCTAAGCGTACTGGTGATATAGGTTTATTAAAAATCGTATCTGAAAGCGGTGTGGCTGCAGGCGTTAGACGTATTGAAGCGGTCACAGGTGCAGGGGCTTTTAACTGGTTGAACGAAACAGATTTAACTTTGTCTACTGTTTCAGCGTTAGTTAAAGGTTCGCGCGAATCTGTTATTGATAAAGTTAAAGGTTTGTCTGAGCGAAATCGTCAGTTAGAAAAAGAGCTGGAGCAATTGAAAGCTAAATTGGCTTCAGCGGCGGGCTCAGATCTTCTTGGTTCTGCAATCGAGGTTAACGGCGTTAAAGTGCTTGCGGCTCAATTAGAAGGTGTAGAAGCCAAAGCGCTACGTGACACGATTGATCAGTTGAAAAACAAATTAGGTAGTGGCGTGGTCGTATTAGCTACTGTGCAGGATGGCAAGATCGCTTTAGCAGCCGGTGTTACTAAAGAACTGACAAGCCAAATTAAAGCGGGCGATATCATCAAAGACCTGACGGGTAAAATTGGTGGTAAAGGCGGTGGTCGTCCTGATTTTGCGCAGGGTGGTGGTACGGATTTAAATGCATTGTCTGCTGCGCTTGATTCAGTAGAAGATCTTGTTAAGGCAGCGGTTTAATCTGCTCGTAGGGTATTAATTATGGCGCTGTATGTACAAAAATACGGTGGTACATCCGTAGGTAGTGTTGAGCGGATTGAAGCTGTGGCTGAAAAAGTACAAGGTTTCAAGCAGCAGGGGCATGACATCGTTGTTGTTGTGTCTGCGATGAGTGGTGAAACTAATCGTCTTATCGGCTTAGCTAAAGAGATACAACCGCAAACACCAAATCCTCGTGAGATGGATGTGCTGCTCTCTACAGGTGAGCAGGTAACTATAGCTCTACTCTGTATGGCGCTAGAGAAAAGAGGCGTTCCTGCGCGTTCTTATACGGGTAGTCAGGTTAAAATTCTGACTGATTCTTCCCATATGAAAGCGCGGATAGAGGATATAGAAGTCTCATCTATGCAAGCTGATTTAGCTGAGGGGCGTGTCATTGTTGTTGCCGGTTTCCAAGGTGTTGATGTTGACGGCAATATCACGACTTTAGGTCGCGGTGGTTCTGATACGACGGGTGTTGCGCTAGCTGCGGCATTAAAAGCTGATGAATGTCAGATCTATACGGACGTTGATGGCGTATACACTACCGATCCTAGAGTTGTTAGTGGGGCGCAGCGCTTAGATGTGATTACCTTTGAAGAGATGCTAGAGATGGCCAGTCTTGGTTCAAAGGTGTTACAGATTCGTGCAGTTGAGTTTGCTGGGAAGTATAAGGTTCCTTTGAGGGTGCTGCATAGTTTTCAAGATGGGCCAGGTACGTTGATTACCATAGAGGATGAGTCAACCGTGGAAAAACCAATTATTTCAGGCATTGCGTTTAATCGTGATGAAGCAAAACTAACCGTTATGGGGGTGCCTGATATACCAGGTGTGGCTTCCAAAATATTAGGTCCAGTTAGTCGTGCAAATATAGAAGTTGATGTGATCGTGCAGAATGTTGCTGCGGATAACACAACGGATTTTACTTTCACTGTGCATCGCAATGATTACGATGTTGCGCGTAGCGTGCTTGAGAAGGCCTCAGAGGCGCTTGGGGCCCGTGAGGTGGTGGGAGATAACAAAATTGCCAAAGTTTCTATTGTGGGCGTTGGTATGCGCTCTCATGCGGGAGTGGCAAGTAAAATGTTTGATGCTTTGGCAGAAGAGAATATTAATATTCAGATGATATCTACCTCTGAAATTAAGGTTTCTGTTGTTATTGCTGAGAAATATCTAGAACTGGCGGTACGTGCTTTGCACTCTGTTTTTGAGCTAGATGCGAACAACTCTGTAAGTGAAAAATAGAACTTATAGTGAGAAGCTAGTCTATAGTTAGGTTAGCGTTATTATATGGGCAGCGTATTGGCAGGGTATTGGATGAATGCCGGTGTGTAGGTTGTTTTTTTTGAGCAAGCTGGCCTTGGATGTACAAAGGAGATTCTAAAGCATGTTAATTCTTACTCGTCGTGTAGGCGAAACTTTAATGGTTGGTGACGAAGTCACTGTTACAGTCCTTGGTGTGAAGGGTAATCAGGTTCGTATAGGTGTAAATGCGCCTAAAGATGTGTCTGTTCACCGGGAAGAAATCTATCAGCGTATCCAGCGTGAGAAGGAAGAAGAGGGAAATCAGTAATAAATTTCAAATCTTTTCTTTCCTTTTTAAAATCAGTTAGGTATATTACGCGCCGTTGTTGGTGAGCTGGCCGAGTGGCTGAAGGCGCGCCCCTGCTAAGGGCGTATAGGAGAAATCTTATCTAGGGTTCGAATCCCTAGCTCACCGCCATTTGATTAAGCGCCCGTAGCTCAGCTGGATAGAGTACCTGGCTACGAACCAGGCGGTCAGAGGTTCGAATCCTCTCGGGCGCGCCAATCAAATACAACGGTCTTACTTTTTGGAATGCGCCCGTAGCTCAGCTGGATAGAGTACCTGGCTACGAACCAGGCGGTCAGAGGTTCGAATCCTCTCGGGCGCGC
>NZ_JAUOQC010000010.1:0-139150 GCF_030547495.1 Neptuniibacter sp. 2_MG-2023 | reverse complement strand
GAAGCATCAAGCGACGTTAGCGAAACAGTTGAAGCACCTAGCGAAGCCACTGAAGCATCAAGCGACGTTAGCGAAACAGTTGAAGCACCTAGCGAAGCCACTGAAGCATCAAGCGACGTTAGCGAAACAGCTGAAGCGCCTAGCGAAGCCACTGAAGCATCAAGCGACGTTAGCGAAACAGCTGAAGCGCCTAGCGAAGTCACTGAAGCACCTAGCGATGTTAGCGAAACGGCTGAAGCGCCTAGTAAAGAAGCGCCTCCTGTTCGTAAGCGCAGAACACGCCGAGCACCTAATGACCCTCGCGAACTACGTAAGCGTCAAGAAAGTAATACTGATAGCTAGAAACGCTTAAAGTACAAATAAAAAGCGGGGCTTTTAAGCCCCGCTTTTTTTATCTATGGAATTACTTCGTTCTCTCTACCTGTTTAATCTATCACCTCAATAAACTCCATCGCCTTTCCTTGTAGCTCCCCGACCAACACCTCATCTCTTACGACGATCTGCCCCCTAACAACGGTATGAATAGGCCACCCCGTAATTTTTTTGCCATGATAAGGCGTCCAACCACTACGGCTCGCAATCCACTCATTATCAATAATACGTTGAGCGTTAAGATCAACTAAGGTTAAGTCAGCATCATAACCTAAAGCTATACGCCCCTTCCCCTCAATACCAAAAATACGTGCCGGGCCCGCGCTGGTTAAATCCACCAGCCGCTGAAGTGTTAATCGACCTTCATGCAGATGATTTAACATTAAAGGTAATAAAGTTTGCACCCCTGTCATCCCACTAGGGGATTGAGGATAAGGCCTTAACTTCTCCTCTAATGTATGAGGTGCATGATCACTGCCAATAACATCCACTGTGCCATTTTGAATACCTTCCCATAATGCCTCTTGATGCTCTAATTCGCGTACAGGGGGATTCATTTGCGCCAAACTTCCCAGCATTTCATAACAGTCAGGCGCAACCATAGATAGATGATGTGGGGTCACTTCCACTGTTACACGCCGCTTATGCCTCGCCAGAAATCGCATCTCATCGGCAGTTGATACATGGAGAACATGTAATCGACGCCCACTTTCTGCCGCCAACGCAACAATACGCCGAGTCGCTTTAAAAGCGCTTTCCACATTACGCCACTCATGGTGCTGACATACATCACCACTTTCTTCTACGATCTGTTTACGTGCCTTTAACAACGCCTCATCTTCTGCGTGTACCGCCATACGCCGATGACCATGAGACAATATGTTACGCAGCACCGCGTCATCATCAGCTAGTAGATCACCAAAAGAGCTGCCCATAAACACTTTCACACCCGCACACCCAGGCAGATTTTCTAGCCTATCTAACTGCTCTGCATTAACAGCGGAACCACCAATATAAAATGCGTAATCGCACCATGCTTTAGCGTCTGCAGCATCTAACTTCGCCTGAAGATCGGCGTCCCAAAGTGTTAGTGGGTCAGTATTTGGCATCTCAAAAAAACCGGTAACGCCTCCCAAAACAGCGCCACGAGAGCCACTTTCAATATCTTCTTTATGGGAGAGTCCGGGTTCACGGAAATGCACTTGGCTATCAATTACGCCCGGCAATACATGCAAACCTTGTGCATTTATCACTTGGTCGGCCTGCCACCTCCCCTTTAAATCACCTAAAGCAACAATAACCCCGCCGGAACTTGCTATATCTATTTGCTCAGCACCATTAGGCGTTATAACCACTCCCCCCAAAACCAATAAGTCAGCATGTAGCTCATCGGCTAAGCTTTGTATTTTTCTAAAAGCCTGCTTCATATTAATGCCTTATCAGGTGATTCAATTTGCAACTTTTCTTGCAGTGATGTTAATAATTGCTCTTGCGATATCTGATAAGGAGGTGCGCATTCTCGGCGCAAAAAATCTAACGCGTCAACAAGCGAGAAAGCACCTAGATCTTGGCCATCACGGCTTCGTATAGAAACGGAACCGGTATCACGTTCTTTCGCCCCAACGATAAGCATGAAAGGGATGCGCTGTAGTGTTCTCTCTCGTATCTTATAGCCTATTTTTTCTTTCCGGCTATCCACTTCAGTACGCAACCCTTCAAGGGATAACCACTGACCAACGCTTTGTGCATAATCTACATGCTCATCAGTAATCGATAGAACCACAGCCTGAACCGGTGCTAACCAATAAGGTAATTTACCTTCATGATGCTCTAACAAAATACCGGCAAATCGCTCTAAAGAGCCAAATAGTGCACGGTGGAGCAAGATCGGATGTTTACGTTGCCCCTCCTCATCAATATATTCCAGAGCAAAGCGCTCAGGCAGATTCATATCCACCTGTAAGGTACCGCACTGCCAATCACGGCCAATAGCATCTCGCAGAACAAACTCCAGTTTTGGACCATAAAATGCTCCCTCACCTTGATTGACTTGAAAACTAAGCTCCATAGCCTCTAAGGTCTGAGTTAATGCACCTTCAAGAAAGTCCCATGTGTCATCTGTGCCTATACGGTTTTCTGGACGTGTTGACAATTTAATGCGCACATCGTTAAAACCAAAATGACTATAGATATCCAGCACAATTCGTACAACAGATCGGCATTCATCTTTAACCTGCTCAGGCGTGCAGTAGATATGGGCATCATCCTGCGTAAAGTGCCTAACCCGCAACAAACCATGGAGTGCACCAGAAGGCTCATAGCGATGCACTTTACCAAACTCCCCCATTCTGATTGGTAGGTCACGATAGCTTTTAAACCCATGTCGATACATCAGAATACTCCCAGGGCAATTCATCGGCTTAAGCGCGAGGACCTTTCCATCTTGAGTCTCTGTTGTATACATATGATCACGATAGTTCTGCCAATGACCCGACTGCTCCCACAAACCTCTATCCATCACATCCGGTGAACTCACCTCAACGTAACCAGCTTGCTGCTGACAGTAACGCATATAATCAATAAGCTGCTGAAAGAGCGTCCATCCTTTAGCGTGCCAAAACACAGCCCCCGGCGCCTCTTCTTGAAAGTGGAATAGATCCAACTCACGACCTAATTTACGATGGTCACGCTTCTCTGCTTCTTCGATACGACGCAAATATGCCGAGAGTGCTTTTTTATTGGCCCATGCCGTACCATAGATACGCTGGAGCTGCTCGTTGTTAGCATCACCGCGCCAATAAGCACCTGACAACTTAGTCAACTTAAAGTGCTTTAAAAAACGCGTATTAGGCACATGTGGCCCACGACACATATCTATATATTCTTCATGAAAATAGAGGCCAAAAGCGTGCTCATCCGGCATATCCTCTATAAGACGTAGCTTGTACAGCTCTTGCCGCTCTGTAAAAATTTTCACAACATCTTCACGTGGCAAGCTGCGCTTAACAACATCATATTGCTTAGCAATCAGCTCCCCCATACGCTGCTCAATGGCATTAAGATCTTCAGGCGTAAAAGGCCGCTCAAACGCTATATCATAGTAAAAGCCATCATCGATCACAGGCCCAATAACCATTTGGGCTGAAGGGTAAAGCTGCTTAACCGCATGACCTATAAGGTGCGCACAAGAGTGGCGGATAATCTCTACCCCCTCATCATCTCGAGCTGTAATCAGCTGCACTTTTGCATCAACATCAATAAGATCACTTAGATCCATCAGCCTATTATTGACCTTGGCCGCTATGACATTCTCAGCAAGGCCTTGGCTAATCGATAAGGCGACGTCCTTAGAGGTAACGGGGTTATCAAAACATTTTATTGCCCCATCGGGCAGCGTGATATTAACGGACTTCATATATTAAAACTCGTTCTGGATTCGCTTATAACCCATAACCAACTCATTATTGGTACGCGCTACATCTTCGGAAAATTCACTCGCCGCCACGGAAACCTGCGGTAGAGACGTAAGGTCGGTTTCTGCACCTATTCGCTCAGTAGAGCGTACATAGAAACCCGCGGGGAGATGACAACCATCGACTACAGCGTTGTGTCTAACCACACAACCGGTTTCCACCGTACAGTTAAATAACACTGAATTAAAACCGATAAACACCCCACTACCTACAGAGCAGGGCCCATGTACAATAGCTCGATGAGCAATAGAGGTTCGCTGCCCTATAGAGACTTTCGCCCCTGATTTGGAGTGAATCACAACCCCATCTTGAATATTAGAATGCGCCCCAATTATGATCGGCTCTATATGATTATTAGCATCAACCTCATCGGCTCTAATCACAGCATAGGGGCCAATAAAAACGTTCTCTTCAACGATAACTAATCCACAGATAATAGCTGTCGGATCAATGAAAGCATCGGGATGAATTTGTGGTATATCGCCACGAGGGTTTTTTCGAATCATGTTTATTCTCTAAAAATGTGCGAATTAGATATGACTTAACAACAACCTTGCTATCGCCATAATAAAAAGAAAGGAAATAAAAAAGAGCTATAGAAGTTATAGGCTGCATCTCAATGCAGCCCACTAAAGCGATCTAAAAATAACAATCGAACTCCAGTTTTAAGGACCCGCTTAGGAGTGAGTCTTTTGTTCACTTTGCGGCCAGCTCATAAAAGGATTATTCCAACTTGACCAAGCATCAGGACCACAGGCCATCTCTTCATCTGTCAGCATGCACTCATCAAAGCCAGCGCAAAGCGCATCCTTATCCATATCCATGCCGATTAACACGATCTCTTGGCGCGCATCACCGACATTCTCATCCCATTTCTGACGAATAAAAACAACGCTTTGAGGGTCATCGGGCCACTTTTCAATTGGTACAGATACCCACCAATGTCCCGCAGGACCATGATGAGCAACAGCGCCTGCTTGCGACCAACTGCCCGCCATTGTCGGATTAGAAGCCAACCAAAAATAGCCTTTAGAACGCACAACGCCCGGCCACTCGCTCTCCACCCATTTTTTAAACCTTAAAGGATGGAATGGCCGTCTTCCCTGATATAAAAAAGAGCTAATACCGTACTCTTCTGTTTCTGGAACATGCTCGCCACGCATCTCTTTCAGCCAGCCAGGCGCTAATGAAGCTTGTTCAAAATCAAACAGCCCCGTTCCTAAAACATGCTCAAGCGAGACTTTTCCATATTCAGCAACCACAATACGAGCCCGCGTATTCAAACTACGAAGAATGGCATCAAGCTGCTCCCGCTCGTCAGCTGAAATTAAATCGGTTTTATTCAGCACGATCACATCACAGAACTCTACCTGCTCAATCAATAGGTCAACTACCGTTCGTTGATCTTCATCACCCAAGGATTCACCACGCATTTGAAGGCTGTCTTGCGAACTGTAATCACGTAAAAAATTAAATGCATCAACCACAGTCACCATAGTATCCAACTGCGCAATGCTATTAAGACTTTGCCCTCCCTCATCCTCAAAGGTAAATGTCTCTGCAACCGGTAGAGGTTCTGATATACCTGTAGACTCAATAACGAGATGATCAAACCTAGCTTCCTTAGCTAAACGGCTGACTTCATCTAATAGATCCTCTCTTAATGTGCAGCAGATACATCCATTGCTCATCTCTACAAGCTTTTCTTCAGTGCGAGAAAGTTCTGCACCACCTTCCCTCACAAGCGCTGCATCAATATTGACCTCCGACATATCATTAACAATGACAGCAACACGGCGCCCTTCACGATTATTAAGAATGTGATTTAGCAAGGTTGTTTTACCAGCCCCTAAAAAGCCGGAAATAACCGTAACTGGAAGGCGCTTTGCTTGACTACTTTCAGAACTCATCTCTACTTATTCCTCACTTTTCTTATTGCTAATGATAATGCATTATCATTAAAGGATTAACAAGAATTTATTCGTGCAGTCAGAATCACACTCTGTTTAAATCCTTTAGTGATTGTTAGCTAGATTTTGAGGAAAAAATGACGATTGAACGTAAAACCCGCCAGTATGAGGCTATTCGTGCAGTGCTGACTGAAGCAAAACGCCCTCTGCTTGCCCAAGAAATTTTGAGTTTAGCCTCCGTTATTGTGCCTAAAATGTCATTAGCCACGGTTTATCGAAACTTAAAAGGACTACAAGCAAACAATCTGATTACAAGCGTTTTACTCCCTGGACAAAATCCAAGATACGAGATCAAAACACATACACACCACCATCATTTCCAATGCCGGTATTGCGAACAAGTATTTGAAGTGAATTTATGCCCAGGCGGCTTCGAAAGCTTTATGCCTGAAGGGTTTACAGTTGAAGACCATGAACTTATTTTATACGGTGAATGCAAGGAATGTAGTGCACATAAATCAGAAGGGTCTTAACTGCATGAATCCATTAAAACAATGGCGGACGCTAAAAAACTATAAGGAAAAGAGTGAGTTCGGAAAATAGGCCCCTGCACAATCGGTAATTCTCTATGCAAAAATTTCAATGACACTTTGCATATAAGGACGATAGTGATAGAAGCGTTTTTTAATAAAAACTATTTTTTCTTAAATAAATCTAACAGTTTCTGCTTAGGATCCTGCTCATCAGCAGGCAGCGCCTTTTCAAATCGCTTTTGCAATAAGGCGAACTTCTCTTCTTTCTTTTTATGCTTGGCCTTCTCCCTAGAAGAACGCATATCTACAACATCACCCATGACTAATCACTCACTGTCATTGTCTTTTTTTATTGAAGCCTGCTGAGCATTCCAAGCAGCTAATGCTTCATAATAGATATCCCACACACAAGGCGAGCAAGCACTCTCACAACACTCACAATCTGCGGGAGGAGTAGGTTTCTCTGTTAATTCAGCCATACTATGCTCTTTTTCCATTATTTTATTCTACCTCGGTCTCCTACTAAATTAAATCTAAGATCATTCCTGTCCCTAAATTGGGTCTGAAAAATTCACTATATTTGCTCAAGGCTTATTAGACCTAAAGTCTTAACTAGCAGCTGTCATTAATTGGCAATAGTTCTTCGATTAAATAAATAATCGGCTCTATTTATAGAACTACATACGGAATTATGCTGCATCGCAGCACAAATATAGGAAAAAAAGTTGTAAAAACACAACAACATTAGCCATAAGTACATAGGCCAGACGTATGACTATTGCGCTGAATTCAGTATAATTCTGTTACTAAATTACAACCATCGGGTTTGAAATAGTGGAGAAAGGTAGCCACAAGCCGCCTTTGTTCAAACCCTTGGCTGCACTGCCATAAAACCTTTGGGGAATACAATGACTACAACGAACCAAACCATCTATTACACTCTAACCGACGAAGCACCATCATTAGCTACATGCTCGCTTCTACCTATTGTTCGTACATTTACTTCTGCTGCTGGCATCGATGTTAAAATTACAGACATCTCTCTAGCAAGCCGTGTTCTCTCGACCTTCCCCGAAAAGCTTACAGAGGAACAGCGCGTAGAAGATGGCCTTAAGTTCTTAGGTGCTCTGACACAAGATCCTAATGCAAACATTATTAAATTACCTAACATCAGTGCTTCCATCCCTCAGCTAAAAGCATGCATTGCCGAGCTACAAGCACAGGGCTATGACATTCCTAACTTCCCTGAAGATGCGCAAACTGATGAAGAGAAAGAGATTCTTGCTCGCTACTCTAAAATTCTAGGTAGTGCTGTAAACCCAGTACTCCGTGAAGGTAACTCTGACCGTCGCGCCCCAGGTGCAGTAAAAGCCTTTGCCCGCAAATTCCCACACTCTATGGGTAAATGGAGCAAAGCATCTCGCACACACGCTGATTACATGACAGACGGTGATTTCTTCTCAAGCGAACAGTCAATTACAATGAAAGACGCTGGCGATGTGCGTATTGAATTTGTAGATCCAGCTGGCAAGGTTGAACTTAAAAAAGAGCTAAGCCTAGAAAAAGGTGAAATCCTTGATGGCATGCGAATGAGCTGCAAAGCCCTTCGCGAATTCTTTGAAGAAACGATGAATGACGCTAAAGAAACTGGCGTTATGTGGTCACTTCACGTTAAAGCAACAATGATGAAGGTATCCCACCCTATCGTATTCGGCCACGCCGTTACTGTTTTCTACAAAGAAGTTTTTGACAAGCATGGCGAACTATTCAAAGAGCTTGGCGTTAACCCAAACAATGGTATTAGCAGCGTTTACGATAAAATCGCTTCCCTACCTCGCTCACAGCGCGAAATTATTGAAGAAGATATCCATCAGTGTCTAGCACACCGTCCAGAAATGGCGATGGTAGACTCGGTTAAAGGTATCACTAACCTTCACGTACCTTCCGACGTAATTGTAGATGCTTCAATGCCTGCAATGATCCGTAACGGCGGTAAAATGTGGGGCCCTGATGGCAAGCCAAAAGATACTAAAGCGGTTATGCCTGAAAGCACTTACGCACGTATCTACCAGGATATGATCAACTTCTGTAAAACTAATGGCGCTTTTGATCCTACAACAATGGGTTCAGTTCCAAACGTTGGTTTAATGGCGAAAAAAGCAGAAGAATATGGCTCGCACGATAAAACATTCGAAACTGAAACAGGCGTTATGCGTGTAGTTAGCGCCGATGGTACAGTTCTAATGCAGCACGATGTCGAAAAAGGTGATATTTGGCGCGCTTGTCAAACTAAAGATGAGCCTGTTCGTGACTGGGTTAAACTAGCGGTAAACCGTGCTCGCCTATCAAATACTCCTGCTATTTTCTGGCTAGACCAAGAACGTGCACATGATCTTGAATTAACTAAAAAAGTTAAAGAATATCTTAAAGATTATGACACTGAAGGCTTAGATATCTCTATCAAGTCCTACAGCCAAGCAATCCGCTTTACCATGGATCGCTTAATTCGCGGCCAAGATACCATCTCTGTTACTGGTAACGTGCTACGTGATTACCTAACTGACCTATTCCCAATTATGGAACTAGGTACATCCGCTAAGATGCTTTCTATTGTACCTATGCTAAAAGGCGGCGGTATGTACGAAACAGGTGCTGGCGGTTCAGCTCCTAAACACGTACAGCAAGTACAAGAGGAAAACCACCTTCGCTGGGATTCCCTAGGTGAATTCCTAGCACTTGCCGTTTCCCTTGAAGATATGGGAATGAAAAACAATAATCAGCGTGCAGCGATCCTGTCTAAAACATTAGATGCTGCAACAGGTAAACTACTTGAAGAGAACAAATCTCCTTCACGTAAAACTGGTGAGCTAGATAACCGCGGTAGCCACTTTTACCTAGGCTTGTACTGGGCTCAAGAGGTCGCTAATCAGACTGAAGATCCTGAGCTTGCTGCACAGTTCAAAGAACTTGCTAAGACACTCTCTGACAATGAAGATAAAATCATTGCCGAACTAGCTGCTTGCCAAGGCTCTCCAGCGCCTCTAGATGGTTACTACCATGCGGACCGTGAAGCTGTGAAAAAAGTAATGCGCCCTAGTGAGACATTGAATAAAGCATTAGCGTTAGCAACTAAATAACGAAGAAGTAAATCTAAAAAGCTCGGCTTAAGTCCGAGCTTTTTTTTCTTTCATTTAGATACAAAAAAACACGCATGATGCGTGTTTTTTTATATCTCTACTAAACGACTAAAGATTCGCTACTCGATTCAAGCCAGCAATTGCAGCAACACGATAAGCCTCTGCCATTGTCGGATAGTTGAATGTCGTATTCACGAAGTATTTAAGGGTATTAGCTTCACCCTCTTGCGCCATAATAGCTTGGCCTATATGTACGATCTCAGAAGCATGCTCACCAAAACAGTGGATACCAAGAATCTGGAACGTATCACGGTTAAACAAGATCTTAAGCATACCGACAGGCTGCCCATAAATCTGTGCACGGGCGGTATCTTTAAAGAAGGCCTGACCTACTTCATAAGGTACACACTCCTCAGTCAACTCCTCTTCCGTTTTACCAATAGAGCTAATTTCAGGAATAGTATAAATCCCTGTTGGTACTTCATTGATATAACGGAAATCTTCAGCTGATAGCATATCCGCGGCCGCAGCTCGACCCTGGTCTAGCGCAGCAGAAGCCAAACTTGGCCAGCCAACCACATCACCCGCAGCGTAGATACCCTCACAAGCCGTTCTATAATGATCATCAACTTCGAGCTGTCCTCGACTATTTGCTTCTAAACCTATGCGTTCTAAATGTAAGGTTTCAGTATTACCACTACGACCATTACACCATAAGAAAGCATCCGCTCGAATCCGCTTACCGGATTTAAGCGCAAGCACTACACCACGATCATCAGCTTCAACACTCTCATAAACTTCATTATGGCGAATTTTTACAGCATTATTTCGTAAGTGATAACTTAATGAATCTGAGATCTCTTCATCCAAAAATGAGAGTAAACGACTTTGATTATCAACTAGATCAACTTTTACGCCGAGACCGCTGAATATAGACGCATACTCAGAACCAATAACACCGGCACCGTAGATAATTAACGTACGAGGTGTATGGCTTAATTTAAGAACAGTATCTGAATTGTAAATACGTGGGTGGTTGAAATCGATATCTACCGGTTTATAAGGTCGAGAACCTGTAGCGATAACAATATTTTTTGCCCTTAAGGTCTCATCACCTTTGACAGTACCCCGCACAAGAACCGTATTCTTATCTTCAAATTCAGCCGTACCAAAAAACACATCAATACGATTGCGAGCATAGAAATTTGTGCGTAAAACAACCTGGCTTGAAATAACTTTCTCAGCACGTTTCAGTACTTTAGGAAATGAAAACCAGCGAGGCTCTCCGATATCTCGGAACATCGGGTTAGTGTTAAACTCAATAATCTGTTTAACAGAATGACGTAGTGCTTTTGAAGGGATAGTACCTTTATGGGTACAGTTACCACCAACCGCTTCCTGCTCTTCGATAACTGCAACTCGACGCCCTTTCTTAGCAGCATTCATTGCAGCACCTTCACCGGCAGGCCCAGAACCAATCACAATGACATCATAGTCATAAACCGCCATCACTTTCCCCTATCTGTTATCGTTATCTTATTGTTTTGCTGGCATTTTTATTACCCACAACAGCTTACGCTTAGTGGCGCACAACTCAATTATTCTTTAGATTTAACTTCATAAGAAAGATTCAGCTGAGATCCTTCACTCTCTAACCGTTCTTGCTCTTCATCACATTTTTTCGGGTCACCGCCACAAATATCGCACGCGGTATCCATGCCTAAATTAGCCATACCACCACATGAACCGGCAATCGGCTTGCGCCCCATCAGTACACCCACCGACATCGCTACCACAACGGCAATTAACACTACAAACGTAAGTATCATCGTATCCATAATTTTAACCTCACTGCACCAGGAACTCATTAAATCCAGGTGTCATTTTTTCTTCAAAACCTGTATCGGTTTTGACAATCAAAAACACATTTAGTTTATGCGCTTGAGCAAACTGAAATGCTTTATCCGGCCCCATAACCATCATAGCCGTTGCCAACGCATCAGCTTCCGCACAAGTTGGCATTAACACAGTAACCGATACCAATTTATGGTTAATCGGCTTACCGGTAACAGGGTCGATAGTATGGGAAAACCTAACACCCTCCTCTTCAAAATAGTTTCGGTAGTCACCAGAGGTAGCAATGCCCACATTTTTAACCGCTATAATACGTTGAATAGTTCGCTCTGCTGCATTAGTCGGCGACTCGATAGCTATACGCCACTCATGACCATCAGGCTTTAAACCCCGCGCACGTAGCTCACCACCAATTTCCACTAAATAGCTTTCTATACCATGGGACTCAAGAAGCTCAGCAAGTACATCAACACCATAACCTTTAGCAATGGCTGATAGATCAACATAACTTTGACGTTGTTTTACGACCTGAGTCCCTTCGATTTTAACATAGTCATAGCCAACACGGTCGCGAACTCCATCAAGCTCAGACTGCAGGGGTGCCTTAACAACGCGACCATCAGGACCAAACCCCCAAAGATTTACTAATGGACCGACCGTATTATCAAATGCCCCTTCAGTCTCTACGCTAATTTTTTTAGACAATACTAATACATGAGCAAGCGGCTCAGATACAGACAAGGGTTCGCCGGGAGGCGTTCGATTTAAAATCGATAATTCAGAATCGGGAATATAGGTAGACATACTTTGATTGATATCAACGAGCGCATTATCAATCAAATTATTTAATTCAGTATCAGATTGAGAGGACACCCACTTAACGGTAAATGTAGTCCCCATCGTCATGCCTTGATGGCTAACGATTTTCGGTTGCTCTGACTCGCAACCAGACAAGAGTAGACAAACAAAAATAGAAGTGGCCAGCAGCAAAGCTGCAGGCCACTTTTTAGCTTGTCGAGTTATGACAAACATAGACGTATTAGCCACCAAAATCATCAAGGAAGATGTTTTCGCGCTCTACACCCAGATCTTCAAGCATCTGAATAACGGCAGAGTTCATCATAGGTGGTCCACACATATAGTATTCACAATCTTCAGGCGCTTCATGATCCTTAAGATAGTTTTCATACAATACATTATGGATAAAGCCTGTCATACCATCCCAGTTATCTTCTGGCTGAGGGTCCGACAATGCTAAGTGCCATTTAAAGTTTTCATTCTCTTCTTGAAGCTTATCGTACTCTTCGTTATAGAATGATTCACGCATAGAACGTGCACCATACCAGAAAGAGATCTTACGCTTAGAATGAAGGCGTTTAAGCTGGTCAAAAATATGTGACCGCATCGGTGCCATACCTGCACCACCACCGATAAAGACCATCTCATTATCTGTATCTTTGGCAAAGAACTCACCAAATGGTCCATAAACCGTAATCTTATCCCCTTCTTTAAGGTTAAAGACGTAGGATGACATGATACCTGGTGGGTGATCAGTTCCTGGTGGTGGAGAAGCGATACGGATATTGAATTTAACAACACCACGCTCCTCTGGGTAGTTCGCCATAGAATATGCACGGATGGTAGGTTCAGTTACTGTAGAAACAAACTTCCACATATTAAACTGATCCCAATCACCGCGATATTCTTCTTGAATGTCAAAATCCTTGTAGTTAACTACGTGAGGAGGACATTCAAGCTGAACATAACCACCGGCACGGAAATCAACATTTTCGCCTTCAGGTAGGCGAAGCGTTAACTCCTTGATGAATGTCGCTACGTTAGGATTGGATTCAACAGTACATTCCCACTTCTGAACGCCGAAGATCTCTTCTTCAAGTTCAAGCTCCATGTCCTGTTTAACCGCCACCTGACAAGATAAGCGCCAGCCTTCTTTGCCTTCACGCATAGTGAAGTGGGATTCCTCAGTAGGCAGCATAGAACCACCCCCCTCTAGAACCTGACACTTACACTGCGCACAAGTACCGCCGCCACCACAAGCAGAAGGAATAAAGATCCCTTTATCTGCAAGCGTCTGCAGCAACTTGCCACCGGCAGGTACTGTAATAGATTTAGCCGGGTCGTGATTGATATGAATCGTAACGTCACCGGAACTTACTAATTTAGAACGAGCTGCCAAAATTACTGCGACAAGTGCAAGCACTACCGCAGTAAACATGACAACACCTAGAACGATTTCAGCATTCATTGGCTAATCCTTCCTTTGTTGACCATGTAGGCATTAAAGCTGCACACCAGAAAAAGACATGAAACCTAGAGACATCAAACCAACAGTAATGAAGGTAATGCCTAGACCACGTAATCCTTCTGGTACGTCGCTGTATTTAAGTTTCTCACGGATACCCGCTAGTGCAGTGATAGCTAACGCCCAACCTACACCTGCACCGGCACCATAAACCACTGATTCACTAAATGTATAATCACGTTCTACCATAAATAACGCAGCACCCATGATCGCACAGTTAACTGTGATCAACGGTAGGAATACACCCAATGCGTTATATAAAGCAGGTACGAACTTATCTAGGAACATCTCAAGGATCTGAACGATCGCGGCAATTACGCCAATATAAGAGATATAGCCCAAGAAGCTAAGATCAACATCTGGATAACCTGCCCAAGCTAATGCGCCTTCACGCAATAGTAGGTTATAAATCAGGTTATTAACCGGTGTGGTGATAGCTAACACAACGATTACAGCGATACCTAAACCTAGAGCTGTTTGTACTTTCTTAGAAATAGCCAAGAAAGTACACATACCTAGGAAGAACGCCAACGCCATGTTTTCAACGAAAATCGCCTTAACGGCAAGGCTGATATATTGTTCCATTATACAGCCTCCTTCTTAGAGTTCTTAGCAAGAACAAATTCTGGTGCTTCAACTTGTTTTTTATCAAAGCTACGTACAATCCAGATGAATATACCAATGATAAAGAATGCACTTGGCGGAAGTAACATTAAGCCATTCGCTAAATACCAACCACCATCATTCACAAGAGGCAGCACTTCTATACCAAATAGTTTACCCGCACCAAAAAGCTCGCGTAGAAAACCTACGAAAATCAGCACTACACCATAACCTAGACCGTTACCAATACCGTCCAAGAAAGAGATTCCCGGAGGATTCTTCATCGCGAACGCTTCAGCACGACCCATTACGATACAGTTAGTGATAATCAAACCGACAAAGACCGATAACTGCTTAGAAACATCATAAGCATAAGCTTTCAGAATCTGGTCAACTACGATTACCAATGAAGCAATGATGGTCATCTGACAGATGATTCGAACACTGCTTGGTATCTGATTACGAATCAAAGATACAAACATGTTAGAGAAAGCAGTAACTACGGTTACCGCCAACGTCATAACCAACGCTGTATTTAGGTTTGAAGTTACAGCTAGCGCAGAACAAACACCTAAGATCTGAAGACCGATAGGATTATTTTTGAACAGCGGAGTAACTAGAACGTCTTTAGTTGCAGACATGATTTATGCTCCCCCTGCTTTTAAGTTAGCTAGGAATGGCGCATAACCATTCGAACCCATCCAAAAATGAACTAGATTGGTTACACCATTACTTGTCAGAGTGGCACCCGATAGGCCGTCGATCTGGTGCTTAGCCTTAGCTGATGCAGAGTCAACTGACCCTTTAATCAAGCCAAGCGCAGGCTCCATAGAACCTTCAGGGTAAACTTTCTTACCAGGCCACAACGCTTTCCAGTTAGGGTTATCAACCTCACCACCTAAACCAGGCGTTTCTGCATGAGAATAGAAACCTAAACCAACAACCGTGTTTAAATCGCCTTCAAGTGCAATAAAGCCGTAAAGCGTAGACCAAAGACCGTAACCATGAATAGGTAAGATAACCTTCTCTATCTGGCCATTATCTTCAACCAAATAAACCGGCATTACCTTAGCTTGATACTTGATTGAAGCAAGATCTTTTGCTTTATCAAGCTGAATACCAAGCTCAGGATCTTTAGCGGCTTTTTTAGCATCGTAACGTGCAGGATCAGCCACTTCAGTATATTTGCCTGTTGCAAGATCAACATATTTCTTAGTGATCGTGCTTTCAAACAGCTCAGGAATACTCTTACCCTGATAATCAACACCGGCCGCAGCCAAAATATTGGTCTGGCGATCTAGATTTTTGTTAGCAATTTGTTGCGGTTTAAGTAGTACCGCCGCAGCAGATACAATAACCGAGCAAACTACACACAAAAGAACGGTAACGGTAATCGTTTTACCGATAGAGTCGTTATTAGCTGACATCGCGCGCCATCCTCCGTTTAATGTTCGCCTGAACAACAAAGTTATCGATTAATGGCGCAAACAAGTTGGCAAACAGAATGGCAAGCATCATCCCTTCAGGGAATGCTGGGTTAACCACACGGATTAACACAACCATCAGACCAATCAACGCCCCAAAATACCATTTGCCTTTGTTCGTCATAGAAGCTGACACAGGATCAGTTGCCATAAAGAACATACCAAAAGCAAAACCACCTAAGACCAGATGCCAATAGAAAGGCAATGCGAACATAGGATTAGTATCAGAACCAATAACATTGAATAGCGTAGCAGTAGCCGTCATCCCTAAGAAAACACCAGCGACGATACGCCATGCAGCAATCCTAGCAATGAGCAAGACTAAACCACCGGCAGCAATGGCAAGCGTAGAAACCTCACCTACAGAACCTTGAACTTGACCAACAAAAGCATCAAACCAAGTAATATTCTGAGCTAAGATAGCATCAACACCACCCGCCGCAGCCAGACTTAGTGGCGTAGCACCGGAGAACCCATCAACTGCAGTCCAAATTGCATCACCTGACATCTGAGCTGGATAAGCAAAGAAAAGGAATGCACGACCCGTCAATGCAGGGTTCAAGAAGTTTTTACCTGTACCACCAAAAACTTCCTTACCGATCACAACACCAAAGCTTATGCCTAGTGCAACTTCCCAAAGCGGGATAGTCGGAGGAAGAATAAGTGAAAACAGGATAGAAGTTACGAAGAAACCTTCATTGACTTCATGTCCACGTTTCATCGCGAACAAAACTTCCCAGAAACCACCCACAACGAAAGTAACAATATAGATAGGCAACCAATAGGCGGCACCATGAATAATATTGTCGAAGATACTTTCAGGATTGAAGCTAGTTAATGCACCAGCAATCGCACCCTGCCAAGATGAAGCTTCAGTAAGCCCCATCTGAGCCATAGCAGTATTTGCTTGTAGGCCGACGTTGTACATACCAAAGAAAACAGCGGGGAATGTACACATCCACACCAAAATCATCATACGCTTCAGATCGACTGCGTCACGTACATGAGCTGCTGTTTTAGTTACATGGCCTGGTGTATAAAAAATAGTATCTGCTGCTTCATAAAGAGCATACCAATTTTCATACTTACCGCCTTTATGGAAATGCGGCTCCATTTTATCAAGAATATTTCTTAAGCTCATGATTAGGCCTCTCTCTCGATACGCGTCAAGTTATCGCGAAGAATAGGGCCGTACTCGTACTTGCCGGGACAAGCAAACGTGCACAGTGCGAGGTCTTCTTCATCTAGTTCTAGACAACCAAGCTCCATCGCATGAACAATATCACCCGTAACAAGCGCACGCAGAAGTTGAGTAGGCAAGATATCCAGTGGCATCAGCTTTTCAAACTGCCCAACAGGTACCATTGCACGCTCAGAGCCATTTGTCGTCGTTGTAAAATCAAATTTCTTAGAACGATTCAAGCAAGAAGCAAATAGATTCAACACAGAGAACTTATTCGTACCAGGAACGACCCAGCCCATAAATTCACGTTGATTGCCTTCTTCAAGAATAGTCACTTGATTCGCATAACGACTTAAAAATGCAGTAGGCCCGTCAGTGGTACGACCGCTCCAGACAGAACCACTAATCACTCGATTATTTGTGCCGACTTGAGCGCCTTCAAGTAAAGTATCTAATGAAGCACCAAGACGTGTACGCAACAAACTAGGTGAAGCTGCACGAGGGCCAGCAACAGAAACAACACGGTCAGTAAATAGTTTACCTTCAGTAAACAACTTGCCCACAGCGATCACATCCTGATAGCCAATAGTCCAAACCGTTTTCTTTTGAGACACAGGATCTAGAAAATGAATATGAGTCCCTGCATTCCCAGCTGGATGACACCCTTCAAACTCTTCGACAGTAACACCGTCGGCTGTAGGGATATCGGCACCAGATGCTTTACACAAGTAGACTGTAGCAGCAAGGCTAGTCAGTACTTCAAGACCTTGTGAAAATGCCTCTTTCTGCTCTGCAATAACAACTGAAGGATCAGCAGCAAGAGGATTGGTATCCATTGCTGTTACAAAGATAGAATTTGGCGTTGAGCCCGGTTGTGGTACACGGCTAAATGGTCGCGTGCGAAACGCTGTCCATAAACCAGAAGCGATTAGGTTTTCTTCAACCTGCTCTCGCGTCAAACCAGTCAATTCGCTAGCACTGTATTTATTAAATTCAACCGCATCATCACCATCCAACTCAATCTCTACAGATTGAAGAACACGACGATCGCCACGATTGATTGCCTTAACTACACCCGCACCTGGCGCTGTGAAGTTAACACCTTCTGTTTTCTTATCGGAAAAGATCACTTGACCGAGTTTTACTCGATCACCTACCTTGACAGCCATGGTAGGTTTCATACCTACATAATCAAAGCCAACAATAGCAACGGAGTTCACTGCTGGGCCATCTTTAATAGATTGCTCAGGAGCGCCCGTGATCGGTAGATCCAGACCTTGCTTGATCTTGATCATACGCCTCACCCAATTACGTTAAACTCTTCAGGATTCAATTTTCGTTTCTTTAATTCTTAGCGTCCTGTCCCCGAGCGCAAAGAATAACTTTATATAGTTATTACGAAAATTAAATTACCCCACCCAAAAATCCGACTAAGTATACCTGAGCAATGCCCTATTTTTCTACAAACACCCGCCTATATCATGACGTTACACAAACTAAAGTAGGTAGCCAACCATAGAATGGTTATCTATATAGATATATCTTTTTAGAATATAGAGCAATAAATATACAAAAAGCCACCCGTAGGTGGCTTTTTAGTCAATAGTAATAAACTAAATGCTTACTTCTGCTTTGGAAAAGCTGGAAGCGTACACTGAGCCATTTTCTGCATTAAGCGAATAACCTGACAGCTATAGCCAAATTCATTGTCGTACCAAACATAAAGTACGCAACGCTTACCGCCAGCAATGGTTGCAAGCGCATCAACAACACCCGCAGCACGAGAACCGACAAAGTCAGTTGAAACCGCTTCTGGAGAATTGCTGTAATCGATCTGCTTCTGCATTGGGCCATGAACCGCAGCTTCACGAAGATACGCGTTAAGCGACTCTTTATCTGCTTCAGCTTCAAGGTTCAAGTTAAGAATAGCCATGGATACGTTAGGCGTAGGCACACGAATAGCATTACCTGTTAGCTTACCTTCCATCTCTGGAAGTGCTTTAGATACCGCTTTTGCTGCACCCGTCTCAGTAATAACCATATTAAGACCCGCAGCACGGCCGCGACGATCACCTTTATGGTAATTATCGATCAAGTTCTGATCGTTTGTATAAGCATGCACGGTCTCAACATGACCATTCTCAATGCCATATTTATCGCAGATAGACTTAAGAATCGGTGTAATTGCGTTTGTAGTACAAGACGCTGCCGATAGGATCTCATCTTCAGGTGAGATATCCCCATCATTAACACCCATTACAATATTTTTAACGCCTTTACCTGGTGCAGTCAGTACAACGCGAGACGCGCCTTTAGATTGCAAATGAAGAGATAGACCCTCTTTATCGCGCCATTTACCCGTGTTATCAATAACCATCGCATTATTGATACCGTAAGCTGTGTAATCAACTTCCTCTGGAGAGTTAGCGAAAATAACCTGAATTACATTGCCGTTGGCTGTAATTGTATTATTCTCTTCATCTACAGTGATAGTGCCACGGAAGGAACCATGTACCGAATCACGACGCAATAAGCTTGCGCGCTTTTCAAGATCATTAGCCGCTGAACCTTTACGCACAACCATCGCTCTTAAACGTAGCGCTTGACCACCGCCCGTACGTTCAATTAATAGACGCGCCAATAAACGACCAATACGACCAAAACCATAAAGCACTACATCTGTAGATTCACGCTCATCAGAGTCGATAGCTTCAGCTAGCTCAGATTCAACAAAAGCCTCTAGCGCTTGACCATTAGCCTCATCACGAAACTTAACAGCCAATTTGCCCAAATCAACGTGCGCATTGCGAACGTTAAGACGGCTTACTGCTTCAAGAACAGGCAGTGTTTCAGATACAGTCAGCTCTTGCTCTTCAACCTGACGCACATAACGATGTGCTTTCAGAATATCAACAACAGAACGTTTAATAATCAAACGACCGAACACTGAACATTCGATATTCCGATCACGGTACAAACCACCTACCAGTGGTACCATCGCTTCAGCTATCGCTTCGCGTTCTTTCCAATCAGTAAATACTTGATCTTGGCTCACAATGAGACTCCAAAAAGCTGTGTCAACTCGTTGGCAACCACTAATAAGACCATATATAAAGCCTTACTAGCAGACCCGCTAAAAATTTGGTGCGCATTATCCTCTTTTAAGGCCCATTGAGCAAATTCATCTAGATATACTTTCGAACCATACAAGCAACACCACAGATTAGTATATAAAAAGCGTTCATTGCCCCCTAAACTCTATCAATTCTGTTTCTAGCCGCTAAACTACCCTGCCTGAATAAACTTCATGCGAACAGGAGCATCGCAGTGTTGCAGCTGAAATACCCCTTACCATCAGGTCCCGGCGACCGAAAACATATCGGCCAAGTTCTTGGGGCCGCCGCTGGTTATCTTATCACCGATGCGGCAGAGCGCTATGAAGGGGTCACGCTTGTTATCACCAATGACACCAACCAAGCTAATCGCCTATACAATGAAGTTTGTTTTTTCAAAAAGAACAAACAGGAAATTCTCTCATTCCCAGATTGGGAGACACTGCCTTATGACACATTTTCACCACATCAAGATATAATTTCAGAACGAATATCTACACTCAATCGCCTCCCAAGCCTCAAGCAAGGCATTTTGATCATCCCCCTCAGCACACTAATGCACCGTACTGCTCCAGCTGAGTTTGTAGCAGGCAACTACTTTGATCTAAAAGTGGGCGACACTATTAATGTCGAAGACCTCCGCAAACAACTATCGGACGCAGGCTACCATGCTGTAGATGCGGTATTGGAACACGGGGAGTTTACCATTCGCGGTTCAATCATCGACCTATTCCCTACCGGCAGCGAACTCCCTTTTCGAATAGAATTATTTGATGATGAGATTGAGACTCTACGTACATTTAATACAGAAACGCAGATTTCCATTGAACAAATAGACTCAATCAATCTACTGCCTGCCAAAGAGTTCCCATTTGATAAACGCGCCATCAGCGGATTTAAGTCTCGCTGGCGTGAGCAGTTTGATGTTGATTACAAACAGTGCCCTATCTACACAAATATTAATGATGGGCTTGCATCACCAGGTATTGAATATTACTTGCCTCTCTTCTTTGAAGAGTGCAGCTCCATATTCTCCTCATTACCCGAAAACACTCAAATACTGGTTAATGATGGATTAGAGGCAGCAGCCAAGCTATTTGCAGATGAAGTTAATGAACGTTACGAACAACGTAGACACGACATCACCAATCCAGTTCTCCCGCCACAGTCCCTCTTCCTCTCAACAGATGAGCTATTTGCTGAACTAAAAAGCTACGGCCGCCTCACATTACATACTGACCTTATCGAAGATAAAGCAGGCAGAACGAACCTCGACTGTATACAGCCACCGGAACTCCCCGTTCAGTCACAGCAGAAAGAACCTCTAGCTGCACTGCAGTCATTTTTAATACAACGGGATGGCGCGGTTCTATTTTGTGCTGAATCAGCAGGTCGAAGAGAAGCTCTACTTGAACTGCTTTCTCGTATAAATATCAAACCAACGCAAACTAAAGACTGGTCATCATTTGTTGATTCAGCCGTAGATTTAGCCATAACAGAGTTTCCTTTAGAGCAAGGATTATCAGTTCCTGGAGAGTTTCATTTAATTACCGAAACTCAGCTCTTTGGCCGACAAGTATTTCAACGCAGACGGCGCTCCCGAGAGCAGGAACAAAACGATCAGGTTATAAAAAACCTATCGGAGCTAAACACTGGCTCACCCGTTGTTCACTTAGACCATGGCGTAGGACGCTATTTAGGCTTACAGATTATAGAACTTGAGGGACAAGCTAATGAGTTTCTCACCCTTGAGTATGCAGAAGAAGCAAAACTCTATGTACCCGTTTCATCTCTGCACTTAATTAGCCGCTACACCGGTGCGGGAGACGACAATGCACCCTTACATCGCTTAGGCACAGAACAATGGAGTAAAGCTAAACGCAAAGCCGCTGAGAAAGCCCATGACGCAGCAGCAGAACTCCTCGATATTTATGCACGACGTGCGGCACGAAAAGGCTTTAAGTTTCATGACCCTGATGAGCAGTATCTACAATTTGCAGCGTCTTTCCCTTTTGAAGAGACGCCTGACCAAGCCGCCGCTATCGGCAATGTGATACGCGACATGACAGCCCCACAGCCTATGGATCGCCTAATTTGCGGGGATGTAGGTTTTGGTAAAACAGAAGTTGCCATGCGTGCCGCCTTCGTGGCAGTACAAAGCGGAAAGCAGGTTGTAATTTTAGTCCCAACCACCCTACTCGCTTCGCAGCACTTCCAAAACTTTCAGGATAGATTCGCCGACTGGCCGATTAACATTGAACTTATCTCCCGCTTCCGCTCAGGAAAACAACAAGACAGTGCAATAGAAAAACTCGAAGCAGGCAGTGTCGATATAGTGATAGGCACCCACAAATTGCTTAACGGGGGCATTAACTTTAAAGACCTTGGTTTAGTCATTATTGATGAAGAACATCGCTTTGGCGTTCAACAAAAAGAACGCCTCAAGTCTCTTCGAGCTGAGGTTGATATTTTAACGCTGACAGCTACGCCGATTCCACGAACCCTCAACATGGCCATGTCAGGTATACGTGATCTATCAATTATTGCTACACCACCCGCTAAACGATTATCTGTTAAAACCTTTGTGCGTTATAGCGACCCAACGGTGATCAAGGAAGCCATTCTCCGAGAACTACTTCGTGGCGGGCAGATTTACTACCTACATAACGAAGTTAAAAGCATAGAAAAAACAGCAGAAGAGCTTCGCGAACTAGTTCCCGAAGCACGTGTAGGTGTAGGCCACGGACAGATGCGCGAACGCGAACTGGAACAGGTCATGTCCGACTTTTACCATAAGCGTTTTAATATTTTACTGTGCACCACCATTATTGAAACGGGTATTGATGTACCTAACGCTAACACCATCATTATTGACCGAGCAGATAAGTTTGGCCTCGCACAGCTACATCAGCTCAGAGGACGTGTAGGCCGCTCGCACCATCAAGCTTATGCTTACTTACTGACGCCGCATAAAAAGTCGATGACTAAAGATGCCGTCAAGCGTTTAGAAGCGATCGAAACAACCAACGATCTTGGCGCTGGCTTTACACTGGCCACCCACGATTTAGAAATTCGTGGCGCCGGTGAGCTTTTAGGTGAAGAACAGAGCGGGCAGATGCAAACTGTAGGCTTCTCTCTCTTTATGGAGATGCTCGAACAAGCTGTTGAATCGATCAGAGAAGGTAAAACGCCTAATATGGATCAACCATTAAGGCACGGCGCAGAAGTCAATTTACACTTATCAGCGCTTATTCCTGATGATTACCTTCCTGATGTTCACAGCCGCTTAATCATGTACAAGCGCATTGCCAACGCGAGCTCATCAAAAGAACTTAAAGAACTACAAATAGAGATGATCGATCGCTTTGGTCTATTACCTGAGCAAGTAAAGAATCTATTTAAAGTAACAGAACTGAAATTACGTGCAGAAGCCATGAACATTGTTAAAATCGATGCAGGTACAACAAATGGGCGCATCGAATTTGCGACCGATGCTAAAGTTGATCCTTTGACACTAGTAAAAATGGTTCAAAAGCACCCACAAAAGTATAAACTTGAAGGCGCAGACAAATTACGTTTTAGCCTAAATATGGAGAAGAGCGACGTTCGCTTCTGCGCTATCGAAAGCCTTTTAAGCGACTTGGCAGTTAAAACATCATGAAAAAATTGTATAGCGCCCTAATTTTTAGTGCTTTAAGCCTCACAGCCAATGCAGCTGACTGGTATAAAGTTGAAGTGGTTGTTTTTGCAAATCAGGACAGCGCGCCTATCGCCGATGAGTATTGGCCTGATATAGAAGAGATCCCCGCGCCCAGCAATGCGATCAACTTAAAGTCATCCAATGCCGAAGGAAGTGCTTATAAGCGCCTACCCGGAAGCTCCTTGACCCTTCACGATGAAAAAAACCGGCTGCGAAACTCTGGGCCCTACAAAGTCCTCTTTCATGCAGGATGGATGCAACCTGTTTACCGCACCCAAACACCGCGCCCAATTCATATCACCGGCGGCGAGATATTAGATAATGGCATGCATGAACTAGATGGATATATCGCCGTAGGCAGAGGCACTTATCTACACTTTCGCCCTGACCTCTACCTAAGCCGCAGATTAAGTGCTGATGAAGCAAAGCTACTTAAAGACGATCCTACAGCAACCAACAACGCCGTGGACGAAAACGCAGCATCAATACTTACAATGCAAGCATCCAGTAGCGCCAGCAGTTCATTGGCCAACGAATTGTTTACCATTCCAAATATCTTAACGGCAAACCTGAATCAAGCACGGCGCATGAAATCAAAAGAGTTACACTATATAGATCACCCATTAATGGGGATCTTAGTTGAAATTCGGCCCGTAAATTAACAACTTAACCTATCATCAACTAAGCCCAGAATAACTGGGCTTTTTTATATACGATCAAAGAGTAGAAAACCCTCATGTCTAAAATAGATGACGAAGAGATTAAGCGCGTTTATATCCAAGCAGACTTACTCTACGGAGAAGCTGAAGTCGAACACGCTATCAACAAATTAGCCGCGCTAATCACTGAAGATATGATGGACAAGACCCCTGTGGTATTTCCCGTATTAAATGGCGGTTTAGTCATTGGAGGTAAGCTGCTCACTAAATTGAACTTCCCTCTTGAGGCTGGCTATTTGCATGCAACTCGTTATCGCAATACAACATCAGGCCATCAGCTCGAATGGATAGTTAAACCTCAGATTGATTTTAAGGGGCGCGCGGTGCTTATTATCGATGACATCTTAGATGAGGGACATACCCTAGCTGAGGTTGTTAGTTATTGTCGATCGGAAGGCGCTAGCGAGGTAAAGGTTGCGGTACTTGTACATAAAAACCATGACCGTAAGCCTAACCCTGAATTAAAAGCTGACTTTGTCGGCCTAGAAATTGAAGACCGCTATATTTTTGGCTACGGCATGGACTACAAAGGCTATTGGCGAAATGCCCCTGGGATCTTTGCCGTAAAGGAATAAAAAATAAAACGTTATATACTCAAAACTCACATAAGGCCCGAAGACTCGAGCCTTATGTGCAACAAATATTAACGTGGCTCCGAAAACTCTCCAGTCATAACCGGCTCATCCATAGCGAAAGGCGGCTGACTTGCTAAATGAACAGTTGTTGTTGGGAAGGCAATCGAAGCCCCTCTCTGCTCAATAATATCCATAACCTTAACCATTACATCCTGCTTAATTTCATGGAAGTGAATCCAATTGGTTGTTTTGGTAAAGGTATAGATAAAGAAGTCTAAAGATGAAGGCCCAAAACGATCAAAATTGACAATCAATGTTTGCCTTGTATCGATCTCAGGATGCTCCAACAACATAGCTTTAACGGCCGATACAATATCCGTTAGTTGGGCGGCATCATCATAACGTACACCCACGTATTCATAGATACGGCGATTAGTCATACGGGATGGGTTTTCCACCGATATATTGGCAAAGGTCGCATTAGGTACGTAGAGCGGTCTTTTATCAAAAGTACGAATACGGGTCTGGCGCCAACCTATATCTTCTACTGTACCCTCTATCTGCTTATCTGGTGAACGGATCCAATCACCCACTTTAAACGGACGATCTAGATAGATCATCAAACCACCAAAGAAATTCGCTAAAATATCCTTAGCCGCAAAACCAACGGCAATACCACCAATACCACCAAAGGCGAGAATCCCTGAGATACTGTAACCGTAGTTCTGCATCACAATCATGATGATAATGACTAACAGGATCAAACGAACTAAACGGCCCAGTGCGCCTACCGTTGTCGGGTCCATAGGCTTAACCATGCGATCAGGCATCACCAAGACTTCTTCGATTCCATTAAGGAAACGGAAAAACGACCACGCAATAATAACAATCAGCACGGAACGAGGCAGAGGGCTATCATCATCTAATACTTGGATTGATAGATGGGCCTGGAAAATCTGTACAAGCCAATAACCTGCACTCAGCCAAATAAGAAACAACAGTGGACGACTAAAGGCATTAAGGATCACATCATCCCATAGCATCTGCGTCTTTTCTGCTTGCCCCATAAGCTGGCCAAGCAAAACACGCGTCACAATATCGGCGACAACAGCGGCTACGCAGATAGCGACCGACAAAATCATCCACGCGGATGCGTCATACGAAGGTAAATATTCAGTCAATAACTGATTCAGTAGTTCTATCATTTTCCGTTATCCATCAATTTTTTTGCTAACAAGCGCGCAGATACTAATCTTTCATCGTCTAGAGCCCAATCCGAGCCTTTCAGCTCAAGAAGCTCAGGTAATGCTTTATAACCTGAAGCGTCCAAATAGGACAATATCTCTATTGTACCCGCTCTATCATTACAACAAAGTATCGCCTGGCAGCCTGCCTGCAGCGCTTTTTCCGCTCGTTGTCCATAGCCACCTACACTATGGGCTGCTTTCATACTAAGGTCATCACTAAAAATAATGCCCTTAAAGCCTAGCCGCTCTCGTAATATTTTTTGCATCCAAAAAGTAGAGTAGCCCGCCGGTGCTGAATCACACTCAGGATAGAGTACATGAGCAAACATCATTGCCTGCACACCCTTCTTAATTGCTCGCCGAAATGGCAGCATATCTGTATCCCAGAGCTGGGCAAAAGAGCGATCATCAATTGCGTCAGCATGGTGTGTATCGGCATTAGCCCAGCCATGACCTGGAAAGTGTTTTCCGGTGGCTGCCATACCCGCATCTGCCATACCGGATATGTACGCTTCAGATAACTGAGTAACCGCCTTAGAGTCTGTAGCAAAGGCACGATTCCCAATAACCGAATTACGCCCATAATCCACATCTAGCACGGGAGCAAAGCTAAGATCTACATCCAATAAGCGCATTTCTGCCGCCATTAAATAACCTAACTGAGATGCTGCCTGCAACCCCTGAGCATAGTCCAAACAGAATAACGCATGAACACTTTTTACCGGAGGTAGCAGAGTAACGCCCTCTTTTAAGCGCTGAACCCGCCCACCCTCTTGATCAATACTAATAATTAACTCTGGACGTATCTCACGAATCTGTTTGATTAACGTCTTAACTTGGTCGGCGGATTTTGTGTTTCGCCCAAAAAGAATAACACCCCCAATAAGCGGATGTTTTAATAGAACAGATTCAGCCTGAGTTAGCTCAGTGCCATCTAGATCGAGAAACAGAGAAGCATGCATATAGATAAGCCTAATTACTTATTCTTGAATAAAAACCGGAGCGCCATAAGAAACCCTTTCAAACAGCTCAAGCATGTCAGAATTGCGCATACGTATACAACCATGGGAGCGAGCAATACCCATAGGCTCTGAATCGGGAGTGCCATGAATATAAATATACCGCTGCATACTATCCTTATCCCCTAAGCGATTAAAGCCATGCTCACACCCTGATAACCATAAAATACGGGTCAGTATCCAATCCCGTTGAGGAAACTTCGCTGCCAAGTCAGAGGAGTAAATCTCCCCCGTAAAACGACGGCCAACAAATACAGCATTGACAGGTAAACCCGAGCCAATTTTTGCTCGAATATAATGCTTACCCCGAGGGGTACATCCACTATTTTTGAGTTCACCGACCCCATTCAATGCGGTAGAAATCGAATAAATCGCAAGAGTCTGCTCCCCATCAACTAATGATAGTTGCTGGTTAGCAATAGAGATAACGAGCTGCAGCATAGGATTAAACGCGACAGAAATAGGTTTTATCCGCTCGAGCCTGCAAACCTGCAGAGAGTACAGGAATCATACGGTGTAGGATCTTCTCAACCTCAGCACCACTATCAAACTCACGTTTTTCTATGCCGTGAAGCGTTTGGAAGTTAGAGAGAGTGAAAGTGATAGAGCCTAAGCAGAAATGAAGTCGCCAGAAAAACTCATCATCTTCCATAGGCGCAGCATCGGCACGAAGTAACTGAATAAAAGGCTGTAAGGTATCTTGATAGCGACTAATCAGAAAATCACGTAGCTCTTCTTGGTTTTGCATATAGGAGAGTTCAAGCAAACGCATAAATACGGCCAGGGCATTCACATTGTCATGATTAACGACTAAGAGTGTTCGCATCAGAATTTCGAGTAACTCATCCAAAGTCACCTGACCGGCATCAGTGGATAGATTACGATGCTCTAACATTGAGGTCAATTCAGTACACAGCGGGGTCAAAAACTTCTCTGCCACCGCTTGAATCAACCCCTTTTTAGAACCAAAATGGTAGTTGATCGCCGCTAAATTGACATCAGCCTTGCTGGTAATTTGGCGCACGGTTGTCTCAGCAAATCCCTGCTCCGCAAATAGAATTTCTGCTGCCTTAATAATACTCGCAGATGTTCCTTTATGATTCATCCAAGCTCCAAACTGGCGTTTAAAACAGATAGTGACAAATTATAAGGAAAAAATCCATTCACTTATTCAGCTACGACTGACAAAAAACATCAGCCATAGCTAAAATTGTAATCAAGCACTAGCAGTCAGACTAACGACTCCAGATTTTTGACTGCGTCAAACGTCCCCACCATCTCAGCAGCACTTTATCACTTGAGGAAACGGCTAATTCAGAGATTTTTTCCTGTAACGATTTTTTCTGCTCATAACGAACAATATAGATATCTGCCTTATCAGCAGCATCCATCATATATTGATCCGAAGTCATCAATTCATCAACTAAGTGAACATCCAGCGCCTGCTTACCAAACCAAATTTCGCCGGTGGCAACTTTGTCTATATCAACTTCAGTGCGGTACTCATGAACAAAGTTTTTGAACAGCTCATGAGTTTCTTCTAGCTCTTCAACAAATTTTTCACGACCTTTATCTGTATTTTCACCAAACACAGTCAAAGTGCGCTTGTACTCTCCCGCCGTTAATACTTCATAGTCGATATCGTTCTTTTTCAGCAAACGATGGAAGTTAGGTAGTTGAGCAATAACACCAATAGATCCAACAATAGCGAAAGGCGCGGCGAGCAATTTATCAGCTAAACATGCCATCATATAACCACCACTGGCAGCAACGCGATCCACACAGATTGTTAACGGAATCTCTTTACGTTTAATTCGCTCAATTTGTGATGAAGCTAAACCATACTCATGCACCATACCACCAGGGCTTTCAAGGCGAATTAGTACTTCATCTTGCTTCTCTGCCATCAATAAGACAGCTGAAATTTCTTGGCGTAAAGGCTCAACTTCGCTGGCTTTAACATCACCATCAAAATCAAGTACAAAAATACGTTTGCGACGCGGCTGATCATCTGCAGGCGGTGCTTTTTTCTGGGCTTTTTTATCCGCCTTCGCTTTTTTCTTCTCCTCTTTGAGCATAGCTTTTAGCTCACACTCATCAAGAATTGATCCTTCCAACGCTTCTTTCATCTCAGCAAGTTCATCATTAAAATGAATCACCTCGATGTCACCCTGTTTAGCATCTTTACGTGAACGTGTTGACACTATAGCAATACCAGCCACAACAGCGAGTACGGCAAAGACAATAGTTACTGATTTTGCAAGGAAAAGACTGTAATCACTCAGAAACTCAATCACCGAGAAAACTCCGAAATAAACTAGTAAGTTTGAAGAGCGCTAATGTATCATATTTCTATCCGTTACCCACCCAGTTTGAGACTTCTCTTTCATGAGCCAGAACATCTCCGTTGCAAACGTTATTGAAAAGCTACCAAGTCGCTTTATTAAGGAAAATGCACAAGATTTTTCCGCGACCTTTCAATTTACTCTTGATGACGATCAAGATTTCCACATAACCATATCGGATGAGAGATGCAGCATAAACTTAGGGGAGCATCCTGATCCAAACGTCACCCTTATTATGGACTCCGAAACAATGGTTGAAGTTATTACGGGCCAAAAAGATGGTATGAGCGCATTTATGTCAGGTAAGTTAAGAGCAGAGGGTAACGTCTTACTTGCCACAAAACTGAGTAAATTATTCAGCCGTGAAAAACAAAGTTGAATCCTCAGGCAAGCTCTCACCTATCTCAATTAAGAAACGATCAATAAGTCTACGCGCTATTGTGAATTTGGGAGGAAGTACGGGTAAGTTGCTCGCGGAGAACCAGCCTGCATCGAGTATTTCCTCTCCATCCGGTGTGATTTCACCGCTGTCATATTCAGCCATATAACCCAACATAAAAGAGTGCGGGAACGGCCAAGATTGACTAAAACAATATGTAAGATTTTTTACACGAATACCCACCTCCTCTTTCACCTCCCGCACCACTGCATTCTCAGCACTTTCTCCAGCCTCAATAAAGCCAGCTAAAGCACTATAACGCCCTGGTGCAAACTTACTCGCATGCGCTAATAAGCATTGATCCCCTTTTCGAACCAAAACAATAATACAAGGCGAGATTCTGGGGTATTGACGATGCAAACAAGAACCGCATACTTTAGCTAGTTCATCTTGATGCGCTTCCAAAGGAGTAGCACAGCGAGGGCAGTATTTAAACGATTCATGCCAAGTAACAATCTGCGCTGCAGACGAAAGCAAAGTGTAAGTACTCTCATCCTCAACAGCAGCAAGCATAGTTCTTAAACCACATAAAGCGTCACGATCGACACTGGTAGGTAGATCATCCTCTGCAACTATAGCAACGCGATAATCAGCATTTTCAATCAATCCTAAAGGGTAACTCGCAATAATAGGAGTATTCACTAAATCGGACTCACTAAATGTCGTCACCCCCGACGCAGTACCGATTAAATGTTCATTAGTCGCTAATAAATATACACAATGAGAATCAGACAATGAGCGCCTCCCCTAAAATTAACTGGCCAATAAAATACGCATATGGAATCAAAACCAAGCCTTTATTATGCCCTAAAAAATCAAAAACATGCGCTGAGACAGTACATTAGTCTTCTGCTTTAAGGGCTCAACTGTTAATCTTAGCCACATTATAAAAAACAAACGCAGTGATAATTTCAACTATTATAACTATTAAATACTGGCTGTTCTGGCATAGGGAAGAACAATCAATGACAAATACGCTACCACAAGCATTAGTTAAAAACTTTCTGGGTAACTCCCCCGTCTGGTACAAACAAGCAATTATAGGGTTTCTCATACTAAACCCTATTGTCCTGTTCACTATGGGGCCTGTGATAACAGGTTGGTTGCTTATATTTGAATTCATCTTCACTTTAGCGCTTGCTCTAAAGTGTTATCCACTTCAGCCCGGTGGCTTACTAGCCATTGAAGCTATAGTTATTGGTCTTGCTAGCCCAGAATCCGTATCTCATGAGGTAGAAGCTAATCTAGAAGTCATACTTCTATTGATGTTTATGGTGGCGGGCATCTATTTTATGAAGAGTATGCTCCTTTGGGTCTTCACCAAAATATTACTTAAAGTTCGATCTAAAATTGCGATCTCTCTTTTATTCTCCTTTTCCGCAGCCTTACTATCAGCCTTCCTTGATGCACTTACAGTAACAGCTGTACTTATTAGCGTCGGTGTTGGTTTTTACGCGGTTTACCATAAGGTTGCATCAGGTAAAACCTATCATCATCCTGATCATGATCATGCCGATGACCACGCGGTTCAACAAAACCATGAACAAGATCTTGAGCAATTCCGAGAGTTTCTTCGTAGTTTGCTTATGCATGGTGCAGTGGGTACAGCACTGGGTGGTGTCTGTACGCTTGTTGGTGAGCCTCAAAACTTACTTATCGCCGAAAAAGCAGGTTGGGACTTTATCCAGTTCTTTGTTTTAATGGCGCCCATTACAATGCCTGTACTTGTAGCAGGGCTGATCACTTGTGCTTTGCTCGAAAAATTCAAAGTATTAGGTTATGGCACATTGCTACCTGAAAATGTCCGTAACGTCTTGCTGGATTATGCTGGCGAAGAAGATGCTAAACGCACAATGCGCGATAAAGCCACACTCCTAATCCAAGCAGTTGTTGCCCTATTTCTCGTTGTGGCACTAGCTTTACATTTAGCCGCAGTAGGTATTATCGGTCTTACAGTTATTATCTTACTTACAGCCTTCAACGGTATTATAGAAGAGCACCAAATTGGTAAAGCCTTTGAGGAAGCCCTTCCCTTTACCGCGCTACTGGTCGTTTTCTTCTCGATTGTATCGGTCATTCATGATCAGCATTTGTTCCAACCGATCATTCAAACCGTGTTAGATATGGACCCAGACTCTCAACCCGGTGTTTTCTTTATTGCTAACGGCGTTTTATCAGCCATTAGTGATAACGTATTTGTTGCGACGGTTTATATAAATGAAGTTGTTGATGCCTATAACGCAGGCAATATTAGCCGTGAACATTTTGATGTTTTAGCGATCGCAATCAATACAGGTACTAACATACCAAGCGTTGCAACACCGAATGGGCAAGCAGCATTCCTATTCTTACTTACCTCTGCCATTGCCCCGCTTATCCGCCTATCCTACGGACGCATGGTACTGATGGCACTGCCTTATACTATAGTGATGAGTATCACCGCCTACACTGCGCTGATGATTTCACACTAAAATGTAAGCCCAACTAAAAAGTTAGCGACAAATAAAAAAGCTCCGTATCTACGGAGCTTTTTTATTTACTTAGAATATCTACTGATCGTTAACTTTCCGCCACTTCGTCACTATGTAACCACTGACACTCCCCGCCTGTTTTCTTCTCTAACATTTGCAGAAAATCAGTATGAAGTTTCAATTCTTGTTCCGATAGATGAATCACAGGCAGATCATCCGCCCCTGAGATTCGGGTTATTCCTCCCTCTTCTCCACCATCAAGCTCAGACCCTAGAGATAAATTGGTTTGCCCACCGGTTAACGCTAGATAAACATCTGCGAGAATCTCTGAGTCGAGTAAAGCGCCATGAAGTTCACGGTGAGCATTATTGATACCGTAACGGTTACATAATGCATCCAGATTGTTTTTTTGCCCCGGATGTCTTTTCCTAGCTAATAATAAAGAATCAGTTACGGGACAAAAGTGCTCAACCCTTTCAGGGAAATTATTACGCTCAAATTCAGTGTCGATAAACCCAATATCAAACGCGGCATTATGGATAATAAGTTCGGCCCCTCGAATAAACTCTACAAATTCATCCATAACCTCATGAAACTTGGGCTTATCGGCCAAAAACTCATTGGTAATACCATGAACTTGCATAGCCCCAGCATCAATCGCATGATCAGGCTTTATATATTGATGATAAGTCCGCCCAGTCAATCGGCGGTTAAACATCTCAACACAGCCAATCTCAATAATATTATGGCCTTCCGATGGTTCTAAGCCTGTAGTTTCCGTATCAAGAACAACCTGTCTCATACTTTGTTCAGCGCCTCCACACCTTTGTTTGCCAATTGATCAGCCAGTTCATTCTCTGGGTGGCCACTGTGTCCTTTAACCCAACGCCAGTCAATTTTATGTGACTGCGTGGCAAGATCTAAACGCTTCCAAAGATCAGCATTTTTTACTGGTTTATTTTGCGAATTTTTCCAACCTTTTCGTTTCCAACCAGCTAACCACTCAGTAATACCTTGCCTAACGTATTGTGAGTCGGTTGTAAGAATAACCTCACAAGGGCGGTTTAAGGTTTCAAGTGCCATAATGGCAGCCATCAACTCCATACGATTATTAGTCGTATCTGGCTCACCACCAAACAACTGTTTCTCAGCATCCGCATAGCGCATAACGGCGCCCCAGCCTCCAGGGCCTGGATTACCTTTACAGGCACCATCAGTATATATCTCAACGATGTTCACGAGTTTCCCTTAATGTTCCCCTAGTAGATGGTTCTACCACAGGAATTGAAATCAAACGACGAAGTCCCCAACCAGAACGTAAAGGCGTCATACCTGCTATATCTTTTCGGGCCAATAAAACCGAAAAAGCACCATGATGACCTGGGAAACAATTCGCCAGCCCATCAAAGAACCTAAAACGCTTACGCCATTTTAACATTTCAAATGGCAGCTGATGATAACCCGAAAGGTGTTGTAGTTCAGTCAATTCTAACAGTTGTAGCCAATCAGATAACCTTCCGTGACTGATAAAGTGACCGCACCATGGCGCGGTGTGCTTACTACACCCAAACAGGTGTTTAATCCCCCAATAACTATTCGGATTAAACCCTATAATAACAACGTGCCCACCAGGCCTTAATACCCTAGATGCCTCACGTAATACCTGATGGGGAGAATCAGTAAAATCCAACGCATGATGTAGAATAACGACATCAACACTTTCATGGGCAAGTGGGATTTCATCATTTTTTGCTACTATATTATTGTCAGACAAACCTAATTCAGTTGCCGGAACCACAGAAAAGCAATGGGAAACGGGGCTTTCTTCAAATAGCTTAACCCGCGAATCCACAGAGAATTGCGCCAAATGCATGCCAAACAAGGTTGAAGTGATGCGGTCCACTACAGCCCTCTCTGCATTTAAAAATTCGGCGCCAAGCTCAGAATCGAACCATTCTTTCAATTGAGGCACTAATAGATCAATAGATGGTTGTTTTCGAAAGCTCATGAGTTTTCCCAAATAAATACTGGTTCAACATAATATAAGCAGTATTATATCTCTTTTACGCTACTGCAAATCACAATTTTGTTTGAGGTACTAAAATGTTTACCGTAACCCCTATTCCTGCCTTTTCTGACAATTACATCTGGGCCATCTCGGTGGATGGGGACGATAAAATCATTGTTGTTGATCCAGGAGATGCGCAAGCAGTAGAGCAATATCTAACAAGAAACAACTTAACCTTATCCGCCATATTAATTACACACCACCATAATGATCATACTGGCGGCGTAGCTGAATTAACGGCCCATCGTGATATTTCTATTTACGGTCCAGCGAACTCTCCCTTCAAAGGTATAACAACAGCACTTCGTAACGGCGATGAGATTGAGCTGCTAGGCAGTACCTTTAAAGTACGTGAGATTCCAGGGCATACGCTCGACCATATCAGTTATTTAGTAGAAAGCGAGCCTGCTCAGATTTTTTGTGGTGATACTTTATTTCTAGCAGGGTGTGGCCGTTTGTTTGAAGGAACAGCAAAGCAGATGCTGCAAGCGATGCATTATTTTTCCCAATTAGCAGATGATACTGAGGTCTATTGCACTCACGAGTACTCATTAGCAAATTTGAGTTTTGCCGCAGCGGTAGAACCCGATAACAACGAGATTCAGCTCGCTATAAAAGACTGCACTCTCCTTCGCGAGCAAAATCAACCGACCCTCCCAACAAGCATCGGCCAAGAGAAAAAGATCAACCCATTTATGCGCACAGAGCAAAACGCTGTTATCAACGCCGCCAGCGCTTTTAGTGCAAAAAACCTACACTCAGAAGTAGAAGTTTTTGCTTCTATCCGAGAATGGAAGAATCAATTCTAAATAACATTTAGCAACAAAAAGCATCGTCCTATTGACCGCCCGTAGGCCACTGTTAGAATGGATCAATTTTCATCTCCAGCGTACTCGGAGCAATATGCACATATCCAACAAAGCGGTCTTCTCCTTTATCCTGTCAAGTATAGTACTTACAGGTTGTCAAACGGTTACAGAGAAGCCCGTATCGTTAAGCAGTAACGATATTAAATTTACTGAAGCGTCCGATAGTAGCTATTCAAATACTGTGACGGCTAAAGAGACAAAACCATCACAAGTGGACGCCACTCAACCGTCGGATCTTTGGCAAATCACCCGAGAGAATATGGCGTTGGACCTCAGCATCGATAAGCAGCGGGTTCAATCGCAGATAAAATGGTATAGCAAACACCCTAAATATATCGACAGGGTCGTTAAACGTGCAGAACCTTATTACTACCACATTCTGACCCAAGCCTTAGAGCGGGGTCTGCCCACTGAATTAGCGTTATTACCTATAGTCGAGAGTGCATTTGATCCTTTCGCATACTCCCACGGTCGCGCAGCTGGTGCATGGCAGTTTATACCTTCGACAGGAAAGCATTTCGGTTTAGAGCAAAACTGGTGGTATGACGGTCGTCGAGATATTATCAGTTCAACTGACGCCGCCTACACCTATTTAGCACAACTAAACAAACGATTTGATGGTGACTGGCTGCTCGCGTTAGCCGCTTATAATGCAGGTGGAGGCAATGTCTCTCGTGCAATAAAGCGAAATAAACGCCAAGGTAAACCAACCGATTTTTGGTCACTGAATCTACCTAAAGAAACAATGGCTTATGTACCAAAACTGCTTGCGATCGCTGAATTAATTAAACACCCTGAACAATATGACCTTGCTATACAACCAATCAGTAACCAACCCTATTTCACAGCCATTGATACTCAAAGCCAGATAGATCTTGCCCAAGCGGCATCGATGGCAGGCATCACCACAAAAGAGCTGTACCTATTGAACCCTGGTTTTAACCGGTGGGCAACAGCCCCTGAGGGCCCTCATCGCTTATTAATCCCTATAGAAAACGCTGTACAGTTTAATGAAGCCTTAGCTCAACTTCCTGCTTCTGAGCGGGTAAAATGGACACGATATAAAATCAAATCAGGTGATTCTCTAATCGCCATTGCGAAAAAATTTGAAACAACCACCAGCCTCATCCGTAAAACAAATAATATTCAAGGAAACAACATTCGCGCGGGTAAAACCATCTTAGTTCCAACAGCCACGCAACAAGCAAGTGAATATGCACTTAGTCAGCATCAACGCCATATTCAAAAGCAAAAAACCATTTCAAGAAGCACCGACAGAAAAGATACCTACTACACTGTCAAATCAGGTGATAGTTTTTGGAGCATTGCTCAAAAAAATCAAGTGGGCGTACGCCAATTAGCTAGCTGGAATAGCATGGCACCTAATGATGCTCTGCCTATAGGTAAACGACTGGTTATTTGGAGCAAACCAACTCAATCCGTATTAAGCAGCGCAGATAGGCAGATCATCCGTAAAGTTGGCTATAAAGTTCGCAGCGGTGATTCTCTTGCAAGGATTGCCGAAAAGTTTAATGTGCGTATCGCCGATATTTTACATTGGAATAATTTAGATAAAGCAAAATACCTAAAACCGGGACAAAGCTTAACCTTGTATGTCGATGTTACACGCTCAAAATAGGATAGATCATGGACACAACAGCCTATATCATCATTGTTGTTAGTACCGGACTTGCTATTGTTTTTAAGCTAGTGTTGTTTAAACGTATTCAAAAATGGATGGATCAAGATCTCATTAAAGGCTTGGCCGGTGAAAACAAAGAGAAACATGCTTTTCTCACAGATAAGCATGCAGAGTTAGTTAAACAAAAGATAAAGCGCAAGCATTTTCACCAGCAACTAACTGATTTTGCAGAACAGTTTGAACAAAACAACACTTAACGAGTCTTATTATTTTAGTGTTGTGATAGATCAACAAGGTTTTGCATAAGAAACAATTGAAGGACGCAATCCACCTAGCTGGATTAGCATAAGCAAGTCCAAGTAGCATATTGAAAAGGAAACCCTATTGTTAAACTTACCTGTTGCGACTTTACGTTTTAGTACAAAACTAATTACAGCCGTCGGGTTTACCATAGGCATTTTATCAACCCCCGTATTATCCCATGCCGATGCAGTCCAAGTTAGCCATGGCATCTCTATGCATGGCGACCTTAAGTATCCTAAAGGCTTTAGTCACTTTGATTACGTCAACCCCAAGGCACCTAAAGGCGGTAAAGTAACCCAGTCCGCCATCGGTACATTTGATAGTTTCAATCAATTTATCGTTAAAGGTAACTCTGCAGATGGCCTAGGACTAATTTACGATACGCTGCTAGGTCGCGCCTTAGATGAGCCTTTCTCACTCTATGGTTTGATTGCAGAAAACATTGAAGTCCCTAAGGATCGCAGTTGGATTATTTTCAATCTACGTAAGTCCGCAACGTTTAGTGATAACCATCCTCTAACCGCTGAGGATGTTGTTTTTAGTTTTGAGAAGCTCCGCAGTGAAGGTGCGCCCTTTTATAAAGCTTACTACGCAGACATTGATAAGATTGAAGCGCTCAATCCGCACCGCGTTAAGTTTACCTTTAAAAATGCGCTTAACCGTGAGCTTGCACTCATTGTTGGTGAAGTCCCAATCCTTGCCAAACATTATTGGCAGGGAAAAGATTTTCAAAAGCCCTCCTTAGATATTCCTATAGGATCAGGCCCCTACATAATTGATTCTTACGATGCGGGTCGCAGCATTACCTATAAGCGTAATCCAAACTACTGGGCAAAAGATCTTCCAGTGAAGGTTGGCTATGACAACTTTGACATCCAAATTTTTGACTACTATCGAGATGGTACAGTCGCGATGGAGGCATTCAAAGCGGGTGAATATGACTTCCGCCAAGAAAACTCTTCGAAACGCTGGGCGACAAGTTATACCGGACAATCTTTCGACGATGGCCGAATTAAAATTGCAGAGCTAGAGCATCAAAACCCTACAGGTATGCAAGCCTTTGTCATCAACAATCGCCGCGAACAGTTTTCTGATCCACGTGTAAGACAAGCACTCGCTTTAGCGTTCGACTTTGAGTGGACCAATAAGAATATATTCTTCAATGCTTACACCCGTACACATAGCTTCTTCTCGAACTCAGAAATGGCGGCAACGAAACTGCCAACTAAAGAAGAGATTGAGATTCTTGAACCTGTACGTGACCAAGTGCCTCCACAAGTATTTACTCAAGTGTATAAAGCACCTGAAACCAATGGCGATGGTAAAATCTACACTCAACTTCGCCAAGCAAAACGGTTATTACAAGAAGCAGGCTGGGCCTTCAAATCAGGGAAGTTGATCAATGCAGAATCAGGTAAACCTCTAAAAATAGAGATGCTACTTTACTCGCCTGCATTTGAGCGTGTTGTTTCACCTTTTATACGTAATTTAGAACGTTTAGGCATAGAAGCTAATATTCGCTTAGTCGATGTATCCCAGTATATAGCCCGCTTACGAAGCTATGATTTTGACATAGTCGTTAGCGGCTTTGGACAATCATCATCACCGGGCAATGAACAACGAGATTACTGGCATTCATCTAGCGCCAACAAAGAGGGCAGCCGAAATCTCATAGGCATTCAAAACCCGGCCATTGATTATTTGGTAGAGCAGCTTATTCAATCACCAGACCGCGAACAGCTGGTTTTAAGAACAAGAGCATTGGATCGTGTGCTGCAGTGGAATCATTATGTTATTCCTCAATATCATATCAATAAGTATCGTGTGGCTTATTGGGATAAATTTGCCATGCCAGAAACACGTCCCAAATATGCGCTAGGTTTCAATACGTGGTGGATAAAGCCCGATAAGGACGCTAAATAATGGCCGCTTATATTTTGCGGCGCCTGCTGCTGATTATTCCAACCTTACTCGGCATATTGACTATTAACTTCTTAATTATTCAAGCGGCGCCAGGCGGCCCGGTTGAACAGACAATTGCTGAGTTACAAGGTATTAATATAGGCGCAACGGCCAGAATCAGCGGCGCACAAAGCGACCTATCGACTAACCAGCCAAAAGCCAATAGCAGTGAAAGCTCCTACCGTGGCGCCAGTGGATTAGATCCGCAATTGGTTAAAGAGATTGAAGCCCTATACGGCTTTGATAAACCAGCCCATGAGCGTTTCTGGCTAATGTTAAAAAGCTATGCCGTTTTTGATTTTGGTAAAAGCCTATTTAGTGATAAATCAGTTATCGATCTAATTATCGAAAAACTGCCGGTATCAATATCATTAGGGCTTTGGGCAACCTTAATCACCTATTTGGTTTCTATTCCTTTAGGCATTCGCAAAGCTGTACGTGATGGTACTCCTTTCGATATATGGACCAGCAGTGCAATTATTGTCGGTTACGCTATACCAAACTTTCTATTCGCTATTCTTTTAATCGTAATTTTTGCCGGCGGAACTTGGTTAGATTGGTTCCCCTTGAGAGGATTAACCTCCTCTAATTTCGAGGAATTAAGCTTATGGGGTCAGGTAAAAGATTACTTCTGGCATATAACCTTACCCGTGATCGCATCAGTGATTGGTAGCTTTGCCACATTGACAATGCTAACTAAAAACTCGTTTTTAGATGAGATCAACAAACAATATGTACTCACCGCGCGGGCAAAAGGCCTGAAAGAAAACCAAGTGCTTTATGGCCATGTGTTCCGTAATGCTATGTTGATTATTATTGCGGGTATGCCAGCGGCTCTGATCTCAATATTCTTTACCGGCTCTATGCTGATAGAGGTTATATTCTCCCTAGATGGCATAGGTCTACTCGGTTACGAAGCCGTCATCAATAGAGATTACCCAGTTATCTTTGGCACCCTTTTTATCTTCACCCTTCTTGGTCTTATTCTAAAATTGATCAGCGATATTACTTATGTATTAGTTGATCCTAGAATTGATTTCGAAAGCAGGGAGCTGTAATCATGGCTCGAATATCAAACCCATTTTCCTTTAGTAAGATGAGCCCATTAAATCAACGGCGCATAGAGAACTTCAAGCATAACCGCCGAGGCTATTGGTCCTTATGGTTATTTATTGCGCTGTTTTTACTGTCTCTCTTTGCTGAATTAATTGCCAATGACGACCCTTTAGTCGTCTCCTATCAAGGTAGTCTCTATTTTCCTGTTGCAACTGAGTATACAGAGCTCACCTTTGGTGGTGACTTTGAAAGCCCCGCTGATTTCAAAGATCCCTACATTCAAAGTTTAATTGAAGAAAAAGGGAATGGCTGGATCCTATGGCCACCTATTCGTTATAGCTACAATACGATCAATTATGATCTACCTGTACCTGCCCCCTCACCTCCTAGCCTAGAAAACCTACTGGGCACAGATGATCAAGCCCGCGATGTTTTAGCCCGTGTTATCTATGGTTTTAGGATCTCGATTCTATTCGCCTTAATACTCACTATTGCTAGCTCAATTATCGGTGTGATCGCCGGTGCAATCCAAGGCTACTACGGTGGTAAAGTTGATCTATTTTTCCAACGTTTTATCGAAATATGGTCAGGTCTGCCCGTACTTTTTCTGTTAATTATTCTAGCGAGTATAGTTGAGCCTAACTTCTGGTGGTTACTGGGCATTATGCTGCTATTTTCTTGGATGCAGCTTGTTGACGTAGTACGAGCTGAGTTTTTACGTGGACGTAACCTTGAGTATGTTAGAGCCGCAAGAGCACTGGGCTTAAACAACCGAATGATTATGTTCCGACATATACTTCCCAATGCGATGGTTGCTACGCTTACTTTTATGCCTTTTGTCTTTAACGGCTCCGTTGTTACCTTAACGGCACTCGACTTTTTAGGTTTTGGTTTACCCCCTGGGAGCCCCTCTTTAGGTGAACTCGTGTCTCAAGGTAAAACTAATCTTCACGCACCCTGGCTAGGTATCACCGCTTTTATGACACTATCCATAATGCTGACCCTTCTAATATTTATTGGTGAAGCCGTACGCGATGCCTTCGACCCAAGGAAAGTTTCATGATGGAAACAAATGCCGACATGAAAAATGGTGATACGCAATTATCTCCGTCTGAGGTACTTCTCAGCGTTCAAGACCTATCCGTTCGTTTTGAACAAGATAATCAGCAAGCTGTCGATGCAGTAAAGCAGATTAATTTTGATATCCCTAAAGGAAAAACTGTTGCGCTTGTAGGAGAGTCAGGTTCAGGAAAATCAGTTTCAGCCATGTCTATACTGAAACTACTTCCCTACCCTAAAGCGAATCACCCTTCAGGCAAAATACTCTATAAAGGCGAAGACCTTCTCCAACTGAACGAACGCCAAATGTGCAAAATGCGTGGGGATAAAATCAGTGTCATCTTCCAAGAACCGATGACATCTTTAAACCCTCTACACACAATTGAAAAACAGATTGGTGAAACCCTGTTACTCCACAGGGGCATGACCGGTAAACAAGCACAAATACGTATATTAGAACTGCTTGATCTAGTCGGCATAAAAGATGCTAAAAAACGTCTGACAAGCTATCCCCATGAACTCTCCGGTGGTCAACGTCAGCGCGTCATGATTGCTATGGCGCTTGCCAATGATCCCGAGCTACTGATTGCGGATGAACCAACGACAGCACTCGACGTTACCATTCAAGAACAGATTCTACAGTTACTCCAAGAGCTGCAAAATAAACTAGGTATGGCAATACTATTGATCACCCATGATCTAAATATTGTTAAGCGCTACGCCCATCATGTATGCGTCCTTTATCAGGGCAAGCAGGTCGAAAGCTCAGACACTGACTCATTGTTCGCCAACCCACAACACCCATACACCAAAATGCTCTTAGATGCGGAGCCTTCAGGTCAGCCTGCGCAACAGTCATTAACAGATCAACCCTTGCTCAGCACTGATAAATTAAGAATATGGTTCCCGGTGAAACAGGGGTTTCTAAAACGCACTGTTGATCATATCAAAGCAGTGAACGATGTAAGTTTCACTCTTAATAAAGGTGAGACCTTAGGTATTGTAGGCGAGTCAGGTTCAGGCAAAACGACGCTTGGACTGGCGATCATTAAGCTCATTCGTAGTATAGGCGGAATTAACTTTGCGGGGCAGGAACTCGAACTGCTCGATCAAAAGCAAATGAAGCCGCTACGCAGTCGTATCCAGATCGTCTTCCAAGATCCTTTTGGTAGCCTAAGTCCACGTATGTCTATCTCTGAAATCATCGCTGAAGGGTTACAGATCCACCAGCCTAACAGTAAAGATCAACATGAAGCGCAAATAATAGAGGCACTCAACGAAGTAGGTTTAGATCCTGATAGCCGTCACCGTTATCCCCATGAATTTTCTGGTGGTCAACGACAACGTATCGCTATAGCACGTGCTCTAGTACTAAAACCTGAGCTTATTATTCTGGATGAACCCACCTCTGCTCTTGACCGTACAGTGCAAAAGCAGATTGTAGAGCTACTTCGCAACCTACAAGAGAAATATGCCTTAAGCTATCTATTCATTAGCCATGACCTAGCCGTAGTTAAAGCCTTAAGCCACCGCTTAATTGTTATGCATCATGGTGATATTGTTGAACAAGGCAAAGCTTCTGATATATTTAATAACCCTCAAGCAGAATATACACGTACGTTATTAAAGGCCGCCTTTAATCTGTAAGTAGCACAGAGGTCTCATACCTTCTAACAGGCGGCTTCATTCTTTAGAGTTAAATAGTAAGCTTACTGATTTACTTTCTATTAAAATCATACCAAAGTCATCAAGTTCAAAAAAACACGACGAATGAATATGGGATTAGTTATAGCGACGAAGAACGCCCTTCTGTGACTAATCCCATATTTTTTGAGGATTTAAACCATGACACTATCGACAGAACCGCATCGGATCTTAGTGATTGGCGGCGGTGCCGGCGGATTAGAGCTTGTTACCCAGCTTGGCCACCGTTACCGGAAAAAACCAAATATCACTGTCACCCTAGTTGATCAAAAACGTTCCCATATTTGGAAACCACTACTCCATGAAGTAGCTACAGGCTCCCTTGACCCTAGCACTGATGCAGTGACTTACCATGCCCATGCAGTAAAACATCATTACGAATTTCAACTCGGTTGTTTCTCTGACTTAGATACTGAGTCTCAAACCGTGACACTTAGTGAGAAAGTAGACGAAAATGGACGTGTAATTTTACCTGAACGCTACCTAAAATATGACACCCTTGTTTTAGGTATCGGCAGTGTTAGTAACGATTTCAAAACACCTGGCGTAGCTGAACATTGCTATTTTTTAGATACAGCAAAGCAAGCAGAGCGATTCCACAATAGCCTGATCAATAACTTTATGCGCATCAATCAACAAGATCATGGTGTACTCAATATCGCTATTGTTGGTGGGGGTGCCACAGGGGTAGAGCTGTCAGCTGAATTACATAACGTCACGGATATGCTGCGCTCTTATGGTTTACCTAATATGACCGCTCAGCAGTTAAAAGTCACCTTGATTGAAGCGGGACCACGCATACTACCTGCCCTACCTGAGCGTATATCAAACTCAGCCCGCCAAGAGCTTTCAGATATAGGTGTACAGGTCGCAGAAAACACAATGATCAAATCAGCAAGTCCCGAAGGCTTCACGACTTCCGAGGGCGACCTGATTGAAGCCGATATGATGATCTGGGCTGCCGGTGTGAAAGCACCTGATTTCATTGCTGACCTTTATAAATTTGAGCTCACTCGAACCAATCAAATTCTGGTTAAGCCCACATTACAAAGCAGCCTACACGACAATATTTTTGTTATTGGTGATTGCTGTGCCTGCGAGCAAGAGGATGGCAGCTGGGTACCACCGAGAGCACAATCAGCCCATCAAATGGCTTCCCTTGTTAAAGAGAATATTAAGCTAAAACTGCAAGGCAAACCGTTAAAATCATTTATCTATAAAGACCATGGCTCACTAGTCAATCTCAGCCGATATAGTACTGTAGGTAGCCTTATGGGGAACCTAACAAAAAACTCGATGTTCATCGAAGGTAAAATAGCCCGCGTTGTCTATATCTCACTTTACCGCATGCATCAGATAGCTATACATGGTTTCTTTAAAGCCATGCTGGTATATATCGCAGAAAAAGTCAGTAAAGTCGTTCGGCCTAAAATGAAGCTGCACTAATCGGCTTTAAATAAAAAAGAGGCTAAACGCCTCTTTTTTTTAAAAACACTAATCTAAACCTACTTCCAGCGCATTACGTTTCCGTGATCAAACACATGGCCTGAACTTATTTTACGGTAATTGATAAAAATATTACTGTATGCAACACGGCTTCGCTTAGAGATAGAAAAGGCAATGCACTCCATCATCGCCTCAACACTACTAATATTGTGAAAGCTCGGCACATGCAGGTCCACAAGAATAGGATGGCTCCCACTCTGAGGCTGAGTACTCGGCATTAATCCAGCCACTGCATACTGCCTTGACGGTATAAACTCCCAAGTAACCGTTATATGTTCAATACTAATATCCGTCCCTCTTGATAAATCTTCAGTAATGCTTTTAATCATTGCCGGCACCTCAACATCCTCTTCAAAGGGCAATGATTTAATACAGATAAGCGCCATCCACAATCTCACTATAATTTGGTGTAGAGGGAACTTAGAGCAACTGCACTATAAACTCAATCCCATTTAAGAAAAATTGCGGACAGCGAAAAAAATTACTTACGTTCCGATTCAAGAATATAGAGCTCTAAGCGCTTATCAATGCCAAATATATGCCGCTTTAGCCACTCCGATAGAAAACTAGCTAACATCTCTCTAAGCTCTGGCGTGTACTCTTGATGACCATCAAGCATCTTAACCAATTCATTCCGAAACTTATTGTGAGCCTGCCGATGGGTCTCATAATCAGGATAATTGAGTGCTTGCATATAACACTCTTCTAAAGAGAAATGATGTTCCGCATAATCAATTAGACGAGTGAACGTTGATACATCAACCTGTTCAGCCTTAATCTCATCAATCAATTGAAACAACGTTTGATGTTGTTGATCCTGCCAAATCAACTCGCTTGTAATAGCCATCTAATGTTCCTTTTCTTTAGCCGCCGTCAGCATAGTGCTGCTTTAAGCATCGTTTGTCACTGATATAAATCAGTAACAAACTCCTTCCAAGCCCGTACTTAACTCAACATAGCATCTCTACCTTATGTTAAATCAGTTATCCTAGTACTTCGAAACTTGAACTCTTTTTACAAATCTTTTACAAGATTTATATATCTATCTGACTTTTACCCCGCGGTATTGCCCTACATTATCGGTAACAAAGGGATCAATAGAGGACACCCCCATGAACAGATACCGCTTAACGAATATTAAACACCTATTACTTGCTCTATGCTTTAGCGCAACGCTTGCGCCACTAACTCAAGCTAAACAGATTGACCTCCAAGTCAATCTTGCTACCCCTGTTATGGAGGCTGAGCGTACACACAATGCTTTTATTAAAATCTCCTTAGAAGCCTTCAAACAAGATCAACCACAAAAACGTATTCCTGCCAATATTGCTATCGTTCTGGACAAATCAGGTTCCATGCAGGGAGACAAGCTCTACCATGCAAAGAAAGCAGCCATCATGGCCATCAATCGATTAAGTCCTAACGATATTGTTTCAGTGGTCAGTTACGACAGTCGCGTTAATGTTGTCGTACCCGCAACAAAAGCGAGCGATACCGAACTTATCGCTCATTCAATTCAGCAGATCAACGCCAGTGGAAATACAGCCCTCTTTGCCGGTGTAAGCAAAGGATCGCAAGAACTTCGAAAGTTTTTAGATATGAACAAAGTCAACCGAGTCATCCTTCTCTCCGACGGCTTAGCTAATGTAGGACCTAGCACCCCTAATGAACTTGGAAAACTAGGCTTATCCCTTGCGAAAGAAGGGATTAGTGTTACAACGATTGGTCTTGGCTTAGGTTATAACGAGGACTTAATGACCCAACTTGCAGGTTTCAGTGATGGTAACCATGCCTTTGTAGAGAAGGCAGAAGATCTAGCCAAGGTTTTTCAGTATGAGTTTGGTGATGTTCTCTCTGTTGTCGCACAAAGCGTTGAGATACGCATAAAATGTAAAAACGGCGTACGCCCATTACGTGTTTTAGGACGTGAGGCTGATATCAGCGGGAATATGGTTAGCACACGAATGAACCAGCTTTATAGTGAACAAGAGAAGTTTATCATCCTAGAGGTAGAGGTCCCCGCCCAAGAAGATCGCTCAAACTTAGAACTTGTCGATGTTAATATCCGTTATAATGATCTATTTAATCAACGTAACGAGCAATTATCGAGTAACGTTGTTGCACAGTTTAGTCGCTCTCAAGAGCAGATTGATGAGGCGGTAGATACTGAAACTTATGAAGCCGCTGCAGAACAAGTCGCTAATGAGTTCAATCGTGAGGCGGTAGAAAAAAGAGATCAAGGTGATATTCAAGGAGCACAAAGTATCTTGCAAAAAAGCGCTGACTACTTAGATAATTTAGGCCAAGCATTAGCTTCACCCAAATTGATCGAGCAGAAAGAGGAAGCGCTTAAAGATGCAGACGAACTTGATGATGAGCAAGAGTGGAGTAAAAAACGTAAAGAGCTAAAAGAACGTCAGTTCAAACGCTCTAAACAGCAAAGCTACTAAGCTAATTTGACCACATAAAGGTTTAATCACCAATAAATCAGCCCTCAGATCTTGGGGGCTGAATCAGCAAAGCGAGAATGATTTGAAAAAAACAGCCTTGTTACTCTGTGGATTGATTTTGATACCTATCCTTATTCTTGGCTGGTTATCTGTGCGTCTAGAACAAAACCAACAGCAGCTGATTCAGCATCAATTCCAAGCCTTAGTGGAAGTTAAACTAAAATCTGTTGATGGCTTATTCCAAGGCCACTTTCAACGTTTAGAGGCGGTTTTAAAATCAGAAGCGTCTGAACTCAAGCAAAACGCTTCACCTCAAGCACTTAGAGAGCTCAGTAAATCAAGTCCTTATATAGAGCAAGTTTTCATTCTTGATCCAACAAGAAAGCCCATCTACCCCACCCCAACGAATGCTACTGCTCAGGAAATCCAATTTCTTCAGCAAACAAAAACCTTATTGGAAACACCTTCTCTCTTTACCCACTCGCAAGAAAGTAATACCACAATACAAAAAGCTAATGGGCCAGCGCAGCTAGTAGCCCAAGCGCCTTACAGCGCACAATTGAAATCAGTGCCACAAACACAACGGTTAACACGCTCAACAGAAAAAAGCATTAATGCTGAGACTGAAATAGCTCCCCTTATCAGTCGTCGCTCCCAAGCAACATCATCAATAGCTGCTGATAGCCCTATAGCCTCTTCCAATATTAGCGACAAGCAAGTAGAACAGGTAGAGCCTACAGATTCCGGTTGGATCGCTTGGTATAACAACACCCAACTTCAGCATATCTACTGGCAAACAACAGCCGATAATCGTGTTATGGGATTTGCCATTAGCCGTGCCCGCTTACTCTCTGATTTAATTAATTTACTCCCTGATCAGTCAGAGATAACAGCAGAGCACCCTCTGAACAACTCAATTATCACCCTCAAAAACAGTCGTGGTGAAGTCAGTTACGAATGGGGCAACGCAAAGGAAAGCTCCGATCACCTAACGCCGGTCAAAACATTAAACCTTAGCCACCCTCTAGGTAGTTGGCGATTAGAATACACGACGACTAGTCTTAACAAACCCCAGCAAAACTGGTTAGAAAAACTGCTCATTATAGTAATAACCTTAAGTGCTTTATCGGTACTTGGCTGGCTCGTATACAGAGAGCAAACCCGCGAGTCACGTTTAGCCCTCCAACGGGTAAATTTTGTTAATCAGGTCTCCCATGAATTAAAAACACCACTGACCAATGTACGCATGTATACCGAGATGTTGGAAAACCAACTTGATGATGAACAGGTTAAACAAAAGCGTTACTTAAATATTATTAATAACGAAAGCAAGCGCCTCACACGCTTAATCGATAACGTACTCAGCTTTTCAAAGTTAGAACGTGACAGCCTAGACCTAAATCTGCAGATGGGTACTGTTCAAGAATGTATTAATAACACATTAGAGGCATTTGCCCCTGCCTTTGCTCAGCGAGGATTAGACCCTAAGCTTACCAGCCACTGCGACACAAACGTTTTATTAGATCCTCACTGTACTGAACAGATTTTAAATAACTTATTCAGTAACGCTGAGAAATACGCAGCTAATAGCGGTGTTCTACAGATAGAGTGCTGGCAGGAAGGTGACTACAGTTTTATTCGCATCCATGACAACGGCCCCGGTATAGATGAGTACTCATCAAGATCTATTTTTGAACAATTTTATCGCGCCAGTAACAAACTTACTGATGGTATTAGCGGTACCGGCATAGGTTTAAGCATTGCGCGCGAACTGGCACGCAAGCATGGCGGTGATCTGATTTTAGAATCAACGACTCAAGGCGCCAGTTTCCTACTTAGCCTCTACACACCCGTAAGCCTAAGCCATTCACCCGCTAAAGGTAGTTTATGAAAATTCTTATTGCAGAAGATGATCTTAATATTAGGATGGGACTTTTCGATCTACTTGATAATGAAGGTTACACTTGTATAGAAGCCGATGATGGCGAGAGCGCCCTTCACTTATATATTGAACATCAACCCGACCTGATCTTACTCGATATTATGATGCCCAAAATGGATGGTTACACCCTGTGTAGGAAAATTCGCCAGCTTAACGAAACCGTTCCAGTGATCTTTATTACGGCAAAATCAGAAGAGATCGACCAAGTTCTTGGACTCGAGCTCGGTGCTGATGACTATATCAAAAAACCATTTGGCACCCGAGAAGTCATCGCACGTATAAAAGCAGTCACACGCCGCTGCCTACAAACGCAGCAGCCGAGTGATCAACAAGAAGCGGAAACATTCTGGATGGATGATCTACACGTTTTTCCAGCTCAACTACGAGCACAACGCGAAGAGGTGACATTTGAATTAAGCCTGCGAGATCTTAAAATTCTCCAACTCCTCCACCGCGAACAGGGAAAAGTTGTTGATCGGGACATGCTATTCAACGAATGTTGGGGAAGAGACTATTTACCAAGCAGTCGCACACTCGATCAACATATTTCTAAATTACGAAAAGTGATTGAAGTCGATGCCAAAGCGCCTAAAGTCATTCAGACGGTGCACGGTATAGGTTACCGATTTAATCAGCATTAACAGGCTAACTTTTTAGGCAAAGCCATTATAGGTGTCTCGCCTACCATCTTTTTGCCGCATCTAAGTCACTCTGTTTCTGCTCAACCCAGCTTTCTCCTCCAGAAGAGATCTCTTTCTTCCAAAAAGGCGCACTCTTTTTTAGATAATCCATGATAAATTGAGCGGCTTCAAAAGCGTCGATTCGATGCGCACTACCCACCCCGACAAAGACGATATTTTCATTAAGCCTAAGCCGCCCTACACGATGACTAATCACTATATTACCTAGATTCCAGCGCTCCCGTGCTTGCTCAGAAATTTTCTCTAAAGCCCGTTCAGTCATGCCTGGATAATGCTCTAAAAACAGTGCATCTAATGTATCATTTGTAGTCGCCAATTCTCGTACTATTCCGGTGAATGTAACAATGGCACCGCTAGTCGCGTCATTTGCTCTCACACGTTCAGAAAGATCCCCTATATCAAAGTCATCCGTTTGGACATATACCTGAGTCGTTGCCATATCACTTTGCCTCTTAAACTAATAACACCGATCATAGCACTAAGGCGCATAGAGATGCGTCACCATAGACGAGTGTTTTTATCTATCAAACAACAGCATTTGATGCTATTGTGTGGCGCTTATTTTATACGTATAAATTCGAATAATTACGATCAAATTTCTGAGGAATATGATGGATTGGTATCCTCATGCCACTGTTGCTGTCGTCGTTGAAAAAGACGGAAAATTTCTACTCATAGAAGAACAATCTTCCGGTGAAATTGTATTCAATCAGCCAGCCGGCCATATTGAGGAAGGGGAAACCTTTGTTCAAGCGGCTTGTAGAGAAACACTAGAAGAATCCGCTTGGCATGTAAAACCCCGCTACCTTATCGGTTTTTATGTTTATAGATCGAGCACAAACAACAAAACTTATCATCGCGCCTGTTTCTACGCAGAAGCTATCAAACACGATGCGGATAGAACCTTAGATGAAGGTATTATTCAAACCGTTTGGATGACCCGTGATGAAGTTGAAAGTAATATGCATAAGCTACGTAGCCCTATGGTCTTACAGTGCATTGATGACTATATTGCAGGCAAACAATACCCGTTAGAACTCATTCACGAATACAGTAACTAATCGAAAAAACCCATGACTGATCATAGCCAGACTAAAGTGATCGTCGGCATGTCCGGCGGCGTTGACTCATCCGTATCAGCCCTACTCCTTATACAGCAAGGATATGAGGTTGAAGGCCTGTTTATGAAAAACTGGGATGAGGATGATGGTACTGAATACTGTACAGCTAAAGACGATTTAGCTGATGCGCAAGCCGTCTGCGATAAGCTAGGTATTAAATTACATACCGCCAACTTTGCAGCAGAGTACTGGGACAATGTATTTGAACACTTCCTTGAAGAGTACAAAGCAGGTCGCACCCCCAATCCCGATATCCTTTGTAACCGTGAAATCAAATTTAAAGCCTTTCTTGAGTACGCTATAGAGTTGGGCGCGGATATGATCGCTACCGGTCATTACGTTCGCCGAGGTCTACGTGAGGGGAAAACCCGCTTACTTAAAGGGCTTGATAACAATAAAGATCAAAGTTACTTCCTACATCAAGTAGGCCAACCAGAGATAGAGAAAACCCTTTTCCCCGTAGGAGAATTGGAAAAACCAGAGGTCAGAAAGCTCGCAGAAGCTCATGATCTGGTTACGCATAATAAAAAAGACAGCACCGGCATCTGCTTCATTGGCGAACGTCGCTTTAGTGATTTTCTGAAACAGTATCTACCAGCTCAACCCGGTAAGATAAAAACACCGACAGGCGACCAGATAGGCGAACACGCGGGCTTAATGTATTACACCATAGGGCAGCGCCAAGGCCTGCATATTGGTGGGCTTAAAGATTACCCAGAAGAACCTTGGTTTGTCGCGGGCAAAGATCTAGAGCACAATGTACTTATCGCCGTACAAGGTAAGCAGCACGATCTACTGTTTACCGATTGGCTAACCGCCGATGAGATTTTTTGGATAAATGGCGAAGAGCCACCACTACCTTATCGTTGCAAAGCTAAAGTACGTTATCGTCAATCTGATCAAGAGTGTATTATTGAACGCCACGGTGATTCCGGTTACCTCATCCGTTTTAATGAACCCCAACGAGCAGTCACACCCGGCCAATCCGTTGTTATTTATAGTGATGATGTATGCTTGGGTGGTGGCGTAATAGAAAACACTGGCAAGAATGAATCGTTAGATAGCTGAGAGGTTTAAGGTGTCACGTCAACATGATGAACAAACATTAGGCCTGGCCGGAATTTTCCAAGCAGCAGCCTTAGTCGAGCAGATAGCTACACGCGGAATGGTTGCCCAAAACAGCCTTGAAACCTCTATCTACAGTATTATGCAGCTCGATCCCGCCTGTTCTGAAGATATTTATGGTGGCGTGGATGACCTCCCCTACAACTTACACTTAGGCCTACAAAATCTTAAAGATATCGTTGATAAGCCGCGGGCTGAACATAATAAAGATGTTATTCGCTACGTACTTAGCATGGTGCATTTGGAGCGTAAGTTAAGCTCAAATCCCGAAATGCTTCAAACCATTGCCCATCGTTTGAAGCAAGTCACAGAACAAGCAAAATACTTTAATTTCGAAAACCAGTACTCCGAAGCAAATTTAGCGCCAGAGCAAGAGCTTGCTTTGACGCCATCAACATACTGCCACCCGAACGTTGTCGCAAATCTTGCAAGCCTTTATCAAGACACCATAAGCTCATTCAGCTTCCGTATCCAAGTAACAGGCGATCCAAGGCATCTACAGAACAGTGAAAATGCGGCAAAAATTCGCGCCCTGCTCCTTGCAGGTATTCGTAGTGCGATGTTGTGGCGACAAAAAGGCGGAAAACGTTGGCACCTACTCTTTTTTAAATCACGCCTTCGTCCTTCATTGAAAAAAATAATGGGTTAAGTTGCTCCTTATAACGCTCTCTACCCCTGCATTAGTTTATTGTCTGGATTTGTCGGCACTAACCCTACGAAAGTGACGCCTACTCAGGTATAATGCGCGCCTTCTTTTTAATCAAGATAGAGATCGTTTCATGGAGCTTTCCGCACTGACGGCCGTTTCGCCGATTGATGGGCGCTATGGCAGCAAAACAGCTGACCTACGTGATGTATTTAGTGAATATGGCCTAATACGCTTTCGCGTAGAAGTAGAGGTACGTTGGTTACAGAAACTAGCGGCTCACGCCCAGATTAGTGAAGTTCCAGCATTAAGCGCTGAAGCTAATTCTGTTTTAAACGCTATAGTGACTGATTTTGGTCCTGATGATGCAGAAGCTGTTAAACACATCGAACGTACAACAAATCACGATGTAAAAGCAGTTGAATACTTCATCAAAGACAAATTCAAAGATAACGCCGAATTAATGGCAATTAATGAATTTGTTCACTTTGCCTGCACCTCTGAAGATATTAACAACCTATCCCATGGTTTAATGCTTAAACATGGTTTAGATGTTGTTTTACCACAGATGCAACAAGTCGCTGATGAGATAGCAACCCTTGGCCGCGAATTCGCAGAACAACCAATGCTATCCCGTACCCACGGTCAAACAGCATCACCTACAACAGTAGGTAAAGAGTTTGCAAATGTTGCATACCGCATGCAACGCCAGATTAAACAGTTAAAAGCTGTTGAGATCTTAGGCAAGATCAACGGTGCTGTAGGTAACTACAACGCTCACCTATCCGCTTATAGCGATATAGATTGGGCACAAAATGCACAAGAGTTTGTTGAAAGCTTAGGTTTAACTTTCAACCCATACACAACTCAAATCGAGCCTCACGACTACATTGCAGAGCTCTTTGATACTGTTGCGCGTTTCAACACGATCCTGATCGATTTCGATCGTGACATCTGGGGTTACATCTCTCAGGGTTACTTCAAACAAAGAACAATCGCCGGCGAAGTTGGATCATCCACTATGCCGCATAAAGTTAACCCTATCGACTTCGAGAACTCCGAAGGTAACTTAGGTATAGCGAATGCGATCATGGGTCACTTAGCACAAAAACTACCCGTTTCCCGCTGGCAGCGCGATCTAACAGATTCCACAGTGCTGCGTAACATGGGTGTCGGCTTTGGTTATAGCCTAATTGCTTATCAATCTAGTTTAAAAGGGATCAGCAAACTTGAGCTAAACCCTGCTAAGCTAAATGAAGACTTAGAAAATGCTTGGGAAGTCCTTGCTGAACCAATCCAGACCGTTATGCGCCGTTACGCTATCGAAGAACCTTACGAGAAGCTGAAAGCACTAACCCGAGGTCAGGATATGAATAAAGAAACCATTCTAGCCTTCGTGGATACGCTTGATATGCCAGAAGAAGCCAAACAGTCTCTTAAGGCATTAACACCACACACTTATATTGGTAATGCGGTAGATCAGGCGAAGAAAATCTAAAAATGGTGCTTTGGGCTCAATTTAGATTTTAAAAACGGGGCTATGGCCCCGTTTTTATTATTATGGATTAAGCCTTATGGAATACCTTACTCGCCCCGACTTAACTAAGATTCATTTCGTCTCACTTGGTGAAGGAAACAAGACCTTAATATTCCTTCATGGCTGGACCGCCTGTGTACGTGAATGGCTACCCTTTGCCTCAGAGCTAGCCCAGAAGCACCGAGTCGTCTGTTGGGATGCGCGAGGACACGGAGAGCACCCCTATTCCGAAGGCACGAATATGACACTCCCCGAAATGGCTGACGATCTTCATACACTACTTAATTATTTAGATATTCAAGAAGCTGTCATTATTGGCCACTCTCTGGGCGCTTTAACGACTTGGGAATATATTCGTAAATATGGCCAAGACCGTATTGCAGGGTTATGTATGGTTGATCACTCGCCGAAACTACTTACCGACGATGAATGGAATCATGGTGTTTATGGTGAATTTAGCAGCAAAAACAATGAAACCTTTATCCAACTACTAAAACAAGACTTCACTCAAAGTGTTTTAGAACTCATAGCCTATGGTATGCACTATCAATCGTTACAAAACTTCCAACAAAACTCCCACAGTTTTCAAAAAATGCGCGATTATTTACAAAAGCAAAATGCGCCATTACTTATCGCGTGTTGGGAAAACATTACACAGCAGGATTATCGTGATGTCCTACCTACAATAAATACACCGACCTTGCTAATTTATGGTGAAGAAAGCCAATTTTATTGCGCAAAGTTACAAAACTGGGTTCATCAACATATTGAAAATTCCGAATTGCTTGTCTACCCTAGCGCGGACCACTCACCCCATTTGTGGCATAGACAAAAATTTATCTATAACCTTAACCGCTTTGTTGATGCTTTGTGAGATCTCCTGAAATGCTATCAAACATTAGAGTTGTACTAATCAACACCTTCCACCCAGGTAATATTGGCGCCGCAGCCCGCGCTATGAAAAACATGGGTCTAAACAATTTATACCTTGTGGAACCGAGAGAGTTTCCAAGCAGTGAAGCGGATTCCCGAGCTGCGGGTGCCAAAGATCTGTTAGACAATGCGGTAATCGTCAGTTCACTGGAAGAAGCTATTTCAGACTGCCAGTTAGTGATAGGTACCAGCGCACGAACCAAACGCACCTTCGACCTTCCTCTCCTCAATGCGAGAAAAGGCGCTGAGCGGATCGTAGCAGAATCAGAACAAGGCAATGTAGCACTGGTTTTTGGCCGAGAAACCATGGGACTACATAACGATGAACTACAGCAATGCAATGTTCATATTTACATTCCTGCCAATCCTGAGTATCCCGTACTCAATGTATCCCAAGCGATCCAACTGCTTTGCTATGAAGTCTATGTGGCAGCAGAAGAAAAAACGTATACCCCTATTGAAGAAGAATACCCTCGCCAAAAAGAGATGACTCTGTTTTATAGCCATCTAGAAAAAGTGTTACGCACAACGGAATTTATAATTCCTCAACATGAGGGTAAAGTACTAGATAAGTTACGTCGTTTTTTCAATCGCTCTCGTCCAGAGCGTACAGAGCTTAATATGCTTCGAGGTATATTAACTTCGATTGAAGAGACCGTAGAAAAGCTAAAAAAGTAACTATTAAACCAGTTTCATCACTGAACGATTACTTGAGACCAAATACGATGGAAGACACTCTACAATCTTTATTAAAACAAACGGATGAACTTCGTGCAGGCATCAAACAGATGCAGGACGAATCAAAAATGATGGGCTACAACGCTGTAGGTATACGCCAAAGCGCCGAAACAATACAAAAATGCCTTAAAAAAGTAGGGAATAATAAGATTGCAGCTTTAGCCAATCGTGATAAACGTAAAGTTTATGACGAAATGGAGAAAGCCGTTGAAGAGTTAATGGAGTTTATAAAGTAGTGAACTCCCCATTTGGCGATATCAGTGTAGAAACCTTCCTACGCGAGTACTGGCAGAAAAAGCCATTGCTCATACGTAATGCTTTTCCTAACTTTGAAGCCCCAGTAAGCCCTGACGAGCTAGCAGGCATGGCCTTAGAAGAGGAAGTAGAATCACGTTTAATTATCCAGTCCCCAGATGGCAAAGACTGGAAACTTGAACATGGTCCTCTGAGCGAAAGCACTTTTACAGATCTACCGGATAGCCATTGGACACTCTTAGTGCAATCGGTCGATCATTGGATTCCCGAGGCTAACGAGTTATTAGAATATTTCCGCTTTGTACCGAACTGGCGACTTGATGACCTTATGGTAAGTTACGCTACTGATGGTGGCGGGGTTGGCCCTCATTGCGACAATTACGATGTATTTTTAATCCAAGCATCGGGGACTCGACGCTGGGAAGTTGGTGGCACTTATGGCGAAGACTCACCCCGCCGTAACGATGTCCCCGTTATGATTCTCCCTGAATGGATCCCCGAACAAAGCTGGGATTTAAATCCAGGTGACATGCTCTACGTCCCGCCTCGGCTTGGCCATAATGGTTACGCCATTGGGGATGACTGTATGACCTACTCCGTAGGCTTCAGAGCGCCCTCCCATCAAGAGATGATGGCAGACTTCACTGACTATCTAGACAATATAACTACCGCTGAAGACCGCTACAGTGATGCTGATCTGAAACAGCAAGATAATCCAGGTGAAATCACCCGCGAAGCGCTGGATCGCGTAAAAGCGATTATGCACGAATATATCGACAGCCCTGAACTCCTCGCCCACTGGTTTGGTCAATTTATGACAGAGCCCAAAAACCAGGAACAAGGTGCAGATCAAAGCTGCGAGCTAGATGAAGCTGAAATTAAACAATTGCTAGATGACGAGACTCCTTTATGCCGAAGCGAAGGCTCTCGCTTTGCTTTTAATAGAGTAGATAATCACTTTATCCTTTTCGTCGATGGTAAAGGCTGCGCCTGTAGCCAAGGTCAGATTCAATTAGCGGAAAGTTTATGTGCAAATTTATACCAAGAAAAAATAGATCCTAGTGAAGAAAATATTGAACTACTCAAGGCATTACTTCTACAAGGCTCTGTCTACTTCTTAGAAGATGAATAGATAGCCCAACCTTAGCTAAAGACAAACACTGCTAGCCTGTTTGTCTTTAGCTCTCTCCCTCTCTGAGCTATAAAAAAGCCGCTCGAACATTCAATAAATCATCATTTTTAAACTAGCTTTTAAACACAACATCAGCTAGCTTAGAGTTGAGTAAGATTAAAAGAATAATCCTCTGATATTCACAAAAACCTCTGTAAAACGAAAACAAAAATGAGAATAAAATTCCATTAAAAACATATAGTTAAATCCAACACATAATGTAAACATTATACCTTTAGCCTTACCGATTCTTAGATTAACCTGATAGCTATTCCATAATTATTTTTTGAACAGCAGATATCAAACCAATACTAAAGAATAGACTAAATGGATATAGCGATTGCCCAACCTTATTGATACAAGGTTATGGTCTGTCATTACATTGAATAGAGGGCGGTCATAAAAGATGAACAAAAGCTTTTATGTATCGGTGTGAATATTTAATAACAGATTGCTTCAAATAATACCTTGAGAGAGAAAAATGAACACAAGGCCAGAAATAACAATTACTTCATTAGATGCAGATCGGCTCTATAATTTGATTGAGTCCCTGCCAAAAAACAGCTTTGCCGGCCAAACGGAGCTAGAAGCTGAACTTGAACGGGCCAATGTCGTAGCGCCTGACGAAGTTCCGCCAACAATCGTTACTATGAACTCGACCGTTAAATTTGTTATCGAATCAACTAATGATGAGTTTGAATTAACCCTCGTTTACCCAAAAGATGTAGATGCTGACGGTCAAAAGATTTCTATATTAGCACCCATTGGTAGCGCCCTCTTAGGCCTATCTATAGGAGATGAAATCGAATGGCCAAAACCTGGTGGTGGGGATCTAAAAGTTAAGCTAACAGAAGTATTATACCAACCAGAACGAGCGGGCGAGCTCCATCGTTAACATATAGCCCATAAATAGCTGCTGAGGGTTACACACTCTCAGTAGCTAAGTGATTCAATAGGAACTCACATGAAGTTAAGTTTTAACGTTGAAGACGCAAGTCAGATATTTGTAGGCGCTTTTGCGCTTGCTGTACCTATATCATTTTCTGAAGAAGCTTGGCGATTAGGCGAAACCCTACCCGGTTATAACCTATTGATGTTGTTTATCCTATCCATCACTTTTCTTGGCCTTTATACCTATGAGAGTGTATTTCAAACCGATGTTAAGGCTAGAAAGCTTGTCTTTATATCCCGAATCGCCATCGCATACCTTATGACTGCGCTTGTAGTAGCCTTAGTCCTATTTTGTCTTAACAAGCTTCCATTATTTGAAGATCCGCTGACATCCTTTAAACGTATTATTGTAATCACTATGCCTGCTTCAATGGGGGCTATTGTCGTCGACAGTTTTGATAAGGAGTGATCTCACACTAACAAGATTCGTGCTAAATGAAGAAGTTAGCCTAAAAAGCCAAACTTAACGCAATAAGGATAAAATGAAATCAGCCAATATACTGATTAAAGCCACTGTAATTTGCCTAGTGCCCCTACTTGCCTGTTCGATCTACTACACAAGCGAACGACTTAGTGACACCCACACTTTTATCTATGTGGCCGCTCAAATGGCACTACCTATACTACTTATCAGTTGTGCTTACATTGCAAATCTAGTTGCATTAGGTAATTGCAAAGGTTGGCGTCTCTACTTGTCATCCTCTTCAATAATAATTTCAGCATTTATTATTGCCAGTATCTGGCTATAAGCCATCCCGACAATAAAATGCATGAACAAAGACCCCTGTACAACTTACCCCGTAACAGCTACACACTAGGGCATATAAACCGATGATCTCAGAAAACAACAGCCAACAAGAGAAAGTAGTCGAATCTAATCCCTCTTTAGAATCAGAGATCAATTCAGCCCGTATAAACGCACTTGAGTTAAAGCTAGAAACCTTATCGATTATTACAGAGTCACTCTGGAATCTACTTGAGGATAGTGAGTTAGACTCTAGATCGGACCTCAAAGGAGAGATGGCAAAGGTCATCTCTGATCGAGCGGAACGCGATACAATCACGGTACACTGCCCCGCTTGCGATTCCCAAGAAAAAGCGAACTCAGGCTACTGTCGGCATTGCGGAGAAAAGCTAAGCTATTCAGGGGAGATATCCCCTTTCGATTATTAATAGCCCGTCATCAAACCTTTTAGACAATAAAAAGAGGCCTGCAAGCAGACCTCTATATCTTGTCCATAATCGTCTATTTTTGTCTAAAACAGACGAGCTAAAAAGCTTTTATTTATGGTTCAATTTTATAAACATCAATACGCTGTGAGAACATTAAAGGTACAAATAAAAGGTCTCCTTTCGAGGAAAGGTCACCGGTAAACTTCTTAGGTTCATTAAAAAGTAACTCTAGCTTTTGGTCTTTATATTTAAAAATATTGCCATTCATCCAGTCACTAACAAAGAGCGCACCCTTTATCTCAGCAATACCATCAAGGTTACCAAAGGCTTCCGCATTTTTATAAGCGGTTATCTGTTTCGTATCTCTATCAATAATAGAAAGGCCGCCTAGAACATCCGTTGTAAAGTCCTCGTGCAGACCCGTACCCCAAGTAGCAACAGTTAATTGTCCATGATTAAAAAGAAGTCCATTAGGATGGGGTAGCGCCTCAGCCGAAATCCACTTAGTCAGTGCGTCATTTTCATAACGATAAACACCACCACCAAGAATATCACTCAGGTAAACAACACCTTTATCATCAATAACTACATCGTTCAGCATAACACTGCCTTCAGCTTTGATTGATTTAACCAGTTCACCTTTTTCATGGTCAACAATATGCATTTGCTGCATATCAGCAACATAGAGATATTTCTCATCCATTGCTAACCCTTTAGGTGCGTCCATTCCATTAACCCAAACGTGACGAATAACCTTACCTTCATCCGATAACAGACTAATATAACCTTTACCGTTTAACGCAGCAGGATGGCCATTAACATTGGAAACAAAAAGCAATGGCTTTGTTGGATGCACTAAAACCGATTCAGGCTCATCAAAACCTTCTAAACTCCATGCTTTATCAGGCGACGCTAAAACCACATTAGCACTCAGTGCTAAGCAAGCCATAGCAACCGATAATGTTTTTTGTAATCCTTTTTTCACAATATTCACCCTAAATAATAAAATCAATCAACAGGTTATCTTAGTCTTAAATTCGATAGGCGCTAATGAGAAGACATAAAGTCTTTACTGACTCGATAAGCACCCTATCAAAGATATAAATATACTTATAACAGATTAACTAAAGTACGCACATCTGTAATTGAATGATTATCTAAAAATCCGACAGCCCGTCAGTTTTTACTACCTAATGCTTTGAATAACGTCACAATACTAGAAAGTGAAACGGGCGCAATTCCCCTTACAACCAGAAGTTATTCAGTATGATTTTGTGCTACTTCAGTAATGACACGGCGTATCCATTGATGCGCCACGTTATGCTGCAGAAGCGGACTCCAAGCCATTTTCAGTTCAAATTCAGGCACATCAAAAGGTGGCGTTTTCATCACTAAACGCGAGTTATTCGATTGGGACTGGGCTGCCGCTTTAGTCGGTATAGTGGCGATTAACCCTTTTTCCTCAGCCAACAACGCTGCTGATTGATAATGGCGCGTAAAAACGGAGATATGACGCTTCGCATGTAACTTCTCTAATGCCTCATCAACCCAACCTAAACGTTTAGTATCCTTCGGCGTAATCCCCATTCCAGCCCCCATCCCTGTTTTACTAACCCAAACATGGCGTGCAAGCAGGTAAGTTTCTAAACGGAAATCATCGGCTATAGGGTTATCAACGGAAAAAAGGCAGGAAAAGCTGTCTCGCCATAATGTTTTCTGATGAAATGATTGTGGCATCGTATCAAAGCGGTTAATCACCAAGTCCACAAGCCCCTGCTCCACCTCCTGAAAACTCATATCACTCGGTGTAAGAATATCCAATACAATATTAGGTGCTTCTTCCCTTAGGCGGTTTAAGAGTCGCGGCATTAACGTCGACTCACCGTAGTCGCTGGTCATAATACGAAATACACGATCACTGGACGCTGCATCAAAATTGGCTGCCGGCTCAATTACCTGCTCAACCGATGCTAATACCTGCCGCAATAGGGGCTGGAGACTTTGGGCTCGCTCAGTCGGCGCCATCCCTTCACTAGTTCTTACCAGCAAAGGATCACCGAATGTTTCGCGCAAGCGACGCAGGCCATTACTCATAGCAGGCTGCGTTATACCTAATAAACTGGCAGAGCGAGTGACATTACGTTCACGTAATAAAATATCTAAATACACTAATAAATTTAAGTCGATCTTATCCAAATTCATAGCAACGCCGCATAAACACTGAAGAAAGCTAATAATACCACATCTACATTCACACAATAAATACTGCAAATAAGAGCCATTTATTTCAATTATGCGTCTCCACACACTAAAATCCACATCGAAACTATTACAAAGGGCAACACAAAACGTTGCTCGAACATTATGGAAGGAATGAGCATGTCTACACTAAACAAAGACATTGAAACTATCTCTGCTGCAAAAGCAGCTGCTGGTAGCCCTTGGGACGCTATCAATCCAGAATCTGCTGCACGTATGCGCGCTCAGAATAAATTCAAAACTGGCCTAGACATCGCTCAGTACACTGCAGACATTATGCGTGCTGACATGGCAGCATTTGATAAAGACAAATCCTTATACACTCAGTCATTAGGTTGCTGGCATGGTTTTGTTGGTCAGCAAAAAATGATCTCCATTAAGAAACATTTCGGTGGCAAAACTGACCGTCGTTACTTGTACCTTTCTGGTTGGATGGTTGCTGCGCTACGCTCTGAATTTGGTCCTCTTCCTGACCAATCTATGCACGAGAAAACAACCGTTGCTCACTTAGTTGAAGAGCTTTACACCTTCCTACGTCAAGCTGATGCACGTGAACTAGGCGGCCTATTCCGTGAACTAGACGCTGCACGTGAAGCAGGCGATTCTGCTGCTGAAGCTAAAATCCAAGATCAGATTGATAACCACGTGACTCACGTTGTGCCAATCATTGCAGATATCGATGCAGGTTTCGGTAACGCAGAAGCGACTTACCTAATGGCTAAGCAGATGATCGAAGCCGGTGCTTGTGCACTGCAGATCGAAAACCAAGTAGCTGATGAGAAACAGTGCGGTCACCAGGATGGTAAAGTAACCGTTCCTCACGCTGACTTCCACGCTAAGCTACGTGCTCTACGTTACGCTTTCCTTGAGCTAGGTATCGACAACGGCATCATCGTTGCGCGTACTGACTCTGAAGGTGCGGGCCTAACTAAAGAGATCGCTGTTGTTAATGAACCTGGCGATCAGGGCGATGTTTACAACTCTTTCCTTGATGTTGAAGAGATCGATGTAGCTGATATGGCTGAAGGCGATGTATGCTTCAACCGTGACGGCAAGCTAGTACGTCCTAAGCGTCTACCATCCGGTCTATACCAGTTCCGTCAAGGTACAGGTCATGAGCGTTGCGTATTTGACTGTATTGAAGCGATCAATGCGGGTGCCGATCTACTATGGATCGAAACTGCAATCCCAACCGTACATGAAATCAAAGGCATGATGGATGACATTCGTAAAGTTCACCCAGATGCTAAATTGGTTTACAACAACTCTCCATCATTCAACTGGACACTAAACTTCCGCCAGCAGACTTACGATACTTGGGTTGCTGAAGGTAAAGATGTGTCTGCATACGACCGCGCTAACCTAATGAGCGCTGAGTATGATGATTCTGAATTGTCCGCTGTAGCTGACGAACGTACACGTACCTTCCAAGCTGATACATCACGTGAAGCGAACGTATTCCATCACTTGATCACTCTACCGACTTACCACACAACTGCGTTGTCTGTAGACAACCTAGCGAAAGAGTACTTCGGTGAGCAAGGTATGTTGGGCTACGTTAAGAATGTTCAGCGTGAAGAGATCCGTCGCGGTATTGCATGCGTTAAACATCAGAACATGTCTGGTTCAGACATCGGCGATGACCACAAAGAATACTTTGCGGGTGAAAATGCGCTTAAAGCTGGCGGTGCGAAAAACACCTCTAACCAGTTTAACTAAGCATAATTAGCGTTAACTGCCTTAATTAATTTTCCAGCGTTAATTAGGGCAGACTCCTATACTGGAGCATAAGGCGGCACCTTGTAGTAAGGGCCGCCTTTTTTATAGATAAGATTACTTCTAAGATCTGTCGAAAGACTCGAATGGCTTTTTACGTTAAAATTCTACCCCGTTTTCTACTGCAAACTGATTAAGTGATTTCGAATATGACTGATACACCTGATTTTCTTAAAGATGCTAAAGATTTGTTAACTGAGCAAGGATTTACTACAGGTAATACTTGGTATCATGGAACATCCTCAGCACTGATCGACTCCATAAAAAAACAAGGGCTACAACGCTCAGGGGATAGAGCGCTAAAAGATGCTGCTAAGAAAACGATGGCGACAATCGGCAATGCCTATACAGAATCAGTTGAACCTGTTTTTTTGACGCAAAGTAAAGAATTAGCATTTTACTGGGCACAACAAACAATCAGAAACCGCAGTGTAAGAATCGAAGGTGATGAGCAACCCGTTGTTCTTGCTGTAAATCTTCCAGAAGCGTTAAATACACAAGTAAAACCAGATGTAGGTGCGGCTAGCTTATTATTAGTAAAAGAAGGCGAGCACTTTATGGCCTACCTTGCAGGTATTTATCAAGAAAATGGCTTTGATGCGCCGGAAATAGATTTAATGAAAGCTGACCGAATGGAATACCTAAACAAATTAGGCATGGCGTACATTAATACCGATATTGATGCTGTATACCTAGACACCATCACTAGTTAATACCCACCAGTTTGTTCTACATAATTTACAAAAAGGATGCTACGGCGTCCTTTTTAATTATTGTTTCTGTATAGATAGATCCGTTTGAAGCCCAACTATTTAGTATTTACATAACCGCGCTATATTCAACTAGATCTACCCCATTGTAATCACCTACTCATCCTTAATCTTTGCAATACCCTCTTCTCCCTCATACTTAGACTTCAACTGATTAATATAAGCTTTCTGCGAGCTAAGATTTAATTCATGTACTAAAACTTTACCTTCTAAATTAACCACATCTCGACTTAAGCCTTTTACTTGCTGAAGTTGAACAAAGTTAAATCCTATAGAACAGATAAAGAGCAAGCCAATAACAATCAAGGCATCTAAATGCACTGTAAATTTACGTTTTAAATCCACAATAATGTCTCTCTTTTCATAACCAATAACTGGTTACAGAGATTATCCTTTTAAACAAAAAACACAATCTAAAAATCTATTTCTTACAAAACAGGCGGAAATTAAAGCGCTATAAAAGCGCTCATAAAACCTACCCAAAAAAAGAACTTATATCCTAACCAAAAAAATCATGCTGCGAACGCGTAAAAACAAAGAGATCAAATAAAAATAACGTAGAGGCATTTGGAAGAAATCCACGTAATATTGACAAACTTTCCTCCATTATATGATGACTTTAAGCCGATTTACTGACTAACTTCATCTCATAATATGAATCAATCCAATGACAAAATAGCTTTGTAATTTATTTTGACGTTAAACAATCTATAAAATATCCAGCAAATAGCTGGAAAGCCTTTAAATTCAAGCGATCATATGATTTATGTAGTCAAAAACACTTAGAATTAATTGGAATATAAAACATACTTTAAATAACTAAAAATCTTGTAATTGAGTAAAATAAAGCGCTATACCAAAGTCGCTACTACTTAGTGATGAGCTTTAAAAGCTCCTATCTATAGGGATTAATGCTATTTCCCGCTCTTCCTTCTTGTAGTTAATTTACCTTTTTATAGATAGGCATTATGTAGCAATACTACAGTTTTGCACGTGCACAAAAAGTAGCTTTACGAAGCTCTAAAATACCCCCATTATTTACTCACATAACCACTCAATGTATTCAACAACATTGCTTGGTCAGATTATCGTTTACACGGTAATCAAAAATATAAGTTGAGCTAAGGGAAATACCGGCTTGGGCTTGTGACTCGCCAAAATTTAATTTATTGAACAGATTACTCTGTAGAGGATTGACCATGTCCGCATTGAACCAAGACATTGAAACTATCTCTGCTGCAAAAGCAGCTGCTGGTAGCCCTTGGGACGCTATTAACCCAGAATCTGCAGCTCGTATGCGCGCTCAGAATAAATTCAAAACTGGCCTAGACATCGCTCAGTACACTGCAGACATTATGCGTGCTGACATGGCAGCATTTGATAAAGACAAATCCTTATACACTCAGTCATTAGGTTGCTGGCATGGTTTTGTTGGTCAGCAAAAAATGATCTCCATTAAGAAACATTTCGGTGGCAAAACTGACCGTCGTTACTTGTACCTTTCTGGTTGGATGGTTGCTGCGCTACGCTCTGATTTCGGTCCTCTTCCTGACCAATCTATGCACGAGAAAACAACCGTTGCTAACTTAGTTGAAGAGCTTTACACCTTCCTACGTCAAGCTGATGCACGTGAACTAGGCGGTCTATTCCGTGAACTAGACGCTGCACGTGAAGCAGGCGATTCTGCTACTGAAGCTAAAATCCAAGATCAGATTGATAACCACGTGACTCACGTTGTGCCAATCGTTGCAGATATCGATGCTGGTTTCGGTAACGCTGAAGCGACTTACCTAATGGCTAAGCAGATGATCGAAGCCGGTGCTTGTGCACTGCAGATCGAAAACCAAGTAGCTGATGAGAAACAGTGTGGTCACCAGGATGGTAAAGTAACCGTTCCTCACGCTGACTTCCACGCTAAGCTACGTGCTCTACGTTACGCTTTCCTTGAGCTAGGTATCGACAACGGCATCATCGTTGCGCGTACTGACTCTGAAGGTGCGGGCCTAACTAAAGAGATCGCTGTTGTTAATGAACCTGGCGATCAAGGCGATGTTTACAACTCTTTCCTTGATGTTGAAGAGATCGATGTAGCTGATATGGCTGAAGGCGATGTATGCTTCAACCGTGACGGCAAGCTAGTACGTCCTAAGCGTCTACCATCCGGTCTATACCAGTTCCGTCAAGGCACAGGTCATGAGCGTTGCGTATTTGACTGTATTGAAGCGATCAATGCGGGTGCCGATCTACTATGGATCGAAACTGCAGTACCAACCGTACACGAAATCAAAGGCATGATGGATGACGTACGTAAAGTTCACCCAGATGCTAAATTGGTTTACAACAACTCTCCATCATTCAACTGGACATTAAACTTCCGCCAGCAGACTTACGATACTTGGGCTGCTGAAGGTAAAGATGTGTCTGCATACGACCGTGCTAACCTAATGAGCGCTGAGTATGACGAAACTGAGTTGTCTGCTGTAGCTGATGAACGTACACGTACATTCCAAGCTGATACATCACGTGAAGCGAACGTATTCCATCACTTGATCACTCTACCGACTTACCACACAACTGCGTTGTCTGTAGACAACCTAGCGAAAGAGTACTTCGGTGAGCAAGGTATGTTGGGCTACGTTAAGAATGTTCAGCGTGAAGAGATCCGCCAAGGTATCGCCTGTGTTAAACATCAGAACATGTCTGGTTCAGACATGGGTGATGACCACAAAGAATACTTTGCGGGTGAGAATGCGCTTAAAGCTGGCGGTGCGAAAAACACATCTAACCAGTTCGGTTAATTGTTAAGCACTTCAGACTAAAAAAGGACGCTTCGGCGTCCTTTTTTATTTCAATAAATTAGAATAACATCCTCTCCTCTTACCTTTATTTCACGCACTCGTTATTATCAATAATTCCTATTTTTTATTGGCCCTATAGATGCTTACTAATAAGTTCCACTATGCTTGGATTATTGTTCTGTCTGGCGCGATATCTCTCTTCGCTTGCTTAGGACTAGGCCGTTTTGCACTCGGTATGTTACTACCCTCTATGGGCAGCAGCCTTCAACTAAGCTATACACAGATGGGGCTTATCAGTACGGGTAATTTTATTGGCTATCTATTCGCTGTATTACTTTGTCATCACCTTATTCATAAGTTTGGCGCACGCTACTCTATATTCTTAGGTTTAATCTTAGTTGGCATAAGCATGTTCCTAATCAGCTTCAGCAGCCATTTTATGATTATCACACTTCTATATTTCATAACGGGTATAGGTAGTGGTACTGCTAACATAGCGGTTATGAGCTTAGTCGCCCATTGGTTTACTGTGCAGCATCGAGGCCGTGCAGCGGGATTTATGATCATGGGTAACGGCTTAGGCATTGTTGCTAGTGGCGCATTAATTCCTTGGCTAAATAGCACATGGCTCGACGATGGCTGGAAAGTCGGCTGGGGAGCATTTGGATTAATCATCATTCTGGCCGCATGCATCACAGCGTTTCTCTTTCGTAACAACCCAGCTAAACTAAATTTAAAACCTTATGGATATGAGTCTTCATCCTCTACCGATCCGTTGCAAGCCACCTCCAAACCCGCAGGCTTAGAATCTGATAAACAAGCAGCTAAATCCATCAGTAAATTGATCCTTCATATAGGCTCAATCTATTTCTTATTTGGTTTTACCTATGTGATCTATGCAACTTTTATCGTAACAACTCTGGTTGAGCAATATCATTTCACAGAAAGTGACGCTGGATCACTATGGATGACGATGGGCATTCTGAGTATTTTCTCAGGTGCTATTTTTGGCAGTCTATCTGATCGGTTTGGGCGCAGATTTGGCCTAATATTAGTGTTTATATTACAAACACTTGCATACTCTTTAGCGGCATCAGAAATAGGAACATTCACCCTATTTTTATCCATGGCATTATTTGGCATATCAGCCTTTAGCATTCCCGCAATCATCGCTGCAACGATCAGTGATATTTTACCTATATCCGCTGCAGGGAAAGCCTTTGGTTATGTCACCTTTTTCTTTGCTATAGGCCAAATTTCAGGGCCAACATTAGCCGGGTATTTAGCAGAACAAACCGAATCATTCACATCAAGCTACCTCCTTTGTGCTTGTGCAACGACGTTGGCTATTATATTAACAACTCTCTTTAGGCCTAAAATAACTTCCCGCTAAGTATTGCCGCTTCTACGGCAACCCTTTGCCTTAAAATAGACGAGAATCACCTTTCACATAACTTCTCTTTTAAAAAACATAGGCTTAGATAATTGGCACTGCCTTTGCTATAGATTATGTACAGCAAACTTACGGAGAGCAGTTCTATGCATAATACACTGGCATCATTTAATGCTCAGGCGCATATTCCTATTGATGAGCCTTTGAAAAAGCACCTGCCTGCAACTAAGAGCGCTATTTCTATCCAACAGATGGATCAGTTTTATTTAACAATGCTCGAGCAGTTCTCTCCCGTTACACAAAAAAAATATTACTTAGCTCAGCAAGAGAAACAAATTCAGGCTTTGTTTAGAGTGGATGGAATTCTTGTCGCTGCTTTTTATACCGATTCAACCATCTTATGCTTCGATCAAAAAGTAGAGTCACTTATAGAAGCGATCAACTATGCACCTTTAAGCCTTGATCGTGTCAGTTTCATATTAGAGAGCCGTCTATCGGACCATGTCACACTAGAGTACTACTCTAAAAACTACCCTACGCACGGAGATTTACTTAAAGGCTCGTTATATACAAAAGCAGACTTAAAAGCGGGTTTCACAATTGATGAAACATCTTTAGAGGAGTTAATGTGTGATTGGCTACAACAGTATCAGCAATGGATGCAGGACTATCTATATTTTAACCTTGCACAAATTTCTGCTGAAGAATCAGAGATCCCAAAAACAATCACCAACGACCCTGCACCAGTAGAGGAAGATATAGTCACGACTCTTCTAGCTAATAATTACGCCATAGTTAGCTAAAAAATCGCCCACGAAGCTCAATTTTTTACACTATACAAACGCGTTTAATCCCCGCCGAGAGTGTCCTACCTATGGCCTTATTAATACCCAGAATCTCTGTTCTCGACAAATAGAACAAAGAAAACTCTTAATCAAACAAGGCACGAACAACTTCAGGTAATGGAACTGATTTCTCAATCCTGTGATCAATCCATACAACCTTTGCATGCCCTTGGCTCACAACAGCTTTATCATCATGCTGACTGAAAACCTTGTAATAGGTCATAAAACTGGATCGACCAGGATCGCTAATATAGCAATCAATCCGTAATAGGTCAGGGTAAACAACAGGTCGAATAAATGAACATCCTATATCAATTACGACGGGGGCCAGCCCATTAGGATCAAGCTCCACATTCATATTATCTAAAAGCTGCACCCGCGCTTCTTCAAGATAACGCATATACATCGCATTATTAACATGCCCATAAGCATCCATATCCCCCCAACGAACAGGAATAGAACAGCTATATATTAACTTACTATTTTCCAGATCCATCCCAGCCTCACATATAGATAATTCAAAAACTCACTGTAAACTATCTAGCCGAAGAAGGAATGACAACTTCAATCAAAACCAGTAACACTATGTCATACTGCTCAGAATCTAGATAATCAACAAGCCCCAAATACACTTACCTACTACGGATCTATACAATGCTGAATTACCTGCTTCCTATCCTAATTATTGCCATCTTGTTTTTTCTCTATAAAAACAATCAAAACTCAAAGCAGCAATTGGCCTATAACCTAGAAGCAGGAAAAACTTTTTTAGCATCTAATTTGACCAAAGAAAACGTTACACAAACCGACTCCGGCTTACAGTACGAAGTGTTAACAAAAGGTACGGGGGAGGAACATCCAAAAGCTACATCAAAAGTAAAAGTACACTACCACGGCACCTTAATTGACGGCTCAGTCTTTGATAGTTCAGTAGAACGTGGCGAACCGATTGAGTTCGGCCTAAATCAAGTAATCAAGGGCTGGACTGAAGGTGTACAGTTGATGGTTGTGGGAGAAAAAACACGCTTTTATATTCCGAGCGAACTTGCTTACGGCAATGGTTCGGCAGGTATAATCACCCCTGGATCAACGCTTGTTTTTGAAGTAGAGCTTATCGATTTTAAGTAAAAATTGAAGCTCTATATTATCCTGCTGTAATGCATAAAATCTGTGCGCTACTTCCCCAACCCGCACCTATGTGCGGGCCTCTTTTTTGTATACCTAAGCTAATTGTTATACGGTCGGTGCTTTAGTTACTGGTCGTTTATTAGCAGGATCGGCGGCGGGATCACCAAAAAACTTCAACCCAATATAGACCCACCACGCCCTTAATACCCACATTCCATCATCTTTACATATTTGCTGTAAGAGCCGGTCAGCTGCATCGCGGTCTTTATCTTTATCCAACAAGTTCTCACGCATTAACTGATATAGAGCATCGTGAACTAGGGAGCCTCGCATAAAATCGCGGGTATCAAAGGTCGGGCCTGAAGGACCATCCCATGCATAACCCTTTTTTATCTTAAGCACTCCCTCTTTCGTTAATTCTATATAGCCAGAAGGAGATAAAACATCCTTATCAGGCATAAACGAAATAGTAGTTACATAGCTATCAACGATCTGATATTTATATCCTTTTTTATATTCGATGCATTCCATAGCACTTCCCTTATGGATAAGAAAACGATCTTAACGTTTCGGCATATTACATAACTACAGAAGCTTATGCCAAACCCCTCATTAAACCTAAAAAGCAAAACTGACGCGCCCAATTATGCCGCGTACTTTTTAATACTAGTAAAGATTGTCTAAACTAGATAGTTACTAACAAACACCTGAAGAAAGCCAAGTCACCCTACTACGTCACCCTACTACCTTAGCTTTTTAGCCTTAATCTCAACTGGCGCAATATATCCCTCACGCAGTGCTTGGAGCATATTTTTAACTTTAATTCCGCTATTTTCATTCATTAATGTATGAAGTCCAAGCGGAGAGCGAGCGTTTTTTACTTGGTTTTTCTCCCGTTCCTTTTTGAAAAAATCCAGAGCAAATTGAGAATGATTTTTCACCAACGTAATTTCAAATCCAGCACGGGTTAGTGCATCAGCATAGTGTTCACTTGAGGCTAAAAAATTCATACTTTCTCGATCAGCCCAAGGCACCGGATAACTAATCACTCCTGTTTTTTCCCGCATCACATCGTAAATAGTAAAATAGGCACCCGGTTTTAATACACGATAAACCTCTGCACATAGCTTTGCTTTATCTTCAATATTCATCCCAACATGTAACATATAAGCGCCGTTAAATGATCCACTAGCGAAGGGCATATCTAACGCACTACCTGTATATAATTTAATACGCCGATCAAGTTTCACCCATGAACAAAGGACATTACCGCTTTCAACATACTCTTCAGTTAAATCAATACCCGTAACAGGATTGTTATATCGATTAGATACATAACGACAAGCCCCTCCCAAACCACAGCCTATATCGAGCAAGTGATCCTGCTCTGAAAGCCCTAAGCAGCCTAAGATATTATCTGTAGCTTGGCGGCCACCTATATGGAATTCATCAACATTCGCCAGATCTTCGATATTAAGATCATGCAAAGACTTTCCTGAGTTAACTAACGCATTCTCAATAGATGTCAGTAAATCACCATGCGTATAATGTGTAGTGACTAGCTGTTTATCAGACATAACAACTCCCCCTTAATAGCACTGAATCAATATAGCTTTTTAGAGATCACGAGGGAAAGGGAAAGGGAAAGGACAATAACAGGCAGGTATAAGGCTAAAAAGTTATCTATAAACCTTAAATGGCGTTCCCCCATTCAAGGTTATAGCAATCCTTTGGTTTCACTTCACCGCTGACCATAAAAGGTACTTAGGCCAGCGGCTGATAGAGAAACAATACATCTATTCAAATTGAACAATCATCTGATTAAGCTTGCCACTAATAACAACAAGGTTGTCTGCATAACGTCTATTATTTTCCGCTTCATTTAAGCTGTTATTCGCTAAATCAGTATTTTGCGACATAACATTAACAATCTCCGCCGTTAATTGAGACTGCTGCTCTGTTGCTGAAGCTATTTGTGAACTCATCTGGCTGATACTCAAATTAGCCTCTGCTATTTCACCAATCGCTTGTTCCGCTTCATTTGCAATCTGCATAGTTTCTTCAGTTTTTTGCATATAGAGCTGAGTGCGATCCACTACATCATTGGTGGTTGCATTAAGCTTATTGGTCAATTTCTTAATATCACTCGCAGCACGCGAAGTATTTCCTGCTAAATTTCTCACCTCATCAGCAACTACCGCAAAACCTCGTCCCATCTCACCGGCTCTTGCCGCCTCAATTGACGCGTTAAGTGCTAACAAATTGGTTTGATCCGAAAACTCCTCGATGATTAACAACGCCTGTAGGATTGACTCCGTATCCCCTTTCAAGGAAACAAGCGCATCATTAGTACCTGCAACGTCACTCGAAAGTTCAGAAATATTGTTATGAGTATCTCTCATCAAGCTAATACCTTTCTGAGTCAGATCATTAGCTTGATTTGTGTATTCACGTGTATGAGCAGCATGGTCAGCCACTTCTACAAAGGAGCTCTTTAGCTGCTCCATCTGCTCTGCAGTACTGCGTGTACTAGCTTGTTGCTCAGCCACAATACAACTAAGGTTTTTTGCACTAGTGTTCATATTTGACTCTAGCTCTTTAAGTACGCCAGTTTCACGCTTAATATTCGTCAGCAGGTCAGAGAAGTAATCTTTTAAACTGTTGATAGAGATACGTAACGTTGCTACTTCACTGATTTTACTAGGCATATCCATCTGCATTTTTAAATCACCTTCAGATAAGCGACTTACATAATCAGTTGCACGATGAAGAATGGCAGCCAGACGGTATTTAATCATCGACATACAGGCGCCTGTAATAATGATCAATACAACACAGACCGCCAGTAACAGGTATACATCCTGTAAAATGTTCTGATAGTGTTCTTCCAGTGTACCTTCTAAACCTTGGAGAGACTGTTCAAGCTTGAGCACTTGCTCCTTTGCGGCCAAACTACCTTGCTGTTTTTGCTCAGTAAATTTAGCGATATTATCTAACTCTTTAGGGTAGCGCCCTGCTAAATTTTTAATAATTTGCAAAGATGCTTCACCAATATCTTCTGCCGGGCCATTACTTTCCTCGGTATCCCAACCTAATACACTAGCCAGTTCATCTTCCTCAACCTCAGCCTCTTTATAAACACCTAAACGAGGTAAAGCATAGAGTTTTTCGGCCGTCTCTTGCATGCCAACTAAATAACTTTCACTGCTCTTTAATATTGAGCTATCGCCTTTTGAAGCGCTATTTTGTCTCACATAAATGGTCGGTACTAGATAATTGATAAATTCAGCTGACAAGTTCAAATACTTTTGCTTAAGATCGATTGGAGCGTTCTCCGCTTTAGCAACATATTCCATTATTGCCGTTATCTCGGCGAACATTTCTCGCTCACTATTTACTAGCAAAAGCTCCGGATTAGATAATTTCCCCGCTTCTCGTAAAGTACTCAAAGCATTATCTCGCACCAATATCATCTGCTCCACCGCAGGGGTTTTAATGTCTGACGGCAATAAACGGTTCTGCTGTGTTTCCCCAATCAGTTCATTAATATCATTATTAATTTTACTAAGCAGTGTTGCATCACCTGTCAGCAGGTAGGTGTTTATAGGCTTTTCAATTGCGTGACGGGTACTCGCTTCATATTCGTAATAGCTCGTACTGGTCTGATAGGCATCGTTTAGACGATCAAGCGACCACACTATAGAGATAGTAAGCACAGCAAGGATAAGGAAAAGAGCAAGTGAGGTGAGCTTAGTCAGCAAAGAGATTTTCATAGATTTGTACGCCATTACAACATGTGATTAAAAAATGAACGTCCTTTTTCTACGGAAATATTAATTCCGAATGCGCGTTATTAGACTACCGATAGATGACAGAAATATGACAAAAAACAACAATTTCTTATAGCGACACACACGACTAAGCTACCGCTTAGACTCAAACAGCGATGCGATAAATGTTCTAAAATCGTTAAGTTTGAGGGCTTTTTTGAGTGTTACGTTTATGCAGTAACGGATGAATAGAAAGATCAAACGAAGTAAGGATACGCTAGGCAATGAAAGGGCGACAACCACTACCTAACGTAAAGCTTAAGAAATGGCCTGAATTAGGCGTCTGCGGTCGTAGGATCTATCTCACTTTTAATTTCTGAGATGGTATTAGCCGGAAACCCACTTCGCTCCGCATGTTCATGAATTAACGCTTCATCCGCGCTGTTATAGATACAGAAGGTTTTATCTCCAACAACGTAGCTGTTTTCCCAACTGATATCTTTTTGCTCTGACTGCATAGCAGATAGCACTTCATTTGATTTTTCGGCCGCGGCACTTAACGCTGCATCATCAGCCAAACCTATATCCGGAATATCTCTCTCAATAATGAACTTAGGCATGTATAAGAACTCCATATAATGTTTTTGTTGTTATCTAGTGCATTATACTAGAACCAACTATCCCTTAAAAATGCTATGTAAACTGTAGCACTCAACTACAGATTCTGTAGTTAGGAAAACCTGATTGAGTAACGCTATGCAATATCTACAATTTTGTCCCCTTGCCAAAGCCTCCGAACTCTTATGTGAAAAATGGACACTATTAATTATCAGGGAGCTTTTAATGGGAGGGAAACGCTTTAATGATTTTCAACGGGGCATGGCATCTATCTCCCCTACCATGTTGACTAAGCGCCTAAACGAATTAACAGATAACGGGCTAGTCGTGCGTAAAAAGATATCCGGTCAACGGGGCTATGAATACTTCCTATCTGAATCGGGCAAAGAGTTAGCTCCTATCATCCAACAAATAGGTGAATGGGGAATGCGTTGGACACGTAGTCAACTACCTAATTCAGAGCTCGATATAGAGTTACTCATGCTTTATCTAGAACGCAGCATCAACCCACACAACCTACCGGGCGATAATACGATCATCTCATTTAACTTTTCTGATCAAAACCAGATGGCTAAATGGTGGATTGTTGTCAGTAACGAAGAGGTTGACGTATGTACGGTGGATCCAGGCAAAGAGGTAGATATCTGGTTCAATACAGACCTTCGCACCATGATCGAAATTTGGATGGGTTACACCACCTATAAAACAGCGATTCGTGCACAAAAGCTACAACTTGTAGGACCGAGCGCACTCACTAATAATATAAATAGTTGGATGGATAGTAGCGTTTTTGCAGAAATTCCCGCAGCCAATCAGATCTAGCCTAGTCGTTACAAGGCCCTCTACTGCTGAATAGTGACTATTTTGAATAGGTGAGAAACAAGGTTTAAATAAGTAGAAGCCAAGAGGATTCGATAAGGATGGTTACCAGCCATCCTCGTTTTCTCTATCTCTTTAGTGCGAACTATCGACTGCCCCAGATTTTAGCAACCGCGCGATCACTTCCTAAGAAACCAACGATTAAACACACAAAACCAATTACGAAAAAGACCAGAATAGGGATAAGACCACCTAATTGATCAGAAGCAATGGCTGTAATACCTGACAACGTCGAAAGCACAAAAAATAAGAGTCCCATATACATCAAAATCTTACGATGAGACGCTTTATAGCTATATTCACCTTCACCGGATTCGAAAATATTTAAGATAGGCGCAAAGAGTTTTCTCAAGGTATTTTTCATAGGGCTCTCACAGATAATACAAGGGCACAGTGTAATTTTATGCGCCCTACTTGTACAGAAGATAAGCGTGACGTACCCATCGAGTATAATACAGACTCAGCTTAGGGCTAAATCATCTCTGCTACTGGTATATATTCCCATTGTGCAGCAGCCAGCCTCCTTCATGACGCCCTTGTGGGTCATGATGGGTCCAATGCATCACCCCGCCTCTGGCACTCCACTCATATTCACCAAAGAATTTGACCCTATCACCTATGCTAAGCCCATTAATTCGAGGCGCTAAATCAATATTATGAGCAACTAACAAGGTTTGTCCTGTTGATAATTCCAGAATAAATTTTTGATGGCGACTACCTTTCAAGTCATCAGCAAGAACCTTTACAACTTTTCCCGAACCTCCAATTTGTAGATCACTCTGCTTATTTTTAAAGGCCTGCGCTAAGGCTCGATCACTAGATGAGTATTCGGAGGTATTACTATTAGATAAGTTTTCCGTATTTACGGTTTCTTCTATACGTTCAATAACTTGAGGATTATCTTGAAGGTACGCATAAAAACTTACCCCAATTAAGCAAAGTAAAATTAACTTCTTCATTATTATCCTGTGATATGAATGGTGATACTGAGTCATTTAACGCTGAAAGGAGCTATTAGCATCATCCTGATGCGAGGAGCCATCCTATGGCGATTACGCTCATATATTAACTGAAGATGGCTAACAACATCTAGGCCCTTACGGTCCACTTTCCAGATCTTAACTTTATAGATCAACATCACATATCAACTTACAATAAACCTTAACTAACGTTTTTTGAGTGTTAGAACAACGAGAGGTTTGTTTTACGCTATACTGCGCTCTACTCTTCTTATGACAACCTATCCGAGTCTTTATGCCATTCTCAAACCTTGGGTTATGCAATCCCCTTTTACAAGCGATAAGTGATCTGGCCTATACCGCGCCAACACCAATTCAGAAGCAAGCGATTCCCCTTATTTTGGCGGGAAAAGATCTAATTGCGACAGCCCAAACAGGCACAGGTAAAACCGCTGCTTTCGTTCTACCTATACTCGAAAAGCTCAATAAAGAACGCACTCTTCGAGGCAAGCGCATACGGGTACTCATTCTTACCCCAACACGGGAATTAGCCGTACAAGTGGCGGGCAATGTTGCTGAATACAGTAAACACCTTAATCTAAGCTCATTAGCCGTTTATGGTGGCGTAGATAGCGAGCCACAAAAAGAGCGTTTAATTCAAGGCGTAGATATTCTTGTCGCAACGCCCGGTCGTCTACTTGATTTAGCCCATCAGCGAGCTCTACATTTTGACGAACTGGAAGTATTAGTTTTAGACGAAGCGGATAGAATGGTCGATATGGGATTTGTGGATGATATTCATAAAATCATCGAACGCCTGCCAAGAGAACGTCAAAATCTTTTATTTTCTGCGACTATGAGTGATGGTGTCCGCGCACTAGCCGACGATTTTTCTGATAGCAAAATTAGTAAACCTGCTGTTGAGATCTCAGTTTCACCAAAAACCAAAACGGCTACAACCATAAATCAGTGGCTAATCACTGTTGATAAAGACACTAAATCTGCACTCCTGAGCCATTTAATTAAGGATCAGCAATGGGATCAAGCGCTGATTTTTATTGAGAAAAAACACGGCGCAGCCAAGCTGGTCGACCAATTGGCAAAACGCGGGATTGTAGCAGAAGCAATTCATGGCGATAGAAGCCAAGCCATGCGTGAAAAAATCTTAGCGGATTTTAAGTCAGGCGCACTAAAATATTTAGTGGCGACAGGCGTCGCAGCACGCGGTATAGATATTGGTGAATTAAGCCGTGTGGTCAATTACGACCTCCCCTTCAAACCAGAAGAATATATCCACCGTATTGGCCGAACTGGCCGTGCAGGAGCCACCGGTGAAGCTATATCTTTTGTCGCAATGGGTGACTTTAAAAATCTCTGTGCGATTGAAAGCCGTTTAGACCATATAATCGAGCGTAAAGAGATTGAAGGTTTTCCTGTAAGAAAAGTTGTACCTATTTCAATCTTAAATTATGTCCGCAAGAGCAAGCCTCCCACAGCAAAACCAAGAGAAAAGTCGGCACGAAAAACAACCTCAACCGATAGACCTGAGAATAGAAAAAACAAAGATATATGGGGTTAAGATCAACTGAAACCTGAGTTACTACAGTTAAAAAGAGTCTTAAAACCAACCTAAGGTAGATACAAAAAGAGCGCCTTTAGGCGCTCTTACTCTCTAAAACGCCAGCGATTTATTTACTCAGGCTCAAACGCCTTTAATAACGCCTCATTAGTTGGATACTCCTCCAGTAGCTCAACCAACTTTCTCGCCCCATCAACCGGTTTCAATGATGTGAGTGAACGTCTTAAGGTTCTCACCTTAGCAAGGTCCTTCCCGTCTAATAGAAGTTCTTCACGGCGGGTACTACTTTTAGCAATATCCAACGCAGGAAAAATTCGATAATTAGCTGCATCCCGTGATAAAACAATTTCCATATTCCCAGTGCCTTTAAATTCCTCAAAGATCACCTGATCCATTCGGCTTCCGGTGTCCACCAATATAGTCGCAAGTATGGTAAGCGAACCGCCGTTCTCGATCTTCCTAGCTGCACCAAACAACTTTCGAGGGATCTCCAATGCTCTCGCATCAACCCCACCCGACATGGTACGACCACTGCTTTTCTGCTCCGCATTATGAACCCGTGACAACCGTGTTAGTGAATCAATAACAATCAGTACATCATGCCCTTCGCCCGCTTCTTTACGTGCTTTAGCAAGCAACTCATTGGCCACACGAACATGTTGAGCATAGCTCTCATCAGAAGAGGACGCATGCACCTCGGCGGTTACGTTACGCTTAAAGTCAGTCACCTCTTCCGGCCGCTCATCGATCAACAGTGCATAAAGTTTGATCTCTGGATAAGCGGTACCTACCGCCTGACAAATATGTTTTAACGTAGTCGTTTTACCCGATCCCGGTGGTGCGACAATTAATCCTCGTTGCCCCATACCTATAGGTGTGATCAGATCCATCGCCCTCATAGACAGTTGCTGCGAGCCCGATTCTAAGCAGATACGTGGGGATGGATGAATAGCAACACCATTTAAAAAACGTTTTTCTGGATCATTAGGAAAAAGATCCTCAACCTGAGGCTTAACGTCTTTATTCTTTTTTACCTTCAAACTTAATATTTTTCTCGTCATGGTATCGCTTTAATAACTCTGGACAATTAAGTGTGTTGATCTGTTGGTGGGTAGGCTAGCCCATTGTGACTGTACAACAACAGATGGGGTTATTTACTAAAAGATTGAACCTCTTCATGGCACAAGTAACGCCACTGACCTACATCTACATCAAGACGAATATCGCCAATCTGTTCTCGATGGAGTGAACGTACACGATTACCTACCGCCGCAAACATACGTTTTACCTGATGAAATCGGCCTTCAGTAATCGTCAAAAGCACCTCTTTAGGTGTAATGATCTCTAATAGCGCAGGTAGGGTTGGCTGTTGCTCCCCTTGTAAGTTTACGCCGTTTTTAAATTTAGAGACGACCTCAATAGAGATCTCTTTGGCCAAGTGTACACGATAAACCTTGCAACACCCTTTAGCGGGTCGCGTAATATTAAATGACCAGCGGCCATCATCCGTCATCAACACTAAGCCTGTGGTATCTACATCCAAACGGCCCACAATATGCAACTCGGATACTTTATCAACATCAAGATAGTTAAAAATAGAGGGATAGAGTTCATCTATATTAGAGCAAATAGTACCTGCAGGTTTATGTATTAATAGATAGCGGAAATCCCGAGCCTTCAGTCGACGATCATTTAACGTAACCTGATTATTTTCATGAACCTGAGTCGCCTCCTGCGTTGTAACAGTATCATTCACACGCACAGCACCCGAATGAATATGCGCGATCGCCTCAGTTTTTGTTAGCTCAGTGCTTTTGCAAACAAATTTATCAAGGCGCATTATCGACAACCGTTAACCCCACCGCTAACCAGCCCTCGGCTATTGAGTCGATAGAAAACTTAGCAACACAGCATTGGTCAAGACAAGACATATGCTCTTTAACTATCTGGTTCACCTTTGCTTTATCAAAATATAGACCTGTAAAACTGGGCATGATCTGGGTGTTCGCTTTATCATGTAAACTATATATCGCTCCCATAGCATCAATTAACAGATCCCCATCAACATAAGATGCTAGATGCAAATCGCTATTCGATATCCACTCAGATTCATTTGGGACAAAAGCCAGCTCACCTTCTCCCTCATATTTAATCACCGCAGGCCAAATAATCACTCAATATCCCCGTAAGCTATAACCCTATAAATAGCCTTTATTCTCAATAGAAAATCAGCATATAGATCATCTACCTTTATAAAGCGATACCAACTCTGTTTCGACATCAGTGGTAAATCCATCCACCAACAGTGCCCCTTTCCCATTTTTCACGTACCCATCAAGCACATAAATTTCAACGGAAAAGCTCAACCTATTATTATCATCTAACTGGTTAAACAGAACCTCTTCCACTTTCACCCGAACATAGGTCTTAGTGGGAGGGCCTTGTTCCGCCTGTAGAGCAAGACAAGTGAAACCTTTGCCTCGTTTTCTCACATCGAGCACATCATCAAAACAGCGAGAATATTTAACAGAAAACTGTCTCTCAACCAGAAAAGCATGGATAAACCCGAAAGCCAGAACGTAGTTTTTCTCTTCGGCAACAAACTGTTTTTGATAGATAAGCTGAAGGGCTTTAGGTGGCTCACCGTTCGGCCCCACTTCCTGATCAGCGGACGACGATGCGTCGGAGCAACCCAGCAAACAAAGTAAAAGTACAAACGCCGTTGCTCTAAACATCATCCATCCCCTTAGCCATTAATGCCACCGGTTTTGTTGCTCGGCTATTTTCTACCCAAAATCCGGAGTATGCGTAAAAATAAGTTGATAATATCCATATATAAGGCAGCTGCACTATCTACAGCATTATCATAAGTTTTAGGGATAGCATTAGCGCGCGCCCAGTCGTAACCAATATAACCGCAAAAGATAATAGCAACGATCCAATCTAAGATATCGTGATGGGTATTAAAGATGAATACCTCAATTAACTCGACCACGATGACACACAACAGTGCAATAGAAAGTCCGCCTATTATTTTCTGGAAAAAGGCAGGATACATCGAGCCTAAAAGCATCATAACAAAGGTTACCATACCGGTAACTCTGATCGCTTCTAATACAATAGATGGATCATATTGACTTACAACCAGGTTAATAATGAATCCAAAGGGAACCACAACAAAGTTATAGCCAATAAAGCTCACTGAGGGGCTATCCGATTTTTTAAAAAGATAAATACCAAAAAAGCAGGAGGCAAAATAACCAATAAAAAAGACGATTGGATTAATACTGCTTATCAACTCAACGGGGACGTTTTGCACCATCCACCAGTTGATAGCAAAGCCCCAAATTAAGGTTAACCCGATAACCAAATTGTACATTGAAGCACTGATTAACTGATCATTCGTTTCCGTACGATTAAAGACACCTACGTCCATTATAATTCCCTCTATGTAAAGTTGCCGTTATGTGATAATTGTTAAGTCGTTGAACTAAAATAGAAATTAGAGCGGCTTTCACATAATTAATACGTCCAAGTCAAACACCTACGGCACATTAAATCCTCCGCCATTCAAATTCAATACCCACGGGTACGTATCACAGCCTCGGGGATCTCACCGCTCTCAAAGTATCTGGCTATATTAGTCGCAACAATTTTTGATGCTGTTCGAATATTGGTAGGGGCAGAGATATGGGGAAGAACCGTTACATTGGGTGCCGTCCATAAAGCACTATCGGTAGGTAGGGGCTCAGTTTTAAAAACATCTAAAACAGCATGTTCTATATGGCCGCTTTCTAAATGTGACAGCAGCGCCTCTTCATCTATTATTGGCCCGCGCGCAAAGTTAATAATCGATGCACCTTTAGGTAAGAGACCTAAGCTTTTATCATTTAATAACTGCTGAGTATCCTTAGTTAAAGGTAGTAAGCAGATGAGTATATCCGTTTCCGCCAACAGCTGGTTAACCCCCTCTGCACCACTAAAACACTTTACACCCTCAAGCGCAGTTGAGCGCCGACTCCAACCGCTAACATTAAAACCATTTAAAACTAACTTTTCTGCTGCTGCTTTGCCTAATTGGCCTAAACCTAAGATACCTATCTTACGATCTTTTAAGTCCACTAAATCATGCTGAATCCACACTTTCCGGTCTTGCTGACAGCGATATTTAGGCATATCACGATGCAAATAAAGCGTCCATGCAAGCACAGCTTCTGCCATTGTCGAAGCTAAGTTAGGGTCGATCATTCGCACTATATCAAAATGAGCATTAGGTAACTCAGCAACAAGTCGCTCTACCCCCGCCCATACACTCTGTACCCAACGTAGGTTTGGAAGCTCAGCAAGCTCTTTTGGATCGGGGTTAGCAACAATAGCAACCTCAATAGTTAAGCACTCCGTTGCGGATAGCTCTTCAAACGGTATAAGACGAGTATTCTTTAACAATGGGCCTATTTTAGCCAACCAAGACTGCTTTTCATGATTGGGAATATTGCCAACAAATGCGATACATTTCTGCATATAGATACCGTGCGAATAATAGAAGGATCAAAATGCCGCGACCAATAAGCTTATAATTTATCGGCCTAACCATTGTGCCAAATTTAAAGCCGAAAAATAACGTATCGCTCGATATAAAAGCTTTATAGGTGCCATTATCTACCTAAATACCTTAAAAGGGCCGCTAATCACGACGCTAGGATGCTGGAAGCGCTATATCTAGCGCTTTCGCTTATAGAGCGAGATACTTGCATATAAACATTCATAAAAAATGCCCAAAACTCAATTCAATAAGTTTTGGGCATTAGGTCATATATTAAGGTTAAAAAACCTTTACCGAGTTACAGACTTTTTTTACAGAAGTACCAATCAGTGCACTCATAACCTTCATTCATACGCGCATCAGCGGCCTCGGTATCTTGAGGTGGTGGCACGATCACTTGATCACCAGGCTGCCAGCCTTCAGGCGTAGCAATATTATGCTCATCCGATGCTTTTAGCGCTTTAAGTACTCGAAGGAACTCTGGAATTGAACGCCCATTACTCATTGGGTAATACACCATCGCTCGCAAAATACCATTTGGATCGATAATAAATGTTGCCCTTACCGCTGAAGTGTCAGCGGCTCCTGGATGAATCATGCCGTAGGATTTAGCTACGCTCATTGATAGATCCTCAATAATCGGGAAGTTGATCTCAACACCAAACTTCTCTTTTATATTTCGCACCCAAGCAACATGACTGAAATAGCTATCTATAGACAGACCTAGTAGATCAGCACCCTCAGCTAGAAACTCCTCATGATGTTTTGCAAACGCCATAAACTCGGTAGTACAAACCGGCGTAAAATCTGCTGGGTGTGAGAAAAGAATCAACCAACGACCTTGGTAATCCGATAAGCTTTTCTCACCATGAGTTGTTCTGGCTGTAAACGCTGGTGCTGGTTTATTAAGTTGCGGGAAAGATACACTATCTTGTTCAGAAGTTTCCATTTGAATCACCTTTTGAATTAGTCTCTCTTGATGTGATTAATCATAGCGCCAAACCAATATCATATATAAGAAACTTTGAATGTAAGTATGATAGATATTGACTATCGTCATATTAACTCCCTAACCCAGCAAGAAAATGAACCCTTATTCCTCAATTGATAACAAGGTTAAAGATCTATTAACCCTGTTTTAACCCTACCCTTGCTATCTTGGACCCTAGTAGACGTATATGAGTGTTCATCTGCCCACAATCGCACGAATACTTTGTTGTCTTAAGCCTCGTCTTTTATTTATCAAGGAGCGTTCCACCATGAAATTCTCACGCGGCATCGGGGGGCTAGTGCTTGTAACGACTTTACTCAGTGGTTGCCAACAAGATAACGCACCAACGAGAAGTGTCTCGGTCCCTTCTGTTTCCTATATTCAGGTCGCCACAGCTACACATCAGATTGATACTAAAATGCAAGCTCGTGTGGTGGCATCTCAGATAGCGGAAGTACGCCCTCAAGTCAGCGGGATTATTCAGCAACGTCTGTTTGAAGAAGGAAGTGTTGTCGAACAAGGACAATTGCTTTATCAAATTGACCCCGCCACTTTTCAAGCAGCTTATAACGAGGCAAAGGCAAATTTAAACAATGCTAAAGCGTCACTAAAAACGGCACAATTAAAAGATCAGCGGTATACAAAACTGGTCAAACTTAACGGCATTTCACAGCAAGAGGCTGATGATGCCCATGCCACTTATTTAGAAGCTAAGGCCAATATAGATAAGTATCAAGCCGCCTTAGAGACAGCATCCATAAACCTTGAATACACAAGAGTTAAAGCACCTATATCGGGGCATATTGGCATATCGAGTGTTACTAAAGGCGCATTAGTCACAGCTCAACAATCCTCCGCATTGGCAACAATCCGCACCTTAAACCCTATCTATGTTGATATGACTCAAAGAAGCTCCGAGTTGTTGGAGCTACGTCAGCTAATTCGCGAAAAAGCGATCAAGCAGGGATCAACAGCAGTCACACTGACGCTAGAAAATGGTAGTGAATATGAGCACGAAGGCCAGCTTAAAATGCAAGAAGTATCAGTAGATACATCAACGGGCTCCGTCACTTTACGTGCAGAGTTTCCTAACCCTGATGGGTTGTTGCTGCCAGGGATGTTCGTTCGCACCCAAGTAAATGAAGCGGTCAACGAGAGCGCTATAGTGGTGCCTCAGCAAGGGATTTACCACGCAGCCGATGGTCAAGCTTATGCTTACGTAATTGATAATAATAACCGGATAGAAAGACGTATAGTGCAGACCAGCGATGCTATTGAGAACAAATGGGTTATCACTAGCGGTTTATCTGTGAATGACAAACTATTAATTGAAGGTTCCGGCAAAGTTCGCCCAGGTAGCGAAGTAAAACCTGTTCTTGTGGAAATGAATAACAATGGAACTATAGAAACCATCGCCCAGCCCGCCACAGATACTTCATCTGCCCAAGGGGGAGTGTAACTTATGTTTGCCCGTTTCTTTATCGACCGCCCCGTTTTCGCATGGGTTATTTCAATCGTTATTATGCTAACGGGTATAGCGTCTATTATGTCGCTCCCTATTGCACAATACCCCAGCATTGCACCACCGGTAATCAAAGTAAAAACCTCCTATACCGGTGCGGATGCGATCACCGTTGAAAACAGTGTCACACAAATATTAGAGCAGCAACTGACCGGTCTTGATGGGCTCTTATACTTCTCCTCTTCCAGTACCTCTGATGGCTCGGCAGAGGTTAGTATCACCTTTGAAGAGGGCACAGACCCCGATTACGCTCAAGTTCAGGTGCAAAACAAAGTCCAGCAGATTAACTCTCGCCTGCCTGATTCAGTGCAATCCGAAGGTGTGACCGTCACCAAATCAAACTCTGATTTCTTACTGGTCACCGCGCTTTATGATTCTACTGACCAAGCGAACGCCTTTGACATTTCTGATTATATCGCCTCTAACATGGAAGATAGCTTAGCCCGTATAGAAGGTGTCGGTGATACTAGAGTTTTTGGTGCACAATATGCGATGCGGATCTGGTTAGACCCAACCAAATTAGCAGCATATGAACTAATGCCTTCCGATATTGTAAGTGCCTTGAGTGCGCAGAACGTACAAGTGCCTGCAGGTAAAATTGGTGCAGTGCCTGCGCCCGCTCATCAAGAACTTAACGCGACCGTCACTGCTCAATCGATGATGTCAACGCCAGATGAGTTTCGTAATATCATCATAAAACGTGATAGTTCCGGTGCGAATGTTCTCCTCAGTGATATTGCCCGGGTTGAGATTGGTAGTGAAAGCTACGATGTTATCCCCCGCTTGAATGGTCACCCCGCATCAGGGATCGCCATTATGCTATCACCGGGCGCTAACGCGCTTGATACTGCGACCCGCGTAAAAGAAAAAGTAGCGGAGCTACAAAAAAGTCTACCTGACGGTTACGAAGTTACTTTCCCTAGGGACAGTACCGAATTTATCAAAATATCCATTAGCGAAGTAGTGCAAACCCTTGTGGAAGCGATCGTCTTGGTCGTATTGGTGATGTGGATCTTCTTACAAAACTGGCGGGCAACATTAATCCCAGCCATAGCTGTACCGGTGGTCTTGCTCGGCACCTTTGGTGTGCTATCAGCCTTTGGCTTTTCAATTAACACCTTAACCATGTTTGGTATTGTCTTATCCATTGGCTTACTCGTGGATGATGCCATCGTAGTGGTCGAAAACGTTGAACGCTTAATGCGCGAGAAGAACCTCTCTCCGCGAGATGCCACTATAGAATCTATGTCAGAGATCAGTAGTGCGCTCGTCGGGATTGCCGTAGTCTTATCGGCAGTATTCTTACCAATGGCCTTTTTTGGCGGTTCCACCGGCGTTATCTATAAACAGTTTTCTATCGCCATTGTTTCATCAATGACGTTATCAGTGATCGTAGCTCTGACCTTAAGCCCAACGTTATGCGCAAGCCTGTTAACCAAAACAGAACACAGCAGCAACGGCAAAGGCTTTTTTGCTGGTTTTAACCGTATATTTGACCGCATGACCACCTCTTACACCGGCCATGTGCAAAGTATTATCAGCCGTAAACTACGCTGGATGCTGCTATACGGCATCATTGTGGCAATTCTTGGCGTACTGATCCTTCGTATGCCAACCGGCTTTTTGCCGCAAGAAGACCAAGGCAGCACCATGTTTCAAATTAGCTTGCCAGCAGGCGCATCGATCAAGCGTACCCGTGCGGCGGCTGAACAAGTGGAAAGCTACTTAAAAGAGGAGGAAACCGATACGGTTATTCGTATGTTTTCGATCTCCGGTTTTAACTTTTCAGGTAGCGGACAAAATGCAGGTATGGGTTTTGTGTCATTAAAACCTTGGGATGACCGCCCTCGCGATGATCAAAGTGCTGATGCATTGATTCAACGCATGAATCAAAACTTATCTTCCATTCGAGACGCCAACGTTTTCGCTATGTCTCAACCAGTAATACAGGGATTAGGGCAAAGTAACGGTTTTACCTTTGAACTACAGGCAGCGGCGGGCACATCCCGTGAGGAGCTAACCGCCTTAAAGAATGAACTGTTGACCAAAGCACGGCAGAGCGAACTTCTGACAGCCATCCGAGAAGGCGCCTTGAGTGAAACCCCACAACTTAAGATTGATATCGATAACGGTAAAGCGACCACCCTTGGGGTCTCATTATCCGATGTGGCCTACACTTTAACCTCGGCTTGGGCAGGATCTTATGTGAATGACTTTATTGATGATGGCCGAGTAAAAAAAGTCTACGTAAAGGGTGATTCTGAGTTCCGCTCAAAACCTGAGGACTTGAACCAGTGGTATGTTCGCGGTCAAGATGCTGACGGTAACACCGCTATGACACCGTTCTCAGCCTTTAGCTCTGTCTCTTGGTCAAGCACACCGCAAAGCTTATCTCGCTTTAATGGTATTGCATCTTATGAGATACAAGGGGCATCGGCCAGCGGTGTTAGTTCAGGCCAAGCGATGGCTGAGATGGAGCGTCTGACTGAAGAAGTGGGACAAGGTAAGCTCACCTATTCATGGAGCGGTTTATCTTATCAAGAGAAACTCTCTAGCGGCCAATCTACAATGCTGTACGCAATCTCTATAATGGTCGTTTTCCTCGCGCTGGCCGCCCTATATGAGAGCTGGTCTGTACCGCTATCAGTTATTCTAGTAATCCCTCTTGGCTTAGTCGGTGCAGCCTTAGCTACCACTATGCGAGGATTAGAAAACGATATTTACTTCCAAGTAGCGTTATTAACGACTATAGGTCTAGCGGCAAAAAATGCCATTCTAATTGTGGAATTTGCTGAAATATCCTATCAACGGGGCATGTCTTTAATAGATGCCGCAATACAAGCCGCTAAACTCCGTTTGCGCCCAATTATTATGACCTCCTTAGCATTTATCTTTGGTACCTTGCCCTTAGCTCTATCATCTGGCGCAGGGGCCAATAGCCGTATATCAATTGGTACAGGTATTGTTGGGGGGACATTTACAGCGACCCTATTAGGGATCTTCTTTGTACCTTTGTTCTTTGTCCTGGTCCGCAGCCTCTTCCCTAAAAGACGTCCGGTATATGCCGACGATACCAATAAAGGGGAAAATACTTATGATTAAAGTAAGGGTAAAAACAATGCGCAACTTTAGACTGTTACCACTCGCGGGAGCTTTATTGCTCGCGGGTTGCAGCTCATTGGCTCCAGACTATACCCGTCCGGAATTACCTGTCCCCAATGCGTGGGAAAACCAACCAATTGAAGGCACCCAAGGCTTATCGACACAACAAGCAGCGCAACTGCCTTGGCAAGAATTTATTAAGGATGACCGCCTAACCCAGATAATTGAGTTGGCACTGAACAATAACCGAAGCTTGCGCCAAACCCTTGCCGATGTTGAAGCTGCGCGCGCTACATACCGTATCCAAAGGGCTGATATCTTTCCTCAAATTGATGCAGGACTTAACGGTACCCGTAGTAAAGCCTCAGGCAGCATAAGTTCATCTTATGAAGCAGAGGTAGGATTAAGCAGCTATGAGGTTGATCTGTTTGGCAAAAACCGAAGTCTAAGTGCCGCCCAACTGGAAGCTTATTTAGCCAGCTCAGAAACAGCAAAAGCAGCACAAATTTCGCTTATTAGTGAAATAGCTAATGCTTGGCTAACCTTAGCCGCTGATAAGAGCATTTTGAGTTTAGCCCAAGAAACCCAAAATAACGCCCAGCAAGCCTTAGAGATTACTCAGAAACGTTTAAGCTTGGGCGTCGATTCTCAAATTGATCTAGCCAATGCTGAAACTATATATCACAGCGCCAGCTCAGATATTGCCTTGTATACAACACAAGTCAATCAAGACCTTAACGCTTTGCGGCTGTTAGTTGGTGCCCAGTTTGATAACAGCTTACTACCTAGCGCACTGCCTGATAGTAGATCCCTAGTGAGTGATGTTCCCGCAGGTTTATCCTCCTCAGTGCTGCTCCAACGCCCTGATGTCCTAGCCGTAGAGCATAATCTGAAGTCAGCTAATGCTAATATAGGGGCTGCCCGGGCAGCATTTTTCCCTTCGTTATCATTAACCACTACTGGCGGTATCGCCAGCTCAGTGTTAGCTGATATTTTTAGTGGCGGTGCTAGCTCGATATGGACGATCGCACCGAGCTTAACACTACCCATCTTCGATAACGGCGCTAATGACGCTAGTCTCGCTTACAGTGAAGCCCAACAACAAAAACAGCTTGCAGCATATGAATATGCTATTCAAACTGCGTTTTCTGAGGTCGCTGATGCTTTAGCACGCAGAGCTACGATTCAAGAACAGCTCAATGCAGAGTCAGCTCTGGTGGCCGCTGCAAACCGCAGTTACCAATTATCTCTAGCACGTTATGAGAATAGCGTGGAGAGTTTTCAAAGCACCTTAGAAGCGCAACGAACTATGTATAGCGCACAGCAATCACTGATCAGCACTCGGCAAACTGATCTAGATAACCGCATCACTCTATATCGGGTGCTAGGTGGTGGATTAGCAACGAATGAATCACAAGGCGAAAGTTAAATCCTCACCTCATAGGTTTACATGTATATTTGATCTAAGTGATCAGTTTAACAGACCTACCTTTCGCCGAACTAAAGCGGCTAACCGGTAGGTTATGACTCATCGTTTTTAAAACAAAAAACGGTGAAGATGAAGGAAAAATATCGGCATGACAAATGTACTACTGGTTGAAGATGATCTTGATCTTGCCACTACCATTGTTGATTATCTCGAAATTGAATCGATTGAGTGCGATCACGCCAGCAATGGTTTAATGGGGTTAAATTTAATAGAACGTAATCATTATCAAATGATCATACTTGATATTAATATGCCTAAAATGGATGGTTTAACCTTGTGCAGCACACTGCGCGAAAAAGGTATGGATATCCCTATACTTATGCTCACTGCTCGCGATAGCCTAGAGAACAAACTACAAGGATTTGAAGCAGGTAGCGATGACTATTTAGTTAAGCCCTTCGCAATCAAAGAGTTAGTTGCACGAGTACAAGTACTCGCAAAACGCCGCAGCGGTGAAGTAAAACGTTTAATTTTAGGTGATTTAAGCCTAGATTTAACCCAACATTCAGCCCAGTTAAAACAGCACAACTTAAAACTATCCCCTATCGCATTTAAATTATTAGAAATATTAGTGCGCGCGAGCCCACAAGCGGTGAGCCGTCAACAGATTATGCAAGCCGTATGGGGCGATGAACAACCCGATAGCAATAGCTTAAAAGTACATATCTATCACCTACGTAAACAGCTAGATACAGAGGTCAGCAATATTAGATTAGAAACTATCTCAGGTGTTGGCTTTGCGATAAAAGAGCATATTGAAGGAGCATTATCGTGAAAATCAGGCCAAGTCTCAGGCTTTACTTCTTTATCAGTGTAGTCTTGCTTGGCTCAGCCATGGCGATTGGCTTTTCCCTACTAAGTGTTAATTACTTTATTAACGGGCTCGATAAAGGCTTAAACGGCGTTATGATCGATATCGCTAAAACAACCGAAGTAGAAGATGGACACCCTGTCAATGTCATCGGCTTTAATGTTGCTAAGCGCTGGCAAGATACTCCCGATGTAATTCAGCAGCGCTTTCTCACGCCACCACAAGAAGCTAATCAACTTCAAAAACTAAAAGATCAATCGTCTATTTTTTCCATTCCTGAAAATCTTTATTTTGTCGTATTAGTTTATACAGATGAGGGGGAGAAACGATTTGTCTCAAAAAATATCCTAGAAAAAAACAGAATTGAACACCCAGACGCTAAAGCTCCAAAAAACCGTCTCTACTGGGCACTTTTTACCGCCCTTGCTGCCATTATTATCTTTTCATTTGCCTTAGTCATGATTATGCAAAAAATCGCTAAGCCTATCGAATCCTTAAAAAACTGGGCAAAATCACTTAACCAAGACAGCGTTCAACATTCACCGCCTGATTTCAGCTACAACGAACTCAATGTGCTCGCCTCATTAGTACAGAGCAGCCTTATCTCGGCCCATCAAAGTTTAGAACGTGAGCAGAGCTTTTTGAGTTATGCCAGTCACGAACTGCGCACCCCTATTTCTGTTATTCGTAGCAATGTTGACCTACTCCAACGACTCGGTGAAAAATCCCCTCTCAGTGACAAGCAACAACTCACCGTACAGCGGATACAGCGAGCAGGCTTAACCATGAGCGATTTAACCGAGACATTACTTTGGTTGAGCCGTGATGATGAACACGACATGGCACCAGAGCCAATTGATCTACATGAAAAAATTAACCTTTTATGTGACGAGCTCAATTACTTACTTAATGACAAAAACGTTGACGTTCATATAGAAGGCGATACATCTCAGGTAAGTTTGGGAGCGACTGCTTGCCATATAGTATTAAGCAATCTGATTCGTAATGCTTATCAGCATACAAACTCTGGTGAAGTGATCATTAAGCAGCTAGGCAGCCGTGTCACCATCATTAACAGCAATCATACAAATGACACAACATCTTCTCTAACAGGCTCCCCAACGAAACAGGTAGCAAAAGGTTATGGTTTAGGTCTACAACTGAGTGAGAAGATTATTCAGCGTCATGGCTGGTTTTATGAGATAGCCGATGAAAAAGGCCGTTATCAAGTCACCGTCGACTTTGGTGATAACAGAGGCGTGAACTAATTAAACAGGTTTATGATTGATCTAAGGTGTAAAACGAGCTATCGGGAAGCTGAACCCCAACAGCACTTAGCATCTATATTTTGGTGTTATTTGTTATAAATCACGGGCATTTTCCCTTTCCATTTCAGCCACGTTTCCTTATTTAAGATCAGTTCAGTCATAAACTGCCCTACATTAATACGGCTCGTCGCACCCGAATCGAATATCGCATTTCGAATGGGTGAATCATGTACTGTATATTCCGTCACTTTATCCTCATCAACTAAGGCATCAGGTCGAACAGCAACCCATTCAATCGCTTGATGACCTTGACCTATATGAGTACGTAAATAATCCGCGGCATTCTCATTATCCACATGCGGTGGCAACAAGCCCCTTAATATGGCGACCACTATACGTTGACTTAATTGCGGTTTTTCAGGGATATCTTGATTACTGACTCCTGTACTATTCATAAGAATAACTTTAACGGCATCCGCAGGTTCACTGTCAATTATCGCGTTACAGATACATTGCAGGGTATCGGTTACTAATAAACGAGGCTTACCAAATAGTCCTTTAAAAGATAGGTTGTGCCCAAGGCATGAAACAACCGCTGTACAGCCTTTAGTGTGTGTAGCCATTTCAGAACGATCAAGGTCATGAACCGATGCCTTAATTTTGTATAAATTTGGATGGTCAGCTAAGGCTCCTAAAGAACGAACAATAGCGCGCACCTCTACACCTTGTCTCAGTAACAAATCAACAACATGCTGGCCTGTGGCCCCGTTAGCACCGACAACTAAAACGAGCATTTAAATCTCCTTTAAACATTCCCATAAGAAAGACCACTTAAGCGATATTAAGGGGGCTTTGTAGGAGGCCAACCTTGGGCCAAATAAGAGAGAAAATACCTGAAAGATGTGCTTTCCACCACCTTTTCGCTCACGGAGTGAACGCCTACAGAAAGCGATATTAAGAGGTTTTTGTAGGAAGCCAAGCTTTGGCCGAAGAGATGTTTCAGCTGAGATAAAAAAATCCCGCACTGCGAATGTAACGCAGGCGGGATTTATATGCGGCGATTAGGCTAAATCAAAACGATCCGCATTCATTACTTTGGTCCATGCAGCAACAAAGTCCTGCACAAATTTCTCTTGATTATCATCCTGGGCATAAACTTCTGCATAAGAGCGAAGAATAGAGTTAGAACCAAAAACAAGATCGACCCGCGTTGCTGTCCATTTCACTGTATTCGTCTTACGATCCCGAATTTCATACAGATTTTCACCACTAGGCTTCCAGCTGTAATTCATATCCGTAAGGTTGACGAAGAAGTCATTGGTTAATGCCCCTTCTCGCTCCGTAAACACACCATGCTTAGTACCACCATAGTTAGTACCCATCATACGCATTCCGCCCACCAGCACTGTCATCTCAGGAGCGGTCAAACCCATAAGCTGTGTACGATCTAGCATTAACTCTTCGGCACTAACAACGTAATCACGTTTCAACCAGTTACGGAAACCATCATGCAGCGGCTCAAGCACATCAAAAGAGTCCGCGTCAGTCATCTCCTCAGTGGCATCGCCGCGTCCAGCTGTAAATGGTACATCCACTTCAAAGCCTGCAGCTTTTGCAGCCTGCTCAACGCCCAGATTACCCGCTAGAACAATCACATCTGCAACGCTCGCACCGGTCTCTGTCGCAATAGTTTCGAGTACACTCAATACACTTGCCAACCGTTCAGGTTCATTGCCTTGCCAATCTTTTTGCGGCGCTAGTCGAATACGTGCGCCATTAGCACCACCACGCTTGTCTGAACCTCGGAAGGTTCGAGCACTATCCCATGCGGTAGTCACTAGATCGCTTACACTCAAACCACTGGCCGCTATTTTAGATTTTACGACTTGAACATCATAATCAGTGTTACCTGCTGGAATAGGATCTTGCCAGATTAGATCTTCCTGAGGTACATCAGGGCCAATATAACGAACCTTTGGCCCCATATCTCGGTGAGTCAGTTTAAACCATGCCCGAGCAAACACGTCAGAGAAGTAAGCTGGATCTTTATGGAATTTTTCAGAAATTTTCCGATATTCGGGATCCATTTTCATGGCCATATCCGCATCGGTCATTATAGGATTGTAACGGGTCGATAAGTCTTCAACATCTACCGGCTTATCTTCATCCTTAATATCAATAGGTTCCCACTGCCAAGCCCCCGCTGGGCTCTTTTTAAGTTCCCATTCGTAGTTAAGCAGCAGATCAAAATAACCGTTATCCCATTGGGTAGGATGGGTTGTCCACGCGCCTTCAATGCCGCTGGTCACTGTATCGCGGCCAATACCACGCTTAGTTTTATTCAACCAACCTAGACCTTGATCTTCAAGTTCAGCCCCTTCAGGGTCAGCCTCAAGTAGTCCCGCATCACCATTACCGTGGCACTTACCTACAGTGTGACCACCTGCCGTTAATGCAACAGTTTCTTCATCATTCATGGCCATACGCTCAAAGGTAACACGTATATCATTAGCCGTTTTCAGTGGATCCGGATGACCATCCACACCTTCAGGGTTAACGTAAATCAATCCCATCATTACAGCGGCAAGCGGGTTTTCTAAATCACGCTCTCCAGAGTAACGACTCCCTTCACTGCCACTTGGCGCAAGCCACTCTTTTTCTGCCCCCCAGTAGGTATCTTTTTCTGGGTGCCAAATATCTTCACGTCCAAACGCAAAGCCAAAGGTTTTTAAACCCATAGATTCATAAGCCATTGTCCCTGCATAGGCGATCAGATCAGCCCAGCTAAGCTTGTTGCCATATTTCTTTTTGATCGGCCAAAGTATGCGACGTGCCTTATCTAAATTTGCGTTATCTGGCCAAGAGTTAATCGGCGCAAAACGCTGGTTACCAGTGCCAGCACCACCTCGACCATCGGCTATACGATAGGTACCTGCCGAATGCCAAGACATACGAATCATCAAGCCACCATAGTGCCCCCAGTCCGCAGGCCACCACTCTTGACTATCCGTCATTAGTGCATGCATATCTTTTTTCAGTGCTTCTACATCAAGACTTTTAACCGCTTCTTGGTAGTTAAATTGTTCGCCCATCGGGTTTGTTTTGCTATCGTGCTGATGCAGAATGTCCAAGTTCAAAGCTTTTGGCCACCACTCCATATTGGTCATACTGCTCTCTGTGGCACCACCGTGCATTACAGGGCATTTATTATTAGACATAACTCAATCTCCGGTTTATCGCGTGATAAGTAAGTTTTAGCGGTACGGTATTAAACGCTACTGACACAACACTATTGACCACTTTGAGCTTTATATGAAAATGTTTATCCCTATTCGATCCATAGGTTTTCACTATCAAGCTTAATAAGTGACTATTTAGACAAGCGCTAATTGATATATTGCTAATATGTATAGCACACAGAAAGGAAATATGGCGGAAAGGTTTGGGATATATAATCTTTTATTGCGGCTCGTCGCTACCGGCTTTTACTTTTGTTATTTTAACAAGTGAAGTTCAGTTGAACGCTAGTTAGTTTTCATTTTCGCCAGATAGTAAAAACTTTCGTAAATCTCGCTCTTGCCTTAACACGTGAAGAATATAAACTAAATCCTTATCAACTTTGTAGAAAACGCGGCAAGGGTTTACGACTAATTCTCGATAATTTAAAGTCGAAATCTCTTCAGGGATTCGGCCTGAGTCAGGAAATTGTTCGAGCCTTTCCACCTTATTGAAAACTTTTTCTACTAATTGCCTCGCAGCGAACGGATGACTCACTGCAATATACTCAGCTATATGGTTCAGATCATCTAGTGCCGGCTCAGTCCAAATTATTTGAGCCATTTACTCATCTTCTCTTTGGCTTGTGACATATCCACTGTTCGACCTTCACGGATAGCCTGCTCGCCTTTCGCGATACCTTCTAGGATTTTCATCCGTTCTACCATTAACTCGTAATCAGCTACGTCAAGCAAATAGGCTGATGGCTGACCATGCTCAGTTATAAGAATAGGTTCTTTTGACTCATGCAGATCAGCGAGCAGCTTTGTTGCTTGCCGCTTTAACGTCGTGACAACTTCAGTTCTCATAGTAACACCTTAAATTAAAATGTATCACTATAGTATCACTCCGTTTCAAAGAAAACTAACGCCGCGAGCATGGGCTGGCAGAAGTGGCACGTAATTGCGTAAGCAATTTAAGTGACGCTTTTGACAGTCCAATGCCTTGCCTTGTTAGGGTTAGCCGTTTCATTTTTTTGTAACTTCAACTTTAACACGGTCGTCTTTTGAATCTCGCCAAATAATGACACGATAATGATCTTCTGGATCGCGTGGTGGCCGAGGCGATTTATTTCGCTTTTCAAGGCTCTTTATCTCGGCTGCGACAGCTTCTTCAACTGGAATATCTAGCTCTAATTGCTCTTCTTGAGGATGGGGTGGAATTTCGGCAAGAGAATTTTCTAAGTCATTATAAAAGTCTGGCACATTTTCATCCTCGCCTAGAAGTGCTTTGGACTGCGCTACAGCTTCCTCTACCGTTATTTCTCCTGCTTCGACCTTTTTGAAAATCCCTTCTAGCCGAGATAGTGCTTCACCTCTTTTTCGAACAGTTGGGGAAATTCTTTCTTCCGCGAATGGACGTACTGCTTGTTGGCCTAAATATTCACTGGCATCACTCACTTGACCTTTAATGGTCTGAACTCCTGACATAAAAGAGCCGTACTGACCAATACCTATATACAAAGCAGAAAGGCTTGCAAGGGCTATTTTCCCGTATGCTTTAATAGAGCCATCTTCTACACTTAGTGACAATGAGTAATCAGATAGCTCTAAATGAATATCGACATAGACTTCCCATTGCTCAAATAGAGTTTTCGAGTATTCCTCTAACTCTTCACGAGAAAGTTTGGGGGTATCTATATAGATGTCTGCTGAGCCTATTCCGATCAATGCTCTATCCTTCTATTACCCTAACGCCGCCATAAGCGGTGAGCAACAGTTGGCTAAAATGTGTAGCGAAGCGGAACTGAGCCAACTGTTACGAATCCGACTTTATGGCCTTGTTATGTGCTGATTACTAATATGTTTATCCTGCATAAATCACAGCTAGCGACCTTTCTACAAAGCTTAAAAGCTCACCATCTGTAATTTGAACTTGGTCTGCCGCAGGATTAGTATCGTGATGAAACTGTCCTGCGTAACGATTTATCTCATTTAGTTCGGTAATAATGTTTTGAGCGTTAATTAAGGGGCTTGGTGGTTGCGCATTACTTATCAAGTCAATAACTTGACCAAACAAAAGACCGCCATTTATCAGGTTAGGAAAACGTCTATGTAGATACCCCTCAAGCATAGGCCGAATTGATCTAGCTATTTCCATACTACTCTGAACATTGCCAACTATATATTCATCAAGCATACGGTGGCATTTGAAATATGCACTTTCACATTCTTGATCAAGATTAATTACATCGAAGTCACTATAGCGATTAATAACTGATTTTAACTTTAAACATTTAATGTCGTTTGGACTTCCGGTTCGCAACACATCATCACGAAGATTCCGAAGAAAATGGACGTCATGTGCAAGAACAATTATTTGCTCGCAGCTATCATGCAACCTCTTCAAAACAGTACGTGTTTGCTGTTTTCTATTGAGATCTAAGCTACACATTGGATCATCTATTACGATAACCTTGTTGGCTAAATCAGTATCAGACTCTGCAGAAGCTATGAAGAAAGCAAAAGCTAATGTGCGTTTATCGCCTTCGCTCAAAGACGTCTTAAAATCTGGCACACCGCCATTTAAAGCAATATTGGCACCGCGCATTTGTAGTACATAATCACTTCTCAAACCACCCCGATAATTGAAATCAATATTAGGAATCAGAAATTGAGCACCAAAACCGCGTAAAAGCTCATTAATACGATCTTTATAGCTTTCTAGTGTTGCCTGCATGATTTGATTCAAGACATCTTTCTTAGTTTGCTTTTCAGCTTTTGCAGCTACGTCTTGATTTTTTTCAAACGCGAGCTGTGAAAATAAATCTATAACATCTTGCCTGTAACGTATTTTAGCCCATTCCAAATCACGGATTTGGTTTTGCAAATTATCAATACTTAGAGCTGCCAAATTGTTTTTGTAGTCTGTTATAACAGCTGTTGCATTTGAAATTGAATCGTTACACGCAAAAACAACATCTAAAACTTCCTGCCAGTTCCTAGCAACTTCGCTTCTATCCTCTTCAGAGCCAAAAGAATCAAGCAAATTAACTTCTTTTCTCTCTCTCAAAGCGTTTAATAGATTTTCAATATTAGAAAGAGCATCTCTTGCTGAACTTTCATCGAATGTTGGAGGTATTACCTCGACATGTTCCTGCCAACCGTCAATGACTGCACTGGCAGTTTCAAACCGTGCTTTTAATCTGTCAATTATCTCATTAGAGCAGCTTGCGTTAATAAGGCCTGCAAGCCGAGAAACATCTGATTTAAGCTGATTATAATCTTGGTTAAAATAACTGCGATATGCTTGTATTAATTCGACACCATCAAGAGGTTGGTTGCAATACAAGCAATTACCTTCATCACCATATGCATGCCCGTCACTTATCCATTTCTCTAGACGATTTTTGTTGTGAATATTTAAATGTTCTTTAACTTGCTGTTCTGCAGCTAGGTCAATATTTTCAAGAGATGTACCTAAAATATTGAAAACATTATCCACATTAAGTGTCGGCAATACTAATTGCTGAGGCAATGCCTTAGCTTGAATTTGACCGATGTTTTGAGCTTCAACGATTTTGCCATTAAGAACGGATATTTGGTCATCTGCATCTGCAACTTCGGCTATTCCTTGAAATTGAGTTTGCGTCAAACCTCTGTGTAACACCTCTAATTGATTGCTTGTTTCGCGTAAAGAGCTGGCTGCTGTTCTGGCATTATTATCTGCAAGATCATATTCTTGTTGCGCCACTACAGCACTTTCGCCAAGTGCAAATTGTAATAAGTTTTTTCGTTGGTCAGCAGTAACTTGTCCACCTGCATATACATTTTGTTCAACGAAATCGGCATCAAATACTAAAAGCTCTGGGCGCTCAACATCCCAACTACCATTTTGAAAGGTAGAACGCTGCCCATTAGAAAATTGAAGAATTGCTTCTGGTTCGTGATTACCATCAATAGTTCGGCGGTTTACGAGGAGTTCAGGTTTATTCGTCGAACAAGAACGGAATAATGAAGCTAGTGTAGATTTACCTCGTCCATTATCTGCATAGATAAAGCTAGCTTTCTGTAATCCATGTGCTCTTGCATCAGCATCATGTAAAAGACCTATACCTTTTATTCTATGTATTCTTTCTAACATTTAAATCCCTTTCGCCATTCATCAATTAAAGATGCCAGTGCTCCGAAGCACATAACATTTGTATATACGGGGGTCCGTGTATCTTCCTACATCGCTATTTGTTAAAAAACAGATATAACTATTTAAAAATAAAGGAATAATTATAAAAAATTATACTCTTCCGTAACAAAACAAGCGTGCATATTAACAATTGATATACGGGGCCCGTATATCTACTCACACCGCTATTGGTTAAAAACAGATGTATTTATTTGAAAAGGAAGGAGAAACTAAAGAATCGAAGCGAACTCTTCCGTGACAAAACGAGCATGCGCATTAACAATTGATATACACTGCTCGATTAAAAGGTGCTGTATATCTACCCATGCCAGACATCCACCTGTCTGATTTATAACTATTTTTAACCTAAGCTAGGTGGCAATACAAGACCTTCGCTCACAGGGTGAGCGCCTACATCGGGGTCTTTCCATTTCTTACGAAAGTCCGTAACCATATAGGTCATTTTTATACGGATTTTCTTGATTGATTACATGGCCGGTATAGCAACAGGTACAGGCTGCTGGCGGTAAAACTGGCAGAGTAGCCTGTATACCTCAGGCATGTGCGCCTTCATATTTTTTGGATCTTCAAAGAAGGTTTCGCTGCATACGGCGAAAAACTCAGCGGGATCTGTTAAAGCGTAGTCATCAAGAGGGAGCGGACGGTGTTTTTTATAATCATGCTGTAAACGATCCCAGGCAGTGGTAAAAATGTCATGCCACTCTCCTGCTCGCATATTCGGATGCATAGGTGGGGCGCCATTAGCACCATCCCGCAGCATATCCAGTTTATGAGCTAACTCATGAATCACTACATTACTTGCCTTAGTATGATTCACATGAGCACCGCTTTCACAAATAGAAGCCCATGACAAAATCACAGGCCCCTTGGACCACGCTTCGCCACTTAAGCCCGGACTTTTAGAATGAACCACCCCATCATCACTACGATAAGGACGGTTAGGGATAAAATCCCCCTCGTAAAGGATAAGGGTATACCAGTGATCGTACCAATCTAGGCCTAAGTGCAATATAGGCACACAAGCCATTGTGGCAACTTTTAAACACATTTCATTAGTAAACTGGAAATCACCACCCGATACAAAGTCCTTACGCACTAAAAAGCGGAATGCCATATCCCTTAACGCATCCCGTTCAGCACCTTGATAGCGTTCCATCACTGGCCAATCAGCGATGGTTGACTCCGACTGCTGCGTGGTAAAGCCCATTTTTTTAACGCGTCGGTTTTCCAACCAGTTATGGATTCGTTTAAACATGGTGAACTCGTTTACGGGCGGGCATCGTCATTTTCCGATAAATGGCGAATACACCGAGTGATATAAACGCCATAGTATAACGAAGCATTACGAAGAGGCAGCTAGGTTTATAGTGCCAGCTTCGCTTTTGCAGTGAGCTGCACCGCCTGATCACATGCATGTGCTAACTCAATACCCTTCTTTATAAAGTGGCGAGAGAAATAGTCGTTATGCTCATCATGCTCATGAAAGTGATGGGGCGTAAGTACTGCGGTTAAAACAGGCACTTCTGTTTCTAATTGAACTTGCATTAGCCCGCTACAAACCGCTTGTGCAACAAAGTCATGGCGATAAATACCGCCATCCACCACCAATCCGCTACAGGCAATCGCTGCGTACTGGCCACTTTTCGCCAGCAGTTTTGCTTGCAAGGGTATTTCAAACGCACCAGGTACAGCGATCACCTCGATCAGTGATACATCATACCCACGTGAAGTTAACTCTTTTTTAAATCCATCCAGACAATTGAGAACGATCTCTTCATGCCAAGTCGCATGTAGAAACGCAATTCGTTGTGTTGCAGGAGTGAAATTCGTTGAGCTCTGATTCATTACAAAATCCTATAAATAGAAAGTGAATCAGGGCGAACGGACAGGAAAATACGCCACATAGAGCGACACTACACCACTAAGATAAGCGGCGTAGTTTAATATTTTGTCTGACACGTTCCCTATCATCCGGACTATAACCGTCGGCTCTGGAATCACACCAGATCTGCTGACCCTAAAAGAAAACTCTTAAAGGCGCTCGCGGGCTTAGAAATACTTCTTTACCGCCGGTGGGGAGTTTCACCCCGCCCCGAGAACGAAATCGAAATTATTCGACGGCAGCGAATATACTGCCTTTTACCGTATATTGTCAAAATCTGATATTTACAGCCGGGCACTAACCTTGTGAGTTATCACTTATTTGCTTACCAGCAGACACCCCATCATCGGTAAAAGCAGATTAAGCTTTCTGAGCGGCCCTTAACATCCATGCTGTTTTCTCATGAATACGCATACGATCAGAAACTAAAGAAGCGGTAGACTCATCATCTGCAGCTTGCGCAATTTTTAACACTTTACGTGCAGTTTTGATCACTTGCTCATGGCCTTTTGTTAACAAGGCAACCATTTCCGCTGACGAGGGAACACCCTCAACCTCTTCAATTGAACTAAGTTTTGAAAACTCTTTGTAGGTTCCCGGCGCAGCAACATCGAGTGTTCGAATGCGTTCTGCAATATCATCTACAGCAATAGCTAGTTCTGTGTAGTGCTCCTCAAACATCAAATGTAATTCACGAAACTGTAAACCTGTCACATTCCAATGAAAGTTATGGGTTTGCAAATACAATGTATAAGAGTCAGCTAAAAGCCGCTTTAAGCCATCTGCAATTTTTAATCGATCTTTTTTGTTTATACCAATATCAATACCAGTCATTTTATTTCCTTACGCTTAACGTCATTATGAATTACAAGGTTCACATAAGTGACCACAACACAGCTAAGGTCATACTGAACCTATTCTTAGACCCCTCAATTGATGCTTATTAGCAATCAAATTAAGCCTTTGATAAAACGATTATTATTGCCACCAGCACACCACCACCTAATGCAACAAAACTATACTTTTTATGCTCTTGCTCTGCCCTAGGTAAGAGATGTGTAGCACCTACATAAATTAGCGCACCTGCAGATAATGATAGCAGAGCTCCTAAAATAGGTTCATTGATTTCACTTATAAATGGGTATGAAACTAGCATTCCCAAAGGCGTAGTAAGCGCAGCTGCCAATAAAGCAAGCATCATTGCTTTGCGATCACTAAAGCCTCTTCGGATTAATAAAAGATATGTGATTATTCCTTCCGGAAACTCATGTAAAACCATACCTGCTGTTGCGAGAAAGCCAGTAAAAATACTCACTGTAAAAACAATAGAGTAAATAAATCCATCAATAAACGAATGGAAACCAATCCCTATCATAGGAACAAGTCCAATCCCATACTGCTCTTTTTCAGGATCTTTATGACAAACAAAAGCGGTGATAAAACGGTTAAATAGATGCAATCCAAAATACCCAACTAACAGATAGATAGCGCTATTAGGGTTCATGGATAAAGCTTTAGGAATTATATGAAGAAATGAGGCCGAGATAAGTACCCCCGCGGCAAAACACATAAAGTAGGTAGTGTTGCGCTGCCCCCAATTGACATATTTACGTATGGTATAAATACCAACGGAAGTTACTATCGCTGCCAAGGCACTAGTAGCAAACGCTGTCCAAAATGTATTACCCATTAACGCCCCCTATTTAGAGCACCGGCCCCTTCCCTGTCCTTGTCCTCGACCATTGCCTCTGCCATCACCTCTTCCATTCCCTAAGCCTTTACCTTGGGCCCCTCCTCGTTCAACACAGCGCTGAAACGCAGGGAGATGGTTTTCTTTTGACGCTCTCTGCAACCGTTTTAAAACCGCTTGAACATCAGGGTAGTCGGTCGTTGCTTCAAGCAGTCTGTCATACATCTCGGCATTTTCAATTTCATCCTCAACGCCCAACATACATGCATCAAGGATCGATGAGGGTATTTCAATACGTGTATCCCAGTCATCTTCAGGGACGGCAATATTGTATTTAGCAAACAAAGGTAGCAAAGCCTCAACATGACGACCTTCAGCCTCTACAATATTAATAAAGGGTCGTATCTCTCCAAATGTATTAATAACGGCACGATAAGTTGCTCGCGCTTTATACTCATCATTGATTGCTTCGACCAAAGCATTCTTTAATTTTTCAGACATGACTCCCTCTCCTCTCGCAAGAGTAGATGGGATTAATATAGGGTATAAACGCAATCGTTTAATAAAGATTTACCCTTTCTTTTCCATCCACACCACCAATATATTAGATAATATTAATATATAGGCAGTTAATGATAAAAACAAGCCACCTTCCGTTTCTGTAAGGGCTTAAACCACTGCCCACCAATACATTACCCAGCGAAGTGCCTACTACCCAGTAATCCGAATCGCTTCAGCAACGAGTGCCCCATCGTACTGACCACCACTAGGTTAATGATTAAGTCAAAAGGTACGACAACAAATTTAGAACCCGAAAAATAATAATTCTTATCTTTTAGTCCACAACTACCCTGTTATTTAGTCTGCAGACTTGAGCTTAACAAGGTTGTAGATCTGCCAAATCCCTAACGGGAAAAACACAAAGAGGATGAGAATAGCGCTATTAATATAGTTTATTAGGGAAACTCTCTTTTCCGCGAATCTATTTAGCTCTCGTAACGACAGTATAGGTAGAAAGACTAAGGGAATAGCGAAGAGACTAAAGCCCATCAATGCCCCCATAACAAAATCAGCGGTTGTTGACGTGGGTGAGTCCGTAGCCATAGTGCCTAAAAATAATGCCATAACAGCACCCATGCCAGTCCCTAATACCATCTCGATATAGAGAGTTATTTTTAGATATTTAATTCTTCGTTCCATAAAGATTCCACTGATAAAGAGTTTACTGCCGCCCAACGAACACATAAACCGAATCCGCTAAAGCACACTTAAGATACTACCTATTGATACGACTTATTTATTGTTCCAATGCTTTATCGAAGGCATTAATAAAAGCACTATAGTCTTCATATTGCGGCATATGGCCTAGTCCTTCCAATTCAAAAAGGGTGGCACCATTAATCATGTTTTTAGTGTGTTTTCCCAGTTGTTGGTATTCACCCAACTTATAGGTGACGCCCGCTTTCAACCAGCCCCGACCCGGCCCTGTTTTATCTCTCGTTCCGATAATCAAAAACGTTTCATTCTCTATTTGTGGCAACCTAGCCACTATATTTTCTGAGAAGATAGGGCCATAAGTTAAGGCATTATTCCACGCAATAAGACTCCAATCCGGCCCTGCCAGCATCCCTTTTAAAGGCACCAACAACTGCTCATATTCACTGGACCATTTACCGTCATAGTAATTCTTTTTTTGGTAGTTCCGAGCCTTATCTAGCGTCTTATTCAGCTCATTTTTATAGAAGAAATCAACATCTTTAAACTCTGCATATTGACCATAGTTTTCTAAACCAATAGGGTTGATCAAAATCAGTTTGTTAACTGAAGCACTATAATTAACTGCAAACGTAACGGCTAACATCCCACCCATTGAGTGACCAACAAGATCAAACTTTTTAATACCTAAGCTATCGAGCAAAGATTTAGTATTGAGTCCAAACTGACCGAAACTGTATTGGTAATAATCAGGTTTAGATGATTTACCAAAACCAATTTGATCCGGAATAATGACACGATAATTTTTCTTTAGAAGGTCTTTTGCCACCCGCTCCCAGTAGTAACCAGAAAAGTTTTTACCATGCAGTAAAACAATGACTTTTTCAGCGTCCTTATTCCCCACATCCATGTAACGCATTTTTAGGGTTTGATTTTGAGAGTTAAACTTAAATGTGCTGACCTCAAATGGATATTCAAACCCATCAAGTTCTTTATTATAAATAACCGTTTGTTCAGCAAATGCCGGTGATGTTAAGACAAAAATAGAAACGAAGATTAGAAGATATTTTTTCATACAGCCCCATAGGTTATATTGTTATCTACATTAAGATTTAAAACAGCGTCTGCCCTGCTCCTGTGCCTTATTTCGTCAATACACAACAAGCCTTCCAGTATCTGTTTAGGTCGCAGGTTTTTACAATAAAGCAGGCTAGTCCCCGAGTGTACCTATACCTCGTGCTTCTCCGGTAACTAAGCCTATCTCCTTCAAATCAAATAAACCAAGTCTCTGCTCCTGATGGGGATGATCACACTTTTTATATTCGACGTGCTTACCCTGTTGTTCGACAAAAACACCTGAACTGTTTGGCCGAAAAACATGCAGATCTTGATGCACCGTATAAGTTAAATCCCCCCGCGTAAAAGAAAGTTCTGAGGTACTCCCTTTAGCGTAAGATAAAACGCCTAATTGATAGTTAGCATTCAGATCAGCGTAATTAGATGCAAATACCAATTCAAGATGATCTTTATCTCCATAGCGATAAGTTAACTCACCGACGGTTGGACTAAACCCTTTAGTTAAACATAGAGAGATCACTTTATTATCACTCGCACACGAGAAATAAACCTCTTCTAGATCAGTACACAGATCAGGCTCCCCCGCGATAGATTGATTCATCATCACTAAAAAAGCACATGCGACTATCTTGGTTTGCATTTAAAACTCCCTATTAAGATCCATATCCGTAGGTATATGTACCGACAAGCATCGTTACCTAAGCCCACTATCAATAATGGATCATAGCCTAGCTTAAGTAGTTCGCTTAATACCTTGATTAGGCTCACAGAACAACGAACTAAGCAGAATGATCTGCGCTCAGCCTACCTCAACCTTTCAGATCTCTGATTTTTTGAGACAGCGCCCCCTTGGCTCATCCCCTTCATGCAATACAACATCAGAATGCAGGAATTGTGCGGCCTCAGCAGACCCTTTGACTTTGATGCCACTGCGCGCCAACATTTCCGCTTCAAACTCAGTTAGCACGCTTTCTCTCAGCCCTAGATCCCGCCATTGAGATAAAGGTCTACAGCCTTTTACAATTCCTCGCGCCAGCGCTAAAGCATCCAATAAGGCTTGATTAGCACCTTGACCTTTAAATGGGCTCATCGGATGAGCGGCATCGCCAATCAGTGTTGCCTGCCCCGCTTCCTCCAGCCGCTCGGGGGTTAGCAGTGCTCGGTCATACACGGGATAGCCCGAAACCAGAGATGGTTGGGTTGCAGCTAAAATCTGAGGTATAGGTTTATGCCACTGTGTTCTGCGGCATGCTTCATCTTTAAGCGCTTGTGCACCTTGTTCACTCAACGCTTTAGCCTCCGCTTCAGACATTGGGAAGCTAAGCTGCCACATCACTGACTCTGAATCATAGGGCATCATGTAGATTCGCTCATTACCATTAGCTGTTTGAAATACTGTAGCCCCATCAAGTAGCTCAGACTCAAGACCGTTTAGATCAGCTAAAGGGCAAATACCTAAAATGACAATACAGCCAAGGTAACGTAAAGGCGTAACCTCTTCATCCATGATTAACTGGCGTACGGCACTGCGAATACCATCCGCACCAACGACAAGGTCAGCTTGAACCTGTTTCATCGATCCACCGACGTTAAAACTCAGGTTAACCTTTTCATCCTCAAACGTTTGAACATCGACTAGCTGATGCCCCCACTGCACCACATCGTGGCTACCGAGCTGATCCAGCAACGCTAAACGTAATGATTGTCGTGCAATATGAATATTGGTCCGTTTTGGCGATTTATGCGTAGTAAATTCCATCCACTTTCTTATCCCCCATTCACCTACCACTTTTCCTGTGGTCGTATGAACTAAGTGTCGTGTGGAAACTACACCCTCGTTTAAAGAAAACAGCCCTAGCCCTTCAATCGCTTTACTCGCTTGTTGCAAGGTAAGCCCATATCCCTGAGATCGAGCATCAAAGCAGTTATCACGTTCATAAAGGGTAAATGGAATCCCACGGTGTAGGCAGGCCACTGCTAGCGCAACACCGCCGATACCGCCACCAATGATGGCAAGGTGCGGATAGTTTTCACTATCGACCGAGGGGGGATGAGCAGAAGGTAGTAACCCTGAACCACCACAGTTTACGCAGTCTTCAAGATGGCCTTTAGGACGAACAGGCGCCATCGACGGTTCAGCATTCGTTTTTTCAAACGCATCCAACGCCCTTTGGTAACTTAGCCGTACTTTTTTACGTAGCCGTCGGCGTCGCTTACCGCGTCCCTGACATTCCAGACAAACCGTCCAGCTACTCTCTTCGTTTTCCACTGTGTAAACGTCTTATATAGTGAATGTGATGTTAACTGCTCGGTTATCAGAGATAAGAGAATGAGGGACTATCCCTTTTTAACTTCAGCCTTTTTATCTTCTGCTTTTTTAACACGTATTCTATTGTGCCCTACCGTTTTGTTGTTCAAGTTACTCATAGCGGCTTTTGCTTCGCCCGGCTTTGGCATCTCAACAAAAGCAAAACCTTTGGATGTACCGCCATCGCTATCAATAACTAAGTTACAGGATTGGACCGCACCGAACTCTTGAAACAAGCTCTTTAGTTCATCTTCAGTGGTTAAACGATCTAAGTTACGTACTAATAATTTCATATCTATTCCGATCAAGGGTTATTCGTTAAAGGTAGACGCCGTTTATTTATATGGACACTGAGCGGTGTTAATTAACCCCCGCTAACAAACACAGAAGTGACCTCCTACGCTAACTTATTCATATTGTTGGTATTCTTTTATCTTCAAACTTAACCTGTCAGCTAAATAGCGATTAGCCTCCCCTAAAGCCTCTAAAATAACCATGGCTTCATGTTTGTACTTGGCTATTTTCTCTTTACTCCAATGCTGGGGCGGTGCTTGCAGATTAGTAATTCGATCCGACAGTTTAACCATCCAAATCTCTTTAGGCTCTTTTCTGATCCGGTTCAAACTATCACTCATTTGCGCCTCTTTAGTGGGAAGCGTTTTATCTTTAGAGAGCGCCATAACGCCCTTAGCGACATCAAGGCCAAAGGCTGCTTCAATATCAGCAAATGAGGTCTCTGTGTCTTCAATAGTGTCATGCAATAAAGCACAAACGACTAATAGATCTGGCTGCTCAATAGGCTCATGAGCCACGGCAGCCATCGCTTCCATGGCAACAAGACCAATGTGATTAATATAAGCTATCTCTTTGCCGGGAATCTGTTGCCCATTATGCGCTACAGAAGCGTAGTTCCATGCTTTAATGTACCTATCTTGATTCCACAAACTCATTAAACCGTCCTTTATACTAAACTCGTATTCTTATACAACGTCGTGGAAGAACTAAGCGGGGTTTCTCAACGCGTTGCCTGCTTCTTTATAACAGTAAGCCGAGTATACACCTTATTGAATAAGCCTCGGGCATTGCTTTTGCTTAGATAACCGACCATAAAACCGGTAATTGTACTTTTTCCTTCATAATCGGTTAGGATTAACGCCTACTATCTTAAAACAACTGTACATTTCCCAGTTATAGAAGACGATTAATGACAAGCTCTCGCATTAGCTCATTTATTTTTACGTTGCTGTTTCTATGCTTTTGGTTGCTCCCCAATACGACTTTTGCTTCTATTCCTGTACAACTTATTCAAGGCGATTCAGTAAAACTTGAACAGTTTAAAATAGGCTACTTTGTCGATACGACAGAGAAAATGCCTTTTGAAAAAGTAAAACAGCAAACTTTTCAAACAACAGAAAACCGCGTTTCATTAGGTACAAACAAAAGGACGGCTTGGCTTAAAATCAACCTTGAAAATGCCAACAGCACGGCAACAAATATTTATCTTCATCATCCCTACGCTTATCACAACAAGGCGGTTGAACTTTATGAAGTAGTTGATGGAAAGTTGATCCGTGAACGCCAGCTTCGTTTAGATGATAAAGAAACACTTCACTGGATGTATCGAGGCAGCGCTGTATTTGAGATCGCATTACAACCACAGCAACACAAAACTATCTATATCAAAAACCTTGTCTATTCACACCAATGGCTCGCATTGAACCTGTATGACAAGAATCAATCAAAAAGGGCCTTACTAAGCCAGTTTACAGACATTGCTCTACTCGTAGGCATGTTGCTGGCGCTTATTATTTATAACTTTTTATTGTTCTTTTCATCCCGTTTAAAAGAGCATCTTTTTTATGCCTGTTATCTCGTGTGTGGCGGCTATTGGATCGCACTCTCCTATGGACTCTTCGCAGACCTGTTTGAAGCCTACGGTTCAAGTACTTTTCAAGGACATTTAGCCTTAGGGGGCATACCTATATTCTTGCTTCTATTCATGATGACAATTTTTGAAACCAAGAAAAACTACCCTATTGAACACTGGGCGTTATTGGCGACCCTTAGTTTATTAATAGGTGATTTTTTCTATGGCTTAATTGATATTGTAGGCTCCCTCAAGAACGCTACTACTCTAGCCTCTATCATGATGGCTATCACACTGTCAGTCACTATTTCAATGCTTATTCGAAAACACCCCCTTGCCCTTTTCTTTTTATTAGGTCACGGGCTGTTTGTCATATTTAGCACTTTAGCCGTCTTGTTTTATAAAGGTTCCCTAGAGTTCAATTACATTAATAGCCACGGTGTTGGCATTGGTATAATGCTCGAAGCACTGGTACTCTCGCTGATTATTGCCTACCGTATTCGCACCATTGAAAGCTTAAAAGCCAACCAAATCGATCTCCAAATATTGGCCTCCACTGATCCATTAACTAAGCTATTTAATCGTCGTCATTTTAATATCGCTGCCAATCATCTGTTAGAAAAAATAAAACTCTCACGACAACCTGCCTCCATTGCGATTATCGACATAGATCACTTTAAAAAAATCAATGACACTTATGGGCACGCCCTAGGTGATAAAGCGATTAAATCTGTTGCCAATATGATCAAGGGACAATGCCGCAATGAAGATATATTAGCTCGTTATGGCGGCGAAGAGTTTGTAATTCTTATGCCCGGAACTTCATTAAAAGAGAGCTATAATGTCGTTGAACGTATTCGAAAAGCACTAGAAAACTCATCCATTACAATCGATAAAAACCAATTAATTAACTTTACAATTAGTGTGGGTGTTGCAGAAATAAACCTTGATAAACCTAATTTACAAAACACAATTGATCAAGCAGATAAAGCGCTGTATAGAGCTAAAGATAATGGCCGAAATCAGTCCCAACTATTTGCAGAATGATAGCGCAGCTCGAACCTAGCTTTATCCACTTTTTGTACCACACTGAGCTAATATTTCATGAAGCTTAAAGCATATTTCTATTGAAGTAATTGGCCTTTTCTAGCTCGACAACATTAGCTCCAATATTAGGTACCGCAGGAAACAAAGCGACTAAGCCTTCAACTATTTTGCGAGATAAATTAGATTTTTGCTCGTCGCTTCTGCCTTCCATGATATGGGAAAAAACATGGATAAAATCTTCGATTTTATTCCCTGTAGAGTATTTTTTATACGCATTAACCCTCACTTTTATATCATTTTCATTAAACAACTCTGTCGACTGTGCAGCCGAGTGTACTTGCTCAATAATCTCTTCTTCAGAGTGCAATATAAAAATACTTTCAGAACAATCGACTAAAAAATGCGGCATTAGCTTTCCTTCTCTCTATTTACGCTTCAAACACTAACCCAGCGCTTTAATGCCTTAGGCGTAGAATTGATAAACTGATTTAATCTAATTTAAGGACTTCAGATACCCGTTGTTGCAGACTAGGAAGTAGTTCGGTTTCAAACCAAGGATTTCGCCTAAGCCAAATATTATTTCGTGGGCTTGGGTGAGGAAGCGGAACAATCTTTGGCCAATAAGTTTTCCACGCACGAACCGTTTCCGTCAGTGAAGATTGCTTATCATGCAAATGGTAGTTTTGTGCATATTGACCAATCACTAAGGTAAGCTCAATGTCCTGTAAATGGCTAAGCAGCTGATCACGCCAAGCGGGCGCACATTCGGGGCGCGGCGGAAGATCTCCGGATTTTCCCGTACCCGGAAAGCAGAAACCCATAGGTAAAATAGCCACGTATTTAGGATCATAAAACTGCTCTCGAGATATACCCATCCAATCACGTAACCGATCGCCACTTGCATCATCAAAAGGTATACCTGATTCATGGGCTTTTCTGCCCGGCGCTTGCCCTACTATCAATATTTTCGCCTGAGGATCTATCTGTAAAATAGGCTTCGGCTCATAAGGCAGATTCTCTGCGCAGCGTGTGCAGGCACGAACCTCATCTAACAACGATGTAAATAAAGTCATACAGCCCCTCCTAAATATAATGCCTTGCTACACTCAGTCTAACACTCAATCCAGCTGGGGCAGCGCGTAAGCGAACCTTTAAAAAAAACCGGTGGGATATTATCTATTGAGAAAACAAAAAAGCCCGACATAATAGCCGGGCTTTTAGCTTTTTAAGTAGCGATTTCTAGTAGCGCATACTTAAACATGTCCATTACGTCAGCCAGTCCTCTCTAAACAGCAGCCACCGCTAAACTGGGGGTTAGAATACCTTCAGAAAAGCGCTCACCCCTCCCCTTCATTGATAGCAGCTTCTGGACCACGAGCATTTTTACGGTTGCGGAACAGATCAAACACAGGTGGAACAATCAGTACAATCAACGCCACAGAGATAATCGCCAGTGTAAGCGGCCGCTCCCATAGGAATGCCAAACTACCATCAGAGATCATTAATGCTCGGCTTAGATTCGTTTCCATCAACCCACCTAGAATATAACCTAATAGCATAGGAGCCATCGGAAACTCTAGTAATTTAAGGAAGAGCGCAATAAGCGTAATAACCACCATCATATGAATATCGAAGGTATTAAAGCTGACCAGATAAACCCCTGTAATGGAGAAGAACAAGATCATGGGTATCAAAATTGGCCGAGGGATAATCAATAATTTAGAAATATACGGAATCAGCGGCAGGTTAAGAACCAACAAGACCAAATTACCGAAATACATTGAGATAATGACTGACCAGAAAACATCAGGGTTATCCAAAAACAACCGTGGTCCCGGCTGAATACCATAAGCGATCAACGCCCCCAGCATAATTGCGGTAGTGCCTGAACCAGGAATCCCTAACGTCAGCAACGGTACAAAAGAGCCCGTGGAAGCCGCATTATTAGCCGATTCTGGCGCTGCTACGCCCCGTAAAGAGCCCTTACCAAACTTCAATTTTTCTTTTACCGAAGCTAAGTTACGCTCTAGGCCATAAGCTAAAAATGACGCTATGGTAGCACCCGCACCCGGTAAAACCCCGACCAGAAAACCAAATACGGATGAACGAGCAATTGTGGGAGCAACCTCTTTTATCTCCTCTTTACTGAGCTTCATACTGCCCAGTTTACTCATATCGACCTGCTGTTCCTCCTTCCGATGTTCGCCTTTTAAGACCGTCATGATCACTTCCGTCAACGCAAATGTCGCCATCGCTAACAATAAGAAGCTAATACCATCAATTAGATCAAGACTACCAAAAGTAAAACGGGTCGCGCCGGACATTGTATCTGTACCTACCGTCGCAATCATCAAGCCAAACACTGTCATTATCAGTGCTTTAATCACCTGCCCTTTACCTGAAAAAGCGGCGACAGCAGTAAGCCCCAAAATCATCAAGGCAAAATAGTCGGTCGATTGAAAACTAAGGGAAACTTTTGCTAACGCCGGTGCCGCAAAGAGTAGCGCAAGTGCCCCTATAGTCCCCCCTGAAAAAGAGGAATACGCCGCCAACGCCAACGCTTTACCTGCCTGATTTTTCTGTGCTAAAGGGTAACCATCAAATGCAGTCACTACCGTACTGGCACAACCCGGCGCGTTAATAAGTATAGAGGAGGTAGAACCACCGAATACCGCACCATAGTAGACCCCCGCCATCAGGATAATGCCCGATGAAGGATCCAAACCATAGGTAATCGGGATCATTAAAGCCACGGCAGAGATAGGACCTAAGCCTGGCAGCATACCGATAAAGGTGCCCGCAAAACAGCCGACAACCACCATCATTAAATTAAAAGGCATAACCGCTGTGGATAGCCCGGTAAAAATTCCGTCTAACATCGCCTTAGCCTCCAAAAATTTGCATATACAACTGACCAGGTGCCAGATAGATATCCAGCAATTTGGCCAAGATAAACCAAATACTCACCGCAAATGGGACCGACACTAGCAACAACATTTTGATGCGCCGCTCACCCAACATCCAGAAGCCAGCTATCAAAAACAGCATGGTCGCCAACATAAAACCGGTCCACTCCAGTGCAAGACCAAAGCAAACAATCAACAGCAACAATTTGGCTACCAAAGCAAAGTCATAGCCATTAAGGCTCAAACGATTTTCGACGGATCGTTTTGCCGTAAGTAACAATCCCACTGATAATACAGCGCCTAAGATCGCTAATGCATAAGGTACAGTGCGTGCCGTGAAGGGTTCAAACTCATCCCCCGGCAACATATCTATACTGCCGGCATAATAGCCGTAAAGAACCGATAGGCAGAGAAATACCAAACCACCAATATGGTCTTTAGTTAACATCATAAAAGACTCCCGGACAGAGGCATTCTGTCGGATAAAACAAAAAGCTCCGGGCTTTCAACAATGATAATCTGCTACCCGTAGAGATTACCTGACCCGGAGAAGAGCTAAGAAATATTCCCTATAGCAGACACAAGCGCTGGTCTCACTTGGCCTGCTTATATGATCCAAGCTTTTAGGTTTTACTTAAGAAAACCTAATTCGCGCATCAGAGCACCCACTTCTTTTTCTTGCTGCTCTAAAAAAGTAACGAACTCATCATCAGGTTTAAAAAGCTCAACCCAACCATTACGGGCACGTACATTTTCCCAAGCATCAGTGTCATACATTTTTTTCAGAGTCGTCACAAACTCCGCTTTTTCCGTATCACTGATACCAGGCGCCGCAAAGAAACCACGCCAATTAACAAAGCTAGCGTCATAACCTAGCTCTTTAAGTGTCGGCACATCTGGAGCTGCTTCATTACGCTCTTCACCTGTCATTACCAAGATCCGAATTTCACCCGAATCGGCTAAGGTTAAGGCTTCACTAAAACCGGTAGATAGAATAGATATTTCACCAGAAAGCAGACCGGCCATCGCCTTACCACCCGCATCATAAGCCACATAACGTACTTGGCGAGCATCACCACCAGACGCTTTAAAAGCCATAGCAGCAACTAAATGATCCATGCTGCCACGGGCTGAGCCACCCCCAATTTTCACAGAACGAGGCTTCTCGTTAAATTCAGCCACTACATCGTTAAAACTGTTGTATTTAGAATCCTTCCTGACAACAAAAGCACCAAAATCGCCTACGGTTGCAGCAATTGGTGTTAAGTCTCGGAATGATTGAGGAAACACCTTAGACAGTGAACGAATCACAATTGGAGTCGAGTTCACCATAAGTGTGTCATGCTTCTGATTAGCTGTTTCAATAAGATGGGCAATCGCTTTACCGCCACCGCCACCTGACATATTTTCATAAGAGATGCTGTCGACTAAACCCGCTTTACTCAACGCCTCACCAACGCCTCGCGCGGTACCATCCCAACCACCCCCTGCACCACCGGGTACCAAAAAGTGGATCGACTCCATAGCTGCTACATGAAAGGATGCGCCTGCAGTCAAACAGGTAGTTAACACCGCCGCTATTAAGGTTTTCTTATTCGCCGTTTTACCAAACATTGTGATTCCTCGCTCGTTAACGCTCATTTTTATAGTGCGATCCACAATAGTTTCCTGTTACTTTTTAATAAAGTTTATGGATTTAAAGGCTTTTTAAGACATAAAAAATATTTTGTTCATAATGTTCACGAGCCAAGCTAAAGCAGATTGATTACTATCTAAGCACGGGAAAAAAGAGAAAAGCTCCGACAACAATTATTAAGTACGAGTGCGTACCATGAAGCTTCCGCAACTTAAATTGAAACAGCGAATGATCCTGATACTTGGGATTATGGCGCTCATACAGACCGGCTTTATTGGTCTATTTGCCCTTCACTATCTAGAGCGTTCGCTCGATGAACAGATTGCTCAACGCGCCTTAGATGTAGCTAAAACAATTGCGGTAATGCCCCATGTTGCCGAGGCGGTCGAACAGAAAAACAGCACCTATTTACAGCCTCTTAGTCTGTCTTTAGCCAAAACAACAGGAGCACGTTTTGTTGTCATCGGTGATAATAAAGGCATACGCCTAGCACATCCGATACCAGAGAAGATTGGCTATTCCATGTCTGATGATGATGGGGATAGTGGCTCCCAAGCACTGATTCAAGGACATGGATATATAGCTAAAGCGGTGGGGTCACTCGGTTGGTCCATGCGAGGAAAAACCCCTATTATCAATCCAGAAGGTAATATTGTAGGCATTATCTCTGTTGGCTACGATCTTGACCGGGTTAATCAGATTATCAACCGTTATCGGCTCACACTTATCTTAGTTATTCTCTGCTCTTTTATGCTCAGCGCAGTCATTGCCGTCTGGTTCGCTAGCCATTTTAAAAGCGCTATATTTGGACTCGAACCCGAACAAATAGCCCGGTTGTTTGATGAACAACGCGCCACACTAGAATCTGTCCGAGAAGGCATTATTGCCATCAACAACGCCAGTGAAATCACCACCATCAATCAGGCTGCTATTGAAACCTTAGGGCTCCCTAAAGATATCAACCTGATCGGCCGTAAAGTTGATGAGATCCTGCCAGACAGTTCAATGCTGAGCGTACTAAAAAGCGGTGAGCCTCAATTTGATAGCGAGGTCTGGCGAGGTGATCACTGTATTATCGCCAACCGCCTCCCCTTAAAACAGGGCGATACAATCATCGGTGCAGTATCCAGTTTTCGACGCAAAGATGAGCTGGATATGATCAGCCAAAAACTGACTAGGATTCAACAATATGCGGACACTTTACGCAGTCAGTCCCATGAGTATTCCAACAAACTACACACCATCGCCGGACTTATTCAAATTGGCGCAACCGATCAAGCTTTACAGCTAATAGGGCAAGAAACCCAAAGCCATCAAGCGTTAATCAAACTACTGATGAAAGCGGTACCCGATCCAGTATTAGCAGGATGCTTATTAGGCAAATATAATAGGGCACGGGAGATGGGACTAGCCTTAGTCATTGACCCTGAAAGTGAAATGACCAGTCTGCCCGATAAACTCCCCCGAGAGCAATTAGTCAGCATCCTCGGAAACCTGATCGATAATGCTCTGGAAGCGACTCTAAACTATCGCGCTGGCGAAGGTAAAGTACAGCTCTCGATGACCGATCTAGGAAACGATCTAATTTTTGAAATTGAAGATCAAGGCCCAGGTATCCCACTAGAACAGCAGGATAAAATTTTCGAAAAAGGCGTCAGCAGCAAAAGTAACGATGGCCACGGTTATGGACTACACTTGGTGAAAAACTTACTTGATAAGCTTAATGGCACAATCACCATCGAGAGCAGTTCTGAGGGTGGCAGCCGCTTTACCGTCTATATCCCTAAAAATAAAAAATAGTACGGATTGAATAACTGATGATAAAAGTAATCATTGCCGAAGATGATCCACAAATTGCCGAAATTCAGCGGCGCTTTCTCGAACGAATTGAGGGGTTTGAACTGATCGGTATCGCCCATCGCCTAACCGATGCGGAAGATCTCATCGAGATCATGCAACCTGACCTTTTACTACTGGATATCCAGTTCCCAACGGGCACAGGATTTGACCTTCTTCGCAAAATCCGTGCAGGCAACAATGCTATCGATGTAATCATGATCACCGCCGCAAAAGAGGTCGATACCCTTAGGGAAGCTCTTCATGGCGGTGTGTTTGATTATATTCTTAAACCGCTAGTCTTCGAACGGCTACAGGAAACGCTACACAACTACCAACAACACCTAGAAAAACTACGTGCCCTAGAAACCTTAGCCCAATGCGATGTCGATCGAGTACTACCTCGCAGCAACACTCAAGATTCCACTACACAGGAAAACATACGCTTACCTAAAGGAATTGATGCGATCACTCTAGATAATGTGAATAAGGTATTTGCCGAACGAGACGGTACACTAAACGCCGAAGAGGTCGGTGAAATTATCGGGGCCAGCCGTACCACCGCCCGTCGTTATTTGGAATATCTGGTTAGTTGCACCGAACTATCTGCAGAGGTCAGCTACGGCACAGTTGGACGTCCAGAGAGACGCTATCAAAGATGTCACTCTTAACCTCCAGACCTTGACCTTAGAGCACTGCTGCCTCAGATAAAATAGCATCTACAACACATAGTCAGCTCACCTCTAAAGGCTTAGTTTTCAAGTGAACGACGTATGAGCTGTTTTGTTTCTGACACATTGGCTATATCCAGTAATGCTGAGGCTTGTAGCCACTCCTGCTCTGCTTGCTCCTGCATACCGTTTTTTTCAAAAGCAAAGGCAAGCATGCCTCGATAAAGGCCATGTACTCTTTGAACGCCTGCATCATCTGGATCTGAGGGGTTATGAATTCTATCAAGTACTATCGCAGAAAAGGGGAATTTAAAATCCCAAAACTCTTGGTCTGCCTGAAAAATCGATTTACTGGAATTTGATGTACTCTCGACAAGGTTTTGGAAATGGTGAGCCGCTAAGAAATATTGACCATTACCTAGCGCCTCTTTAGCTGAGGTTTCCTCTTCTAGTTCATAAACTACTTTGATTAAATCAACAAAAGTAGAGCTCGCCCTTTTTGACATAAAAAGCATTGCAGAGCCGCCAATTATGATGCCCACAAGAAGACAAGTTATATATTTAAAGGCCTCTTTCATTTTTATTATTTCTCTTCTAAAAACATTGTTATTACAGATAAAACTTAGCGCCTAAGCAAAACTAACAGCTTCTTATATGTTTAATGACTCACCGTTTTCGAAAAAACATTGATAACAACTACACCCAAGATAATTAAGAGCATTCCTATTATTGCGGGCAGATCGGGCACCTGCTTGTAGACAACAGCACTTATTGATGCAATTAGACATATCCCCATACCGGCCCAAATAGCGTAAGCGATACCTATAGGAATAGTTTTAAGTACTATAGATAGGCAATAAAATGCAATGGCATAACCCACTACACAAATAGCTGTAAACGTAAAATTAGAAAAACCATTAGATGCTTTAAGTGCAAGTGTTGCTATCACTTCAGCAGCAATAGCTATTGCTAAATACCAGTAACCCATACTCAACCTTCTATAAAAAATAACGCTTTGCTCACCACAACGTCAGGGGGGCCCTACTTGCTTCGTGTTTTAATCACAAAACACCCAAATACTTACTTTCTCTTTTAAGGCTTTCTCACAAACCAACAACAATTTATCGAGCGGCTGAGTGAAGGCGTCATGTTCAGACAGTAACGCTTTGACCTGATCGGTTTCATCCATCAAAAAAACCAACTCGTCAATATTAAACTTTGTATCGCTGTAGTAATCCTCAAGCCTTGTGAATAGAGGAAACTCTGTTGCGGTAAGGCCTAGCTGAGTAAAAAGCAGTCGATGAAGCTCAAAATCAAATGACGCATCACTATTTTGATAGGATGCCTCTTTCTGATTATCACCTATGTGGAAATCTAGCGCCATTTTTAGCCTCGTTAAACATAATGCAGGAATAGGTGAGATTTTGACGTACTTAAGGGTCAACTAGTAACTAACATGCACGATGCAAGACCAGCCCCTTAGATTCCTACTTAGGCTCCTAAATTCGAAAACTGGAGGCTCATAACGCCCACCTCAGCCGATGCTTTGCCGTCAGCGGGATGGCTTGTTATATTTCAATTCGATCACCATGGCTCGGTGGAGTTGATGTTACTGTAAATACCAAATCAATTTCGTGTTGGTTGCTTAATTGATGCCTTGAACCTGCGGGAATATGAATACCCTCATTTGGGTTTAACCTGAAGATTTCCCCCTCAAGTTCCATAGTTGCAATACCGGATAATATAAAAAAGAATTGCTCTGCTTTAGTGTGGAAATGGCGAGACTCAGAACAACCAGAGGGAACTCTTTCTTGGATTACACTTAAGCTTTCAGTTTTTACAAGGTGCCAACCGTCACATTGATTTCCCCAAGTATAGTGTTCGGCTAATTGAGTGCTAATGACTGCCAAGAGAGCTCCTTGAAATATAATAGTTGTATATATGGAGGGCCGTGTATCTACCTATACTAGGCATACATCTATATGATTTATAAATATTTTTAACCTAAGCCTAGTATAAATACAAGCCCCCTTTTTTTACTCCCCGTCCGTAAAAGCAGCATAGATAAGGGTGAATAATAATGAATGAGTTACAAGCTTCCATGCTTAGTATTTCATTATGCGCCTGTCGTGATTGAGTCTTTCGCTATAACCTTCCGCTCACCGGGTGAGCGAAGGGTTAATAGAGAGTGATAGAAGCATTAAGTTATTTAATAGCATCTATCCCAGTAATTAAAAACTCATGCAAATATCACCTAAAAATGATAATTTATCGATTCTAAAACAACATACCCGCCGCGCCAATTCTGTCTTTATATTAGTGGTTTCGGTAGATCAGAAAATTTTATTCAACCTATTTTCATAAATATGGACTACCAAGGACTCAATAAAAGGGACACTAATGACTATTATAATAAATGGCGCACTCACCCTTTTTTTGACCATAATGCTCGCTTGTATCTCTCCTTATTCATCTGCCACAGAACATGGAACAGATACTCTCGAAGAGGTCATGACACGCCTGAAAAGTGCCTATGGAGAATATTCTAATCAAAATAGAGAACCTATATCCATACCTGAAACCATAGTAAGCCAATACCAAGCCCTAAAAAGTACTCCAGATCCGTCACCGGAAAAACTAGACGCATTTATCCGTGAAACAGAGCAGAACATAGCGAACTTTCACACGGCAGCGGAATTCCAGCATAAATCAGATAACATGGCCTATGTCTATGAGATGAGGCTATTAAAGCGGGGGATTAAATATGGGCTGCCTGACACTGTCCTCGCAATAGACAATACATACTTCGACATCATCGAAAATCCAGCCTTTACGGGTGCGGACATTCTCGCGTATGAAAAGCGTTACTATGCAGCCATGCAAGACCATACCAAAGACATCTTTAAAGTACTTGATGACGTAAGTAAGTTATATGATATAGGCCATACATTAAGCCGCCGCGTAAACGAGCTAAGTGAGACTGAACAGTTAGACATAGATGAAAGCATCACTGAATTTGACGCGACGGTAAACGAGTCCCATGAACTATTAAAAAACAAAAAATGGTCTCTCGCCAGCTCTAATATTCAGTTAGGATTAACCTTAGGTAATCGCCTTGATGTTAAAATAGACAGCATAATAGACAACCGCCATAATCAAAAAAAAGCGCTGGTTGAGCGACACCACAGGTTAAAGGCAGAATGGGAAACACTTGACTCCCACATCGAAAAGCTAACAGATAAAATTGATCGGTATGAAGACAAGTTAGACTCATCATGCACCCAGACCATTGTCGACTATTCTTGTGCCGACAGTTGTCCAAAGATCCGCAAACTAGATATTATCTTTAAATATTACAAAGACGAGCCTGATTTTCAGTGTTTGTCACAATGTAGCCATGCGGAGCGCGAAGCTCAAGCGGATTACGACCGCGAAACCGAAGACTGCGAAAACGACCAACACCGAATAATATCTAAAGCCAATGATCTGATCGAAGAAAAAAACAACTTATCTTACCGCTACAACCAAATTTTAGATGAACTAAGGTCTATAGAATCTAAATTAAGTACAGAATAAAGTATCAGCAAGCAACGAACCTAAACCGCCCACATTTACAGGCTCATCTCAATGAAATATACAGGTAACATTGTTTTAACCCTGACCTCTCTATTTGTGCTGGCCGCCTGCGTTCCTGTTGTTAGTAAAATGTATAATGGGCCAGAGGTCTCAGGTGTAGTTCTACGCTTATCAGATCTAACGCCCATCGACGGGGCCATCATTTCTTACGATGGCGTTAAACCATCCGCAACAGCAACCCAGTCGTCAATAACGAACGCGCAAGGGCATTTCATACTAATTCCCACCAAAGCATTGAATGTAGAGATGCGCATGCCGGCGTATACACCACTGTCCGTCCCTATTTACACTCAACATTCAACCTACGGGCACTCCACAGATATAGCCGTCGCCCAATGGAAAGGAAGAGAATATGAAAAATACGATATTGGCACTATCATTCTTGACGAGGAACCCAAAGTATACGCCCCGCCATTAACTGAAGATGGAGTCGACCTTAAAGTATTAGAAAAGGCGGTAGAGCCTCAAGGGTTGTTTAGCCTATGCAACGTAGATGATGCCGGCGGCGCAATCAATAAATTAAATATCGTCCGAAAACTTGCGCATAAAATTGTCCACGCTAAACAAGACCCCGCACAAGAAAAACAGGTAGCCGCTTATATCCAAGAGATGAAAAATAGTACCAGACATAGCTGGTCGTATTTTGCTCACGACTGCAGCCAAATAATCTCATCCATAGAACTCGAACACATTAAGAGGCGCGTATTTGAGGAGCTAGATAGCCTTTAGTAATGGACTGGCACACGGCTGAACCGCCCCTGATCAAATGACAAACTCGCCAGCCCCCTCACCTTTTCTTGTTATCAATTTACAGCGTTTTAGCATTCACTCACCCAAACACCCACATCCATTTTTGACTCAGCCGTGCCCGCGTATGACCCCGATATGGGCGGCACCGCTTCAGCCAAACGCGATACGGCCACGGGAATATGATCCGTGCCTACAATATCACCTATGGTTGGGTCAAAGCCCTTCCAGCCGCCACCCGGCAGATAGACTTCGGCCCACGCATGGGTCGAACCCACCTGATCAGACATCAACGGCGCATGCAGATAGCCACTGACAAATCGCGCCGCAAACCCTAGACACTTAACCGCTTCCATAAAGAGTAAAGCAAAATCACGACAAGAGCCCGACCCAAGGGATAAGGTCTCCTCGGCGGATTGCACACCCGGCTCCTCTCTCACTTTGTAAACCAAGGTATTATGGATAGTCTCCGTCAACCGCTGCAATAAGGTATAGGTTTGTACCGCCTCGCCCCCACGCCAAACATTAAATAACCAGTTATTTAATAGCGTTCGGGTATTTTCATCGGGCAGCACTCGGTAAGGTGACAGCAGAAACTGATCGCTTTCGTGATATGAAAAAGGATAATTAATCGCATAATCCGCCACCAAAAAATCTAAGGGGGATTCATTATATTGCTGAATCACCACCTCGCTTTCGATCGTCAACTGTTGCGCTGGGTTGCTGAAATTGGCAATCGCTACTGAGTTACCTTCCACATCGCGATGCCAATAGATTTTTGCATCGGGTGTAATCTGCAACGAGAAAGACTCTATACGTAGCTCATGATCTTCTCGAGGTCGCAGTAACAACTGGTGCGCGCCCAAAGTCACGGTATCCGTATAGTTATAATAGGTACGATGAATGATTTTATAACGTTTCATAATGCCCCTAAAATGAAAGTTCAAACTTACATAAGAGAACCTTGCAGCCAACCTAAAAGATCATATAAAACTCACAGATCTAAACAAGATCTACATCGATTCACAGACAACCGACAACCCATAGTGTGAATTAAGGTTTGATGCTTTTTGTGGCCAAGACGCATGCCTTACAAATACACGCAGTATTGAGGTGCGATGCAGACACTTGGCTTACCAACTCATGGGGAAACTCTATTTGGCTATCAGAACACCAGCAAGAGAGAGCCTCACCACTTGAGTTGAGATGTCCACAATGATTATCTTTGCCACACAGAGGGCATTTATCAGATGGGCACAGGTCTTCTTGATTCAACGTAAGCAGCCCCAATGAAGTCGTCGCATTAAACAATAAGTTTAACCCATTAATCGCCACCATGATCCATTAATCTTTCAGATCAATCCTATCGCCGCCAAAGCCACATATAAGTATCCATGGGGTTTCATCGCGTAGATGCTTTAATCATAGAACAAAACCAGACCAGCGGATGAATCTCAATGCGAGTCAACCGAGACAAGAAACTGCGAAAATAGCTGTTCAACTACTTCAATCGAGCTATTAAGCCGATGATCACCGGAAATGAGATGCAATGAGCAATCCACGGCTTTGGCAAAGCGAATCGAGTTTTCGACGGGAATAACATCATCCGACCAACCATGCACAACTTCCACATACCCATGGGGATGATAGTTTTGCTGCTGATAGTCCTCCATATAGAGTGCAGGAGCCAATAAGAAAACACCTTTGGCATTCACCTGTTCTGAAGCAACCAATGACACATAACCCCCCATACTAGAACCGACCAACACAAACGCTTCGCCGGTTTCACCCAGTACACTAAGCAAGCGTTCAACTCTCAGATCAGGGTCTAAAATATCGGAATAATCAATACTATCGACAGCGTAACCTTTCTGTTGAGCGATACCCGCCAATCGTTTGATTTTACTGCCCCATGGCCCACTCTCTTTACCATGTGAAAAATAAACTTTCATAGGCACTTATCCCTTTTATCCTGTGAAGTGATGCGGGTAGCACGCTGTTAAAGACCACACAGTATCATGATATGGCCAGCTATATGGGTCAAACACAATGGAAATACTCGTCAGTCCAAGATAAGTATTTTCTAATAATCTTTCGCTCTGGCACCCTGTCAGACATAAAGGATGGGCTCCCACGGTCACGTCGTTTAATTCTAGATATGGTATTCGCCCTTCTTCCTGTTACCTAGCCCTCCTTTCTGTGACCTAGTCCTGCTTTGGTGATGCCTAGGTACAATGATCGCCCCTATTGATCATCGAGCATGGAAAGTGAAGATAAAAAGTTAAAATCCACAAATCCACGCATTTAACGCACATTTATGTAACAAAAGAAGCACAACGCTAGTGCAAAGGGACTCGCCCACAGCCAATTTATAGCCTGTCACTCGACGTTCTTTCCTTCTATTGAGCTATAAACGCTCGCTAGATAGGCATAATATCGTAAAAATACGTTTATTTTATTCCTATTACGAATTTTATATTCTTATGGAACAAGATTTGCTTATAGATAGTGCTTACTGGGTACTCCTTTTGGAATTAGCTATGACACTATTTAATAAACTTTTTGGTAAATCACAGAATACAACTTCGGATACCCAAGCATCTATTACCTATGCGCCAGATTCCCAGACCATCGACATTCCTCGCTTCTCAGATGATGAGAAGCGTTTCTATCGCGCATTACAACTGATTAGTAGCCAAACAGCACAACTATCCCGGCAAATATTCAGAGCATTAGAAGCACAAGAAAACTTTCTCTCAGAGATTAACCAACGTGCCACAAAATTAGACACCGAACTCAATGTCGCCAACGATTACTTAAACAGCTCTAACACTAAAGTAAGCTCTCTCCAACAACAGATTAAAACAGAAGTAGATGAAGTAAACAGCTCAATTAGCCTATCACTAGATGAGATAAGCAGCTCCCTTGCTGATAAATCTAGCAATGTAAACGAGGTGCTTAATGGTATTCTTAAGATAGGGAAAGGGATTAACCTTTTAGCACTTAATGCCTCAATTGAGGCTGCTCGAGCCGGTGAACATGGTCGCGGATTTGCCGTTGTTGCCGATGAAGTAAGACGCCTAGCAAACGTGACTACAGAGCAAGCCAATCAAGCAGCCGAACAGCTCGACTTTTCTCAAGTGAATGCTGAACTAAGTAATATCAGCGCAGCCAATACTGAAAAATTGGACAATTTCGTCCAAGTCACCCAATCAGCGACAGAGCAATTAACCGAGCTATTTAACTCTATAGCAACACAACTCAGTGCCGTCATGGAGAATACTGCGGTCATCTTTGAAACCCTAGAAATGAGCAACGGTTCAATGCAGCGCATCAGCAATAAAAACCAGCTGATTAATCACGTTGTTGAAGATATGTCGAAAGGGTTAGATCAAGTCGATATTCATAGTACTGATATCCATCTAGCCTCTAAAGCGATCAATCAAACGCTAAATAAATTACACTTAGTTGCCGATGCCGGACATGACCAATTAGACGACGTACTCCGTCGAGGCAAACTACGCGTCGCCATTGAACCTAGTTTTGTTGGTTTATCATTCCGTGAAAAGCTAGGTGAACCACTCAAAGGCTTAGATGTCGATTATGCACAAGCATTTGCCCGCTATCTCGGGGTCGAATGCGAATTTATCGAAGCACCCTGGGATATGTGTACAGAACTACTAACATCAGGCAAAAAATTCGGCCAACCACCCGCCGACATTGTTATCAGCGCCTTACCGCCCTCCGCCGAATATGACAATGTTGCCTATTCTGAAGCGTATACCTACTTACCTTGGGTATTGGCCCGTCGTAAAGGCGACGATCGAATCAACAGTATCCAAGATCTACAAGATAAAGTTGTCGGTGTGATCAACGACCCTGCAGCCCTAATGATTTTAGAGGATCTAGGCGTCCGCTGGAGTAGTAACGAGAAAAAACCGGGGGGCAGCATCACGCTGAATAACCTAATCGCCTACTCCGATCAATCTCGCATACACCACTGCCTTGCCGATGGTATTGTCGATGCCTTTGGTATTGATCTACCCATCTATTACTGGGCATGTAAAAACCCAGCAAGCCCTTGGTACGATAAAATTGAAATAATACCGGGCAACTTAGCGCCCCGACCATTTTTTTATACTATGGTCGTTAATAGTAGCGCCTCTAGCTATCGCTTATTAGCCCAAGCAAACCGTTTCATCCATTGGTTTAAGCAACAAAGAGAACGCACCGCGATTGAACAGACATGGCAAGGTACCGCTCTCAATGGCGACGGCTCCTATCGCGACGAGCCCGGTAATCTATTAGGCGAATCCGAGCTAAAAGCACGTTATGAGGCCCACTGTCACAAATTCAATTTAGAACCTAAACCCTTAAAAGCCCAATAACCGGTGCAACCTTAAGGAACCGTAAAACAACAGAAAACTTGAATTAGGATCTCTTATAAGTAGCCCCCTAGACTGAAAAGCTTTAGGGCAAACGTCGTCGACCAATATAAATAGAATCTATATACCCTGCACCGCAGTTAAAACTGCTGCACGAGATATAGACGAGAAAAGAGCGATAAAACAATAAAAAGGCAAATGCTTTTCAACGGTTCTTATAGATGGTGATTTAAAGCACCAGGCACAAATAACAGATTCGGATTGGCATGCATATTTATTGCAGCAACCTGAACTGACTTGTTGTCGCCCAGAGTTGAAACTGTAGAAAAAGCCGTCAGTTTTAAATAACCATTCATATCAAATGGCCCACCCTTAATGCTTATAGGCGCGTTTCTGGGCTGATCAGAACCGACAACTGCTGTCTTATTCAAATAACCTGCCATATCATAAAAACCACCTTTATATTGAGTGGAAACACCTTCAGAACCTGCAACAACAGATAAAGAAAAAACCATCGCCGAGAAAAAACCTATTCCTATTTTTAAATTCATAACACAGCCTGCTTACGGTTAATTACTCATTACCCTTTTTTACAGGGCACTAAATATTCTGATATGAAATTGCAAAGATAGTTCCATTAGTTAAAAATAGAGGCCGTTACACCTAATCACCATGTGTTAACGATTGAAATCAATTGATTACAAATTAACCTTAAAAAATATTTTATTTCATCATAAGAACAATGATGTAAAGTCTGTTTCTCTTTCGCTACAGCTGCCCTAACAGCTGTAGCAATAAAGCTACGACCTAAGCCCCTCAGGTTACACTGAGCCTTTCGCTCACAGGCTGAATTCCTACCTAATGTAGCGTGCTTGACCGACAGGAAAAACAATCAAATAGGCTCTAGGCAAGACGTACCCTAGCGCCCACTCTCTATTTGCAAAGCTGGTGACTATCTAATGTGATCACACAACTCTTAGGATTAAGCGCTTGCCAATAGACTTTATCAAGTACGGCATTACAGCCGGCATCTTCTATAAGAGCAATATCCTCATCGCATAATAGAAGCACCGCATTGTCACCTTGCACTTCAACTTTGATGATATATTCGGCAAAAGGGGCAACCTTATCCGGTTGCTCAATCGAAACACGTTCTAAGGCTTGATGACCATTTTCAATCGCAACCTCTCCAAATTTAATAGAACCATCAACCGTTTGCGACAGGTCTTTAAATTGTGACGCTAAGTCATACATTTTTTCATTGTTATAAGGGTTAGATGTAGAGCATCCAACGATTAGCATAGATACAATAATAAAGAGTAGATGTTTCATGTGTTATTCCAAGCGGTTAAATTTCCGTCTTCACAGAGGCCGGTATCTAAATTCCAGTTTAAGAACATATCAACACTCCCCTCATCAAAAACAGCATTAGCCAAACAACAGATGTATTCCCTTACGTTTTCAACAGCACGTTCGAAAATAGCATCGTAATCGGCGACTCCATCAGGCGTTTTTAAAGCTTTAATATAAGAGGGATCGATGGCGTCTTGATTGGGATAAACTAACCCTTGTTTAGCCGCAACATGCCGAGCAAAAGGAAAAAGTCGATAACCTTCGTCGGCGTTATCCACGATGAACCGAAAACCTTTATGCCAACCATTAATATCTGGCGGTGTAGCATTCGCTTTTTCAGGGAAGATCTCCGTTAAACAGCGTCCCCATAACGTCGTGATGGTTTTATCTAAATCCGATGGATTATGAGCATCATTACAGGCACCAATATTATCTCTAACTCTATCGGCATAACCGATCTTACCTAAGTTCAGCGTTGGCCAGATATATGCGTCTTGGTTCATTTCACAGATGCGGTGCTCTTTTGCATTCTCCTTATAAGGCCCAACTCTCAGCTCAATCACAGGGTGAATTGTAATATCAGTAATCACATGGGCAACAAAACCACACAGCCAAGAAAACGCTTTCTCTTGCTCTTTATTCGGTAGCACCTTCACAAGCAAGATTGCTTTTTTTATTAAGACACCTACTTTTTCATAATGCATCTTATCTGCCCACGCCTTTTGAGCTGGGCTTATTAACATCAAATAGGGATAGTCAGGACTGACACAGCCCAACTCAACAAACTTTTGATTTCTACTTAGGATTAACTTTGACCTCTTAGGCATATTTAGTTTTTTGAGGTTTGCATTACTTAGTGCGAAATTAACCGCTGCAAGATGTGCGAATGCACCAGGCATGGTTCGTCCTTATTATTAATAATGTATCCGTTATGTTACTGGCTTAACCTGAGGCCAATAAATTCGTTGCCAGCAAAACCAAAACAGAAAGCGATTCGAAATATGATTTCAGGCTCCATATGTTTCCCATGTGGCTTTTGACGCAGCTACTTGTTATGTGAAATTATTTTATTTAAGTAAATTTTATAAATCGTTGTTTGTAAAACAATAGGAATAGCAAAAAACGCGATTGATTGTAAATTATTAGCGATAGAAGTATTGGGAGCATTAAACACCCCTAAACATAGGCTAAAAAATATTGAAACGGCCAAATAAATAAAAATACTAGGGTTATTACTTTTTTCTATTAGCCTGCTGATTGGCATACCGATAAGAAGCCAGCCTAATAAGGATATCAACACATAGAGAAACAAACCCATTAAAAGTGCAATGATCCATTTAAACATGACGCTAAAAAAGATAAGCACACTATTATCTATATCTGAAGGAGCACGAAAGTCGAGGGCCACAAAAAATATAATTAAAATAGGAAAAGGACTCACCAGCACTATCGATGTAAAACAGGCTTTCCATCTACTCTCTAACCTAGCGAGACTCATATAGAACACACTCCCATGTTTTTAGGCGGTTTTTATTTTTTTGAAGCACAACGCCTTACATAAATAACCGAAACCAAGCGGCAAGCCGCAAAGTGAAGGTCCAGCACCGTAGGAACGCCATTGATTAATTTGTTAGGCAAGACTGATAATTCCTGCGGACTCTAAGATAACTATGAACAAAATAGCGATCAATAAAAAGCTATTACCCAAGCAATGCTCATTCCGAAAACCTTCCAGCTAGACTGAAAATCATACTTATATCTTCAAGATTAACCATTTTATGTCCTATACATAACGCCCGCTTAAAATATGCAGCCAAGCGTCATTTTTGAAGTGCCTGTTATACTTTGAATCGATCGACTTAACGAGGCGGGTCAATATTATTATTAATTGAATTGTTAACACGAAACCAACCAGCAATAGAATACCTATCCCTAGTAGCGGGCAACACCTCATGAGGAAACTCTTCACTCAGAAAAAACACTAAAGTTCCGTATAAAGGAACAACTTTTAACCCTTCACGATCTTGATCATCACTATATAACACCAGCTCACCACCATCAGAGTGTCCCCAGGCTGGATTTAAGTATGTTACGACCGATAGAACGCGGTTTGCCTCTCCTCGAAAAGCATCGCGATGTCTTTTGTAGTATGCCCCCGGCGCATAATGTGCAAAATGACTCTCAAAAGAGAATAAACCTAAAAAGAGCCTTTGATTTAAGAAACGCTGTAATTTAGATGTCCAATCGATCCACTTCTTTCCCGCATCCGACTCTTCAACAATCCAAAAAATCTCATCCGTTCTTACAAATTCGGTCTTTAAAAAGTCCTCACCACGCCCAATACCTGCATCAGCGTATTTGGCCGCATTTAAATCTTGTTGGTATGAATACAAAGAACTTGATATATCATCAGGGAGAGCTCCATGCCGAATGCTGTACCCTTGTTTTTCCAGATCATCGGCGATAAGACCAAATAGTGTTTCATCAAAGGTATTTCCGTCACTCGCTTTGGGAAATTTTTTTAGCACTGCCAATTTTATTTACTACCTATTCAGAATTAATACTTCAACTCATCTTGGATAACGTCGCATTCTCAGACTTGCCCAGTGCAACGCTTTGTTAAAGCCATTGGCTAGTATAACCTTATATTTATTAACTGAACTATCTTGTTGTAAAGCAGCCAGAGCTTTCTCTATTGATGTTCGATCAACCCGATATGCCTTCAGCAGATTCCAGTTCAAGGTTGTCAGGCAAACTACTTATTTTTAACTGCCCATCATTGATAAACAGAAGAAAAAGTGGCATCCCAATATCATCATCTTCACAGGTAATTGCCCCAACATAACCAATTGAAGTACTAATGGTTGCAAGCCAACAAGCAAATGGGAGTTCGCTAAGAGCCCCTTCCAATTTATGGCTAGGCAGATATAAATTTACGCCATAATTCATTTGACCATCGGCTGCACAACCAGGGGAGTAGACTGATTGCCAAAACTCAGATCGCCAACCCCCTACTGGAAACTCCTTGTATGATTTCCAGTAAACATAGTTAGGTAAGCCGCTAGAAAAAAAGGAGTGATTGGGTAAATCAGTCGGTGGAGAGCCATTACCATTAAGAATATATTCTAATGTGGCAATTTCTGTGGCCATTAGATTGCGTTTAAGTTTTAAATTCAACGTAAAAGTATAGTGATTCGACATAGTATTATTTATGGCCTAACGCTAAGTACTGGGCGGCTTGTTCACTGGAAACCTAAATATACCATCGCGGTTTAATGCGCCAGAAGTCTTGGCGGACATTTGATTTCAGTGTTTTTTTGGAATCCAACAACTTTGCCCCATCCAAAACCCTAGCGACCTAATTCATTCAGCCATCTTAATTCCACTTACGCTCTAAGCTAAAAACAATATTATAAACCCAAGTAAAAAGGCATTTTAATCCATAGTTTTTCGGAAACTGGATAGCCCTTTACTCCATCGACTCATATTCTCATATAATGTCGAATTGCCTTGCAATACTCAAAGTAAATACATAAATTTTACTAAAGTCATGCTCTGCATCCGTCTACAAAATCGTACCAACACCGATAACAATAACAATTAAATAGAGGATATTCAGGTGGAACACAAACTAAAAGGTTCAAGCGTTCTTCACTCTAAATTAAAACCCCTTTATTGGGCGATGTTACCGTTAATGTTATTTGGTATGAACCAATATGCAAATGCAGCTACCGTCTATTGGGATGGTACGGATACCTCCAGCGGCAATGGTGCGCCAATTGGTGGTACCGGTACCTGGAACACGACCACCACGAACTGGACCAACGATGCCGCTGGCACAAGCAATCAGGCATGGGTAGCTGGTGATAATGCGAACTTTGGAGGGACAGGGGGCACAGTAACGCTGGGTACCGCCCAGACTGTTGGAGACATTACATTTTCTAGTGATGGATACAGGATTTCGTCACAGGCCATATTCTTCGCCAATCCTGTCAATTCATATACGGTTACAAACATTGGGGATACAGCAACAATTTCAGCGATCGTTGGTTTTTCTGGAGGTACTTCTCCAAATGCACTAACCAAACTGGGCGACGGAAAGCTGATACTTACAGGTTCTAAAAACTACTCTGGCGTTACCAATATTTCAGCCGGTACTTTAGAAGCACAAGGTTTAATGATAAATGGGAATATCATTAACAACGGTAGCTTTATCTACAGCAATGAGGCTAATTCTGGAGCTTTCTATAACAAGAGCATAAGTGGTAGCGGTACTTTAACAAAAACTGGTGCAGGCACATTGACCTTGTCTGGCGCCAACACCTATACTGGTGCAACCACTATCAGTGCAGGTCTCCTGCGAGCTTCCAATACCAGTGCGTTAGGTAGTAACAGTGCCGTAACGGTAGGCGGTGGCTCACTTGATCTGACAACAGGCTTAAGCATTGGCTCATTAGCGGGTGCAGGTAATGTGACGTTGAATGCCAACACGTTGACGACTGGCGGTAATAATACATCGACAAGTTATTCCGGTATTTTATCGGGTACTGGTGGGCTAACCAAACAAGGTTCGGGCACACAGACATTAACAGGAACAAATACCTACACCGGCGGTACAACAGTCAGTGGCGGCACATTGCAAGGTACAACGACTTCACTACAAGGCAATATCATTAATAATGCGAATGTTACTTTTGATCAAACCACCAACGGTACTTATGCCGGTGTCATGAGTGGTACAGGGTCGTTCACCCAAGCTGGTACAGGCAATACAAACCTCACTGGCGTTAACACCTATACAGGAACCACCACCATTAATGATGGTATCTTGTCGGTCAATGGTTCGATTGCAAATTCAAGCACAACGGTCAATACGGGTGCTACCTTAGGTGGTAGCGGTACTGTCGGCAACGTCACAATCAACAGCGGGGGAACGTTTGCCCCGGGTAATTCGATTGGAACCATCAACGTAACTGGGGATGTCGTCTTTAGCGCCGGTAGTAACTACAATGTGGAAGTTGATGCTGCCGGTAACTCCGATAAAATCATAGCCACAGGCACGGCAACCTTAACCGGAGCTACCGTGAATGTCCAACCAGAAGCCGGTACTTATGCCGCTACGACTGACTACACCATTTTAACCGCGACAGGCGGTTTAGGCGGAACAACCTTTGGCAGTGTAAATTCCAATCTAGCGTTTTTAACCCCTACCTTAAGTTATGATGCCAATAACGTGTTACTGAACTTAACGCGTAACGATATTAGCTTTAACAACATCGCAAGTACTCCGAACCAAACTGCTGTGTCCGCTGTACTGGATAACAACACCACCGCCTTACAATCCATTGTCAACAATATCACTCCATTGACTGAATCAGGTGCGCAACAAGCGTTCGATAGTTTAAGCGGTATTCAACACACTCAAAACCAAGCCGTCATGAATAAACTTGGCCAACAGTTCAAACAGTTGTTATTTAGTCGCAGCACTCAAAGTACGAATAGCCAACTCGGGTTTAATCCACAAACCTTCAAGCCAATGCAAGGTTACCTGCTTGCGGATAACTCAAACAATTGGCCTATTGGTATGATGGAGCCATCAAGTTTAGCAGCTAATCCTCGCGGTTGGTGGATGCAAGGGCTAGGAGGTTTCGGAACCATAGCCGATACTACTAATGCGAGTGGTTCCGATTATCAAAGCGCAGGCGTTGCCTTAGGTATAGATACCCAATGGCGTGATTTTGTTGTCGGTGTTGCCGGTAGTTATACCCGAAGTAATGTTGATCCTTTTGCGGGTGACAGTGATATTGAATCCTTCCAAGCTGGAGCTTACGGAAGCTGGGCACGCGACAATATTTACATGAATACATCGGTCAATTTAGGCTTACATAAAATTGATGCAACAAGGGTTGTTACTGTCGGTAACTCAGTCAATACCGCCACATCAAACTATGACAGTATTAACCTAGGTGTAGCACTTGAAACGGGCAAAGACATTAAACTGAATTTAGATACCACTCTTACACCGTATATTGGCGTGAGTTACAGTCACAATAAGCGTGATGGCTTTATTGAGACTGGAGCAAGCACAGCGAACTTAAGTGTTAAGCAACAAGACGAAGACAGTTTACGTACCATTTTAGGCTTACGGTTAAGCCGAGAGATTCAAACCAAAAATAATGAAACGATTACCCCAGCGGCCAGCATTGCTTATGTGCATGAGCATTTAGATAGTCAATCACAACTTGAAGCGGGTTTCACTGCGGTACCAACCAGTACATTCAAAGTAGATGGTTCTGATTTAGATAAAAACCGCTTACAAATTGGTCTGGGTGTCACAAGTCAGTTGAATAGAAACACAACCTTGAATGTCGGTTACAACGGTGAATTAGCAAGCTCTGATAAATACCACAGCTTTGCCGCTACGGTGAAATTTGTTTGGTAGCGTTTCGCTTCAGCTATTAGCGGGAATCCAGAGAGCAGACTCAATGGATCCGCGACACTGAGCATTGCAGAGGATAAGATTTACAATAAGCCGTGAATCGTGACTAGGCCTAGCCTGCCCTATGCCCATTCATACATTTTGGGTATAGGGTAACGTCCATTTTTATTCAGTGCAGCCAACGATAAATGAACTTAATCAATATATTCTAACCCCATTTATTCGCCCTTATATTGTATAGATACATCGCGACGGGTAGCATCGTCCAAAGCAGGGTTAACAACCTTTGCATTAACCTCTTTAGCCACATTGCTTGAAGTAACCAGATTGAACAGGTTCTCAGATTTAACGAAATCACCCTTATTAAAATAACTGATTTCACCACAATACAACGTTTCATCGGCTTTGCAGGGAGCATAATAAAATTCAGCTAATTTATACTGCCTGTACATACCTAATTCTTCAGTAACAAGCCCACCCAGATCCTCTTCGTTTTCTAAAAAGTATTCGGTACCAGCATCCTGAAAAATACTTAAAGGAAAAGTCTTGTAGTAAGTATAGAAGAAAATAGAATCTTCTCTTTGATAAGCCAGCTTTTTACCTTGTAGAAACCCATTGGCTAGGTGTTTTATTACTTTTTCACGGATGGCTTGATGAACAACTTTCTGATCCTTGTCTGGATACTTTATTAAATAAAGGTCAGGATAGACCTCGGATTGTATGAACTGCATATTCTTAAAAAAAAGGTGATGAATACCCTGCCCAACAATACCTACTCCCAGCAATATTAAAAATACACCTAACCTCATTTTACTTCGCAAAATCCACTTGCTAAACCTAATGACAAGAAAGAGTATGCCGACCAACAAGAGAAGTAGACAAATGATGAGAATCACTTCCATAAAGCTTTATCCTTATCAACTATTGACGATTGGTCTGATAAAAAAGTATTAACTCGCCTTTCTTTTTCTTCCCTTTGTCATCGATTCTTAGTGGATTAATGACTTATCCGACACTTGCTTAAGGAACAACCTTGTCAGAGGCTTGCTCAGAGATTCGCTCAGGGGCTGAGCTCCTACAGTTTTTTTAATAAATAGACTCTGACCCATTTATTACTCATAAACTTAAGGGTCAGATAGCAGTAACCAACACGCACGATGTAAGATCTGCCCCCTTGGTTCCTTACCATTAAGAATATATTCTAATGTGGCAATTTCTGTGGCCATTAGATTGCGTTTAAGTTTTAAATTCAACGTAAAAGTATAGTGATTCGACATAGTATTATTTCTGCCCCAACCCTGAGTACTAAGCGCATTGATATACACGATTCAACTATTTGGGTTTTTCCCCATGCACAAGCATTTCCATATATTTTGTGAAACGCCTTTGTCTAGTTTCGGGTTTCTTTGCGCTTGTTAAACCGTAAGCAATAACATAACGACTCGATTTATTAAGTGTCTCAAAAAAACTTTTTACTCTTGGCTGAGTATCTAATGCTGCCAAGAAATCTGCAGGCACTTCCATTTCACTTACTACATAGGCGTTTTCCCACCGACCGTCAGTCTTTGCTGCATGCACATGTACAAGCCCAGGTTCCTTCATCCGGTCTTCGCCTATCAAACGTTCCACATGCTCTGTGTTTCTTTTAGACCAATTGCTTCGTGCTGTTCTAGGAGTTATGCGTTGAAGATAGGCTTGATCATCAATTGACTTTTTTACACCGTCAATCCAGCCCCAGCATAAAACTTCTATCACCACATCATTCCAAGTAACACTTGGGATTCCAGTATTCTTTTTAAAAATCTTTACCCACAACTCACGTTCCCTTGCATGATTCTTCTCGAGCCACTTGCCAAGATCTTTTGGCGTTGCAAATGCAATGATTTTTAATGGATCAGGTTCTGGCATCTGAATTAGATTCTCTTTAGTGATTGGTTGGCGTTATAAAAAGCTATCACGTTGCTTGGCCTTATTTAATGTTTATAGCGCCATATGCAACAGCGGATAAGGCTTGCCCTGACCATCAATTGGTGAACGGCCCGTGACAGAAAAGCCAATATGCTGGTAAAAACCTAACGCTTGCTCATTCTGTTCATTAACATCAACTTTGCTAGCCCCTTGGGACTTGATCGCATAAGTAGCTAATAGAGTTCCTAAACCTTTGCCACGCGCATCAGGTGAAATGAACAGCATCTCAATGTTACCTCCATGTACACCACAGAACCCCAATATTTCACCCTTACTATTTTTTGCACACCTTAAATCAACGGCGTCAAAATACTGCTCTAAGATCAGTGGCTTTAATTCCTGAAGATCTTCTTCCGCCAAAAAATCATGGGTTGCTCTCACAGATCCTTCCCAAATTTTTAGCAGCCTAAGATGATCTGCTTTTTCTACAACTTCAATATTCATCACTAAACCTGATTGAAAATTTAACCTTTGGCTTTCCGATGTGCCGGAACGTAGATGCGTCCACCAACAGTATGTGATAGTAGCTCAATCAGGCAGCCCATCGAACTTTGCTACTTCCCCTAATTCCTCATCCCAAGCAGCTCTGCTGGACAAAAAGATATGCGCTGTAGGCACCATAGATATTTCAGTGTCCAAGCACCCTGCGGGAACGACGAGCAAACCTTCGATCTGAGTATTTGGCAGTGCTGAACCACAGATCTTACAAAAGCTTTTGCTATGACGAGTGTCTGGAAGCGTAAAGGACGTCACAGCATCGGCACCCGACCGCCAGACCAATGTTGCTGACCGTGAGAATAGGTTTGCCGCATGAGCCGAACCCGTATCTTTTTGGCAATGCTGACAATGACACAGGTAAAAACTATCAAAATCACCCTTTATCTCAAAACTCACAGTGCCACATAGACAAGAACCCACATAATCAGTCATCAGAACCTCCTCCTTGGTCTTTGGATAAAACACACCTAACGCCATGATAATCTGTGCCACATATGGAGTGGCTTTTTGGGTAAGGTGGCGTAGCCACCCCAAAAAGGCGCGGAGTATGGTGCATCAAGTTGATAACCTGTTAGCCTTTTCTCTTGCCGAACCAAAATTGGAAGACAACCCAGCTGCAAAAAACAAGCGCCGCAAAATGGATGGGGGCCCAATAAGGTACCCATGGCTCCAGAGGAAAAGATTCGAAATCCGTTCCCGTTGCAATGCTACAAGGATGCTCACCCTTTAAATTAATGCCGATAATATATCGGACTACATGATAACTGGACAACGGTAGCGCCAATAACACAGGCAATGTGAACCAGCGTACAAAAATTCTCCGCGCTCGCCCAATGAGAGCAACGCCAGAAAGACCTACAATTGCTGGCACGAACACGAATAATGATACAAGCCAAACATCGAGACTACCCTGAGTACACGTAGTTACTTCTACCAATGTAGTCAGGAAAACCACAAAGCTTAGTAGCAAAAGCGAGATGATCGATACCGTTGTTGTCATATTCATACCAACGCCTCAATCAGCCGCCGTAGGCGGTGGATTGACTTGCTATGTGTTTGCTATTACTTCGAAGCTTTTAATGGAGAAACTGCTTCAACCAAAAGCCAGTTAACTATTTGAAGTAATATGAATACATACAGATTAATAAAACCAAACCACAACAAACCCAAACTACCAATAAAAAACAATACATTGAATATGAGAGATGCCCAATACTGTGTTTGAACTTTAGCACCACAGTTACTGCACTTAGTGCTCCAAAAGGTCACACCAATTACGTTAATACTTCTCTCACCACAAGCAGGACAATTTCTCTTCATACCTACACATAACGCCTTGCTCAGTTGTGACCGGAATGGAGTTTGATTTGCGCCAATATTTTTCTAGCGCAAATCAAACAGAGTGTAGGGAATCAACTGAAGCAATTTGTTATCAGTTTTTTTCGGCTTCTTTGTTGTGCCATACACGCAAGATGTGAATTTCTTCACTAGCTATGAGATAGCGTACAGTGTACGAAGTTACAAATAAATCTCTAATGAGCTCAGGGTCAGGCGCTTTAGCTACCGGTAAGCCCATTCTGGGGAACGTCTCGAGTTTACTGATACCTTCTAGAAGTTCGCCAGCAATCCTTTGAGCTGCATTTGGGTTCTTTTCGGCAATGAATTCCCGTAACCGAGACAGGTCACCTACAGCTTCCGGCGTATAAGAAATAGTCATTCTTGAGGTGATGCCTTCTCGCCTTTGGAGCCCCAGCTCTGAAGCCATTCTTCAACTTTAGCGCCATTGATGGATTTGCCTGATTTTACGGAATCTAGGGCCTGGAGGGTGTCTTCCCAGCGAGAATCTTCCATGGCTTGACGGGCTAAAAACTCCTTAACCGCCTGATTTATAAGGTAATTCTTACTTCTATCTAATTTAACTGAAAGGTCCTCTAGAGGCCTTTCAACCTCATTATTAAGGCGAATACTAGTAACGCTCATAGTCGGCTCCATACACATGTGTTCACATGTAATACATAATACTACAGGAAACTAGATAGAGCGAGTGACTTATAACGCCGGTAACACTTGACCGAAAAAGCGTAGCTTTTTTGGGTCAAGTGCTTACCCTTGTTAGAAATTTAATGCTGTTTAAACCATAACGATGCCTCTGCCTGAAAGAGACGATAAATTATAAATATTTCGATAGGTAGGGTAATGATAGAAACTATCCAATCCGCCTTTGGCATATCACTAGATACACCACCAAGCATAAAAAGAATACTTACCGCAAAAAATATTGCGTAGACCCAGCGAGCGGGGTTACTACCCTTACTGAGTTTATAAGGAAAAACACAGAGTATTGCATATACGATGATGTACCACATGAACTCGCCACTAGATATTTCACCTATCCATCGATTAATCAGTGCAGCTGCAACAGATAATCCAATCGTAATCCAGATGGCAATAACTGCTTGATTTACTCCAGTTGGCATAACTTCTCCTTAAGTTTGTGATATTTCTAACGCCCCGCTAAACGGCGAGCGTTAGCGAGTCCGGTGGAGGCCACGCTTTTTATGGCCGGAACGTATTTGAGCGGCTTGTATGGTTGTTCTTGAGGATATTCCACCTTTTTAAATCCTTTTAAAAACGGGTAAATTGAGACCCACCTTCGGC